>NZ_CAPJ01000076.1 GCF_000331775.1 Xanthomonas translucens pv. translucens DSM 18974
GGCGCGACCAGGCGCTTGGCCAGGCGGGTGCGCCGCAACAGGTCGTACAGCCACGATTGCGGCTTGTCCTGCGAGGCGGTGAGTTCGGCGCGGAACTTGTCCGACCAGGCGACGATAGGGCGGAACAGCAACTGGTCGTACAGCACGATCAGCACGGCCATCGCCAGCACCGCCCAGCCGACCGCGGCGAAGTTGCGCTGCGCGATCGCCAACGCCAGGTAGGAGCCGATGCCGGGCAGTTCCAGGGTGTGGTCGCCGACCGTGATCGCCTCGGAGGCGACCACGAAGAACCAGCCGCCGGACATCGACATCATCATGTTCCAGATCAGCGCCGGCGTCGCATACGGCGCTTCCAGCCGCCAGAAGCGCTGCCACGACGACAGGCCGAAACCGCGGGTGACCTCGTCCAGGTCGCGCGGCACGTTGCGCAGCGACTGGTAGAACGAGTAGGCCATGTTCCAGGCCTGGCTGGTGAAGATGGCGAAGATCGAGGCCAGTTCGGCGCCGATCTGCCGGCCAGGAAACAGGCCCAGGAAGAAGGTCACGGTGAAGGTCAGGAAGCCCAGCACCGGCACCGATTGCAGAATGTCCAGCGCCGGCACGATCAGCCGCTCGGCGCGGCGGCTCTTGGCCGCCAGAGTCGCCACGACGAAGGTGAACAGCAGCGAGGCGGCCATCGCCGCGAACATGCGCAAGGTGGTGCGCAGGCCGTATTCGGGCAAATGCTGCAGGCCCAGCGAGACCGCTTCGGTGCCCGGCGGCGGCAGCGGCGCGCGCATGTCGGCGGCGCCGTGCAGCAGCAGCACGCCCAGCGCCAGCAGCAGCGCGAACACCGCCAGGTCGTGCAGATTGGGCAGCACGCCGGGGCGTGCGGCGACATGGTCGGGCGCGTTGCGGTCGCGGGGGAATAGCACCATGGGAAGGTTCCGGCAGGACGGCGGCGCCAGGCGCGCCGCGCGGGTGGTAGGGAATTACGGGAACGCGCGTGGGACGACCGCCCAGTGTGGCGCGCGAATGTTCCAGCCAGGCGTCAGCCGCTGCTGCGCCAGCATCGCGCGGTGCGGCGGCAGGCGCCGCGATGCGGCACGGACTGGCCGCGGCATGCGCGCGGGCAACCGGCAGTGACGAAATGGATGGCGACAACGACGACAGGCATGGGCGGCTCCGGATGCGGAAACGCCAGTGGCTACGCTCGGGGTCCTCGCGGATCGGGCTTGCGTGCTGCGGGGTCTGTGGCCAGCGCCGGTGCGGCGGTGGCGAACGATCCCGTCCTGAGCGGACGGGATCCATCTGGGACGAACCCAGACCTTGGCGGTCCTGTCAGCTCGACAGCTGCAGCGTCGGTCTAGGATGACTGTCCAAGGAAGTGGCCTCTGGCCGGGAACGATGGCCGCGAAGTATAGCCAGCAAATGCGGCGCTGCAATAGCGCCGCGCAAACGCCCGCCGCGCGCGTTCACTGCGCAGCAAGCACCAGCCGCGGCAAGGTCGCCGGCAGCACGCTCTGGCGCGCCCGCAACCACGCCGCCAGTTCGCGCGGCGGCAGCGGCCGCGAGTGCAGATAGCCCTGGATCTCGTCGCAGCCCTGCTCGCGCAGCAGCGCCTCTTCCTGCGCCGTCTCCACGCCCTCGGCCACCACCTGCATGCCCAGCGCATGGCCGAGTTGCACGATCGCCTGGGTGACCTTGGCGGTGCCGCTGTCGATGAGCATGTCCTGCACGAAACTGCGGTCGATCTTCAGCCGCTGCACCGGGAAGCGATTGAGGTAATGCAGGTTGGAGAAGCCGGTGCCGAAGTCGTCCACCGCCAGCAGCACGCCTTCCTGCTCGAACAGTTCGAAGCAGCGGCGCAGCGATTCGGTGTCGCGGATCAGCGCCGACTCGGTCAGCTCCAGCTCCAGCCGCTTCGGCGACCAGTTGTTGCGCTGGCACAGTTCCAGCACCCGCTCGGCGAAGCCGCGGTCGCGCAGCTGCATCGCCGACACGTTCACCGACACGCGGTCGAAGTTCAGCCCCGCCGCATCCCAGGCGGCGGCCTGGCGGCAGGCTTCGTTGATCACCCAGTCGCCCAGGCGCACGATCTCGCCGCATTCCTCGGCGATGGGAATGAACTCGGCCGGATTGCAGTGGCCATGGCCGGGGCGGTGCCAGCGCAGCAGCGCCTCGACCGCCGGCGCGCGTTCGCCTGCCGCGTGCACCAGCGGCTGGTACACCAGCGAGAACTCCTCGCGGTCCAGCGCGCCGTGCAGCGCATGCTCGATCTCAAGGCGCCGCTGCGCGCGCAGCAGCACATCCTGGCTGTAGTAGTGGCAGGTGTTGCGGCCTGATTCCTTGGCCGCGTACATCGCCGCGTCGGCGGCGCGCAGCAGGCTGTCGAAGTCCTGGCGCCCGTCTTCCATAAAGGCGATGCCGATGCTGGCGCCGATCTTGATCACGTTCTCGCCGTTGTGCAGCGGCTCGGCCAGCGCGGCGATCAGCTTGCGCGCCACATGGCCTGCGTCGCTCGGCTCGGCCAGGTCGCGCAGCACCACCAGGAATTCGTCGCCGCTGAAGCGCCCGAACAGGTCGCTGGTGCGCAGCTGCGGGTGCATGCGCGTGGCGGCCAGCTTCAGCAGCGCGTCGCCGGTGGCATGGCCGAAGGAATCGTTGATGCTCTTGAACCCGTCCAGGTCGACGAACAGCATCGCCAGGGTGCTGCCGCGCTCCACCGCGTCGTGCATCGCGGTTTCCGCCTGCTCGCGCAGCAGTTGCCGGTTCGGCAGCCCAGTCAGCAGGTCGTAGTGGGCCAGCAGTTCGATGCGCTCGCTGGCCTCGCGTTCGCGGCTGATGTCGCGGAACAGCACCACGAAGCGCGGCGGCAGACCGTCGCGGTCGTCCAGTTCGATCAGCACCTGCACCCACACCCGGTGCCCGGAGGGCCGGTGGAAGCACAGGTCCAGTTGCTCGGGCAGCCCGCCCTGGGCGATCCGCGCCAGCGCCGCTTCGAACGCATCGCGCGAATCCAGGGTGTACAGCGCCAGCGCCTGGTCCAGTTCCAGGGTTTCCTTGCGCAGGCCGTGGATGCGGTAGCACTCCTCGGTCCATTGCATGCGCCGGGTGCCGACCTCGATCTCGCAGCCGCCGATCTTGCCCAGCGCCGAGACGCGGTTGAGCAGTTCGGTGCGCCAGCGGATCAGCGCGTCGGTCTGGCGCTGCTCGGTGATGTTCTGCACCTGGCCGAGCACGCGCTGGATACGGCCATCGGCTTCCAGCTGCGGTTGCGCCCAGACGCGCAGGTGCAGCGGCGCCTCGCTGCCGCGCACCAGCTCGACCTCGAAGTTGGCCTGCTTGCCGTCGCGCTGCATGCGCCGCCAGGTCGACAGCACCTGCGCCGCCGACTCGCGGCTGAGCAGGCGCAGCCAGCCGCGGCTGCTCGGCTGGTGTTCCTCGGTCAGGCCGGTCACGCGCAGGAATTCGCGCGACCACCAGATCCGGTTCTGCGGCGGATCCCACGACCAGCTACCCATGCTGGTCATGCGCTGCGCCTCGCGCAGCAGGGTTTGCTGGTCGCGCAGGCGCTGCTCGAGCAGCTTCTGTTCGTGGATGTCGGTATGCGTGCCGACCATGCGCAGCGGGCTGCCGTCGGCGGTGTGCGCGACGATGCGGCCGCGATCCAGGATCCAGCGCCACTGACCATCCTGCTGGCGCAGCCTGAATTCGCACACGTAGGTCGCGCTGCGGCCTTCGAAATGGGCACGGATCGCCTCGCGCAGGCGGGCCTGGTCGTCGCTGTGCACCAGCGGCAGCAGCGCATTGAGTCCGTAGTCCGGCGCATCGCCCTGGTAGCCGAGCATCTGCCTCCAGCGCTCGGAACGGAAGGTCTTGTCGCTGGGGATGTCCCAGTCCCACAGGCCGTGTTCGGCGCTGTCCAGCGCGATTTCCCAGCGCGTGGCGCCGTCGCTGCCGACCGGCTCGGGCACGCTCAGGGTGTATGCCAGCAGCGCGCCGGCATCGTCGCGCACCGCGCGCAGCCAGCCGTCCAGGCGCCGCCCGGCGGTGCCGGGCAGCGCGCAGGCGAGCATGCTCTCGCCGCCGAGCAGGCGCTCGCGCACGTCGCGCATCAGCTCGGCATAGGCCTCCACCGTACGCGGCAGCTCCAGCGCCTGCGCGGCCCGGTTCGCGGCCAGCGGCCGCCCTTCGGCGTCCAACAGGACCACGGCCGAGGTGAGCGGATGCTGCAGCAAGCTTGCGATGACGCCCTGATCCACGCCGAGGTGCTCCGTTTCTGCCAGCGCTGATGCCGACGGACGAAGGTGATAACGGCACCCGGCAGCATTAGTTGAGCACCCAGCCTGGCCGGCGGCCGCGGCCGCAGTGGGCCGCGGCCGGCGCTTGCCGGTAAGATGGCGGTGGACGAATACCGCCGCACCAGGCTGTCGGGGCATGCAACCACAACGCGATCTCTCCCTGACCTCCCCGTCCTCGGGCATGCGTCTGGCGCAGCGGCTGGACCGGGGCATCTGGCGGACCGCGCTGCTGTACCTGCTGCTCGGCCTGATCTGGTCGCTGGGCAGCGATCTGCTGCTGGTTCGATCCGTAGACAACACGCATACGCTGGCCATACTGCAGTTGGTCAACGACGCCGTGTTCCTGCTGTTGACTGCCATCGCCCTGTACTGCCTGCTGCGCCCGCTGGTGCGCGGCGCGGTGCAGGTGCACGCGCAGCTGGCGCTGTCCGAGGCCGGCTACCGACAGATGTTCCAGGCCAACCCCAGCCCGATGCTGGTCTACGACCCGGAAACGCTGCGGGTGGTGGACGTCAATCCGGCCGCGGTCGCCTTCTTCGGCTGGCCGCACGACACCTTCGTCGGGCTGGAACTGGGCAGGCTGTGGCCACCGAGTGCGGCCGAGCGCATGGGCGAGGTGATCCAGTCGATCCGCGACACCCCGTCCAAGGTCTGCGTGGTGGCCGAGCCGCTGCGCCTGCGCGACGGTAGCCTGCGCATGGCCGAGGCGCGCAGCACCGGCCTGGACTACCGCGGCCGCGGCGCGCGGCTGGTGGTGATCAGCGACCGCAGCGCCGAGCACGAGGCGCAGCGGCGCCGCGACCAGGCGCTGCTGCGGCTGGAGGAAGCACAGGCGATCGCCCGCCTGGGCTCCTGGCAACTGGACCCGGCCAGCGGCCTGGGCCGCTATTCCGACCAGGTGTACCGGATGCTCGGCCGGCGCGCGCCGGAGCAGCCGCGCCAGCATCGCCTGGACGAACTGCTGGTGCCTGCCGACCTGGCCTCGCAGTCGCGCATCCAGCACATGCTCGAGGAGTTGTGCGGCGCCGCACCGGTGCAGCTGGACATGCTGCTGCCGGTGCTGGCCGCCGACGGCCAGGCGCGCATGCTGCACCTGCGCGCCGAATCGGCCAGCGACGACGCCGGCGCGGCCTGCGTGCGCGGCACCCTGCAGGACGTGACCGAGCACGAACGTTCGCGGCGCCTGCTGCACGAGCGCGAGGAACAATTCCGCGAATTGGTGCGAGTGCTGCCCGACGGGGTCGCGATCCTGCACCAGGAACACGTGCTATACGCCAACGCGGCCTGCGCTTGGCAGTTCGGCTACGAAGGCGAGAACCTGCTCGGCGAACCGCTGCAAGGCTTGGTCTACCCCGGCGATCTGCAGCAGGTGCGCGAGCAGATGCGCGATGCCGGCAACAAGGGCGAGCGCAGCGCCGCCGCGCGCATGCGCCGCCGCGATGGCTCCTCGTTCCAAGCCGGGCTGTCGTTCGGCAAGGTCCGCTACAGCGGCCGCGACTGCCAGCTGCTGATCGTGCGCGACCTCAGCGAACCGGAGCGCATGCGCGACGCGCTGGCGCTGAGCAACCGCGAACTGCAGGCGATGGCGCGACGGCTATTCTCGCTGCAGGAGGACGAACGCCGCGCGATCTCGCGCGACCTGCACGACGACATCGGCCAGGCGATCACCGCGATGAAGCTGTCGGCGCACGCGGCGCTGGACGAAGCCGATGCCGAGCGCCGTCGCGAAGACCTGAACGAGATCGTGCAGCTGGCCGACAGCAGCATCACCAAGCTGCGCAACCTCTCTACCCTGCTGCGCCCGCCGCAACTGGACGCGCTCGGCCTGGAGGCGGCGCTACGCTGGCAGGCCGGCATGCTGTTCCGCGCCTCGCCGGTGCGCCTGCAACTGGAGATCGCCACCCTGCCCGCGCGGCCCAGCGGCGAGGTCGAGCAAGCCTGCTTCCGCATCGCCCAGGAGAGCCTGACCAACGTGCTGCGCCACGCCTGTGCCGGCGAAGTGCGCATGGCGCTGAGCGACGAGCAGCACCGGCAGCTGCGCCTGGAGGTGGTCGACGACGGCGACGGCTTCGATCCGGCCGGCCCGCGCGGGCTGGGCCTGATCGTGATGCGCGAGCGCGCGCAGAGCGCAGGCGGTACCCTGCAGATCGACACCGCGCCCGGTGCCGGCACACGGGTGACGCTGTGCCTGCCCTATACCACGGCGGCGACGCCGACGCATCCACCTGGACCCTGACACGATGTGGAATCCCGCTGCCGCCTTGCCGCAAGACGACGAACTGCCGTCGCGCCTGGGCGCGGGTCATCCGGCGCTGACCGGCATGATCGCCGAGGCGCTGGCCGGCGGGCCGGGGGTGATGCTGCTGCACATCGACATCGACCACTTCGCCTCGATCAACGAGAACATGAGCGCGGAAGTCGGCGACCACGCCTTGGCGCTGCTGGCGCAGCGGCTGCAGGCGCATCTGCGCGGGCGCGGCCTGCTGTGGCGCCACGGCAGCGACGAGCTGATCATGGCGGTGCCGCGCACCGCCGATGTGCCGCCGCCGGAGGCCTTCGCCGAGGAGGTCCGGCAGCAGATCGAATTGCCGCTGTCGGTGCTGCCCTACACCTTGTTCATGACCGGCAAAATCGGCGTGAGCCTGTGCCCGGAACACTCCGCGCGCCTGTCCACGCTGCTCGACTATGCCGAGGACGCGGTCTACCAGGCAGCGCGCGAGGGCGGCAACATGGTGCGCCTGTACGCGGCCGACGGCCCGCCCAGCGCGCACAGCGAGAGCATCATCTCGCGGCAGATCGTCGATGCGATCCCCAACGGCGAACTGCGCCTGCGCTACCAACCCATGGTCAGCGCCCGCGACGGCCGCGTGGTCGGCATGGAATCGCTGCTGCGCTGGCAATCGCCGACGCTGGGCATCCTGGTGCCGGAGCGGTTCATGCGCACCGCCGAGCGCTTGGGCGTGATCGTGCAGATCGGCACCTGGGTGATGGAGGGCGCGCTGCGCCAGGCGCGGCTGTGGCGCGACCAGGGCTTCGACGACTTCACCATCTCGGTCAACGTCTCCACCCTGCAGCTGCTGCGCCCGACCTTCTTCAACGAAGTGATGTCGGCGCTGCAGGCCGCCGGCGTGCCGCCACAGATGATGGTGCTGGAGATCAACGAAAGCGCGTTGACCAACAACGTCAACTTCGTCCACGAAACCCTGGCCAACCTGTGCCGCGAGGGCATCAGCCTGAGCCTGGACAACTTCGGCACCGGCGATTCCAGCCTTAGTGCGCTGGTGCGCTATCCGGTGGACAAGCTGAAGATCGATCGCAGCTTCATCAAGAGCGCGCCGGCCGGCAATCGCGAGGCGGCGATCGCCCGCGCCATCATCGCCATGGGCCACCAGCTGGGCATGGTGGTGATCGCCAACGGCGTGGAGTCGCAGGCGCAGCTGGGCTTCCTGCGCCGCAACGACTGCGACATCTTCCAGGGCTACCTGTTCGGCGAACCGATGTCGGCCGAGGCCGCGGGCATGGCGTTGCGGCGCCGCTATCTGCGCCCGGAATCGTTCACCGAGACCCGTCCGGACCGCACCCTGCTGCTGCTCGACGACGAGGAGAACGTACTGCGCTCGCTGGTGCGTCTGTTCCGCCGCGACGGCTACCGGATCCTGGCCGCCGGCAACGTGCGCGACGCCTTCGACCTGCTCGCCACCAACGACGTGCAGGTGATCCTGTCCGACCAGCGCATGTCCGACATGAGCGGCACCGAGTTCCTGGGCCGGGTCAAGATGCTGTACCCCGACACCATCCGCCTGGTGCTATCCGGCTACACCGACCTGGCCACGGTCACCGACGCGATCAACCGCGGCGCGATCTACCGTTTCCTGACCAAGCCGTGGAACGACGACGAACTGCGCGAGCACATCCGCCAGGCGTTTCGCACGCATGATGAGCAGCGGCGGGATGGGCAGGTGTGAAGCAGGGACTCGGGACTCGGAAAAGCGGCCCTCCCGGCGTGCCGGTGTTGCCGTGCCGTTGCCGTTGCTTTCCCGAGTCCCGGGTCCCGGGTCCCGGGTCCCGCCCTCACTTCGGTTGCCGCACCGGAATCACAATCCTGAAGCATGAGCCTTCGCCGACGGTGCTGGTCACGTCGATGCGGCCGTGGTGCTTGTTGACGATGCCGTAGGAGATCGACAGGCCCAGGCCGGTGCCGCTGCCGACCGGCTTGGTGGTGAAGAAGGGGTCGAAGATGCGCTGCAGCAGATCCGCCGGAATGCCGGCGCCGGAGTCCTTGAACTCGATCCAGACCTCCTCGCCGTCCTGGCCGGTGCTGACCACGATGCTGCCGCGCTCGCCGATCGCCTGGCCGGCGTTGAGCAGCAGGTTCATGTACACCTGGTTGAGCTCGGACGGCAGGCACTCGACCAACGGCAGGTTGCCGTAGTGGCGGTCCAGGGTGACCTTGTACTTGAGCTCGTTCCAGATGATGTTGATCGTGGACTCGAGCCCGGCATGCAGGTCCACCAGCTTCCACGATTCCTCGCGGCCGGAATACGAGAAGTCCTTGAGGTCGCGCACGATCCGCGTCACCCGCTCGATGCCCTCGCGCGATTCGGCCATCAGCTGCGGCAGGTCGCGGCTGATGAAGTCGATGTCGAAGCGGTTGCGGATGTCGTCGATCTCCGGGATCAGCGCCTTCGGATCGGGCGCGCGCAGGGCGCGCTCGTAGGCCTCGATCAGGGTGAACAGGCTGCGCAGGTATTCCTGCAGGCTGCCCAGGTTGGAATGCACGTAGCCGATCGGGTTGTTGATCTCGTGCGCGACGCCGGCGGCGAGCTGACCGATCGAGGCCATCTTCTCCGACTGCAGCAGTTTTTCCTGCGCGCCGTTGAGGCGCAGATAGGCCTGGCGCAGCTCGGCATGGCGCTGCTGCAGTTCCTGTTCGTAGTCCTGCTGGCCTTCGATGCCCTGGATCAGCACCAGATAGTGGCCATCGTCGCCCTCGGCATGGAAATACAGGTGCGCCAGCACCACGTGTTCTTCGGTCGGCAGGCTGCCGCTCCAGCGGCCATGGCTGCGCGCCTGCGACAGCGCATCGCTGGGCAGCCACTGCGCCAGGCGCTCGCCCAGGGCGCGGTCGTCGAAGACGTCGGTATTGCACAGGTGGCCGCGTGCGGCGCTATTGGCCAGCAGCAGGCGGCCATCGGCGCGAAACAGTACCAGGCCTTCGTCGATCAGCTCGCTCAGTGCGAGCAGGCTTTTGCGCGAAGGCAACGGCACCGTATCGGTGTAATCGGGATCGGCGAAATTCACGAAAGGCAACGGGTAACGAGCGGACGCTCAATATACGCCGATGCCATTATCGGAGCGTGGACACGGCAGCTGACCGCCACGTCGCCTTGGAGCCTGGCGACGCCGTTGGCGTCGCCAGGGACTTAGGCGATCGCCAGCGAGCGGCTCATGCGCAAGGTGCTGGACTGGCCGTTGGCGTCATAGGACGGCGCGCTTTCGCTGCGGCCCAGGTGACGCAGCGCCCAGTTCACTTCGCGCCGCCGCCGCGACAGCAGTGCGCCGTTGGCACGGTTGGCGTCGGCCAGTTCACGCAGCCGCGATTCGGCTTCGGCCCCTGCCGGCACGTCGGCCTCCAGCGCCCGCAGCGCCGCCAGCTTGTCGCTGGTGGCCCGCATCAGCCCTTCCACGTTGTGATCCAACAACGCCTGCCGTTCGCCGGCGAGTGCGTCGCTGAGCTGTTGCAAGGGGTTGGTCACGGAGATGTTCATGCGCTTAGCTGCTGGTCCAGATCGAGCATACGGCTGGCGATCGCGTCCGGGTTGATCTTGTAGGTGCCGCCCTGCAACGCGCTGCGCACCGACTCGACCCGGTTGCTGTCCACCGCCGGCGCCGCCGACAGCTGGCGCTGCAGGCTCTGCAGGCCGGACGCTTCGCCGGTCAGGCGCAGGCTGTCGGTCGCGGCCGTGGCGCCCACCGCACGGTTCTGTCCATCCTCGGACGCACCGGAGGCGGCCTTGGTGTTGACGGCCGTGGTACGGAGCGTGGCCTGGCTGGGCAAGCTCCCTTCGATTTTCTGGCTCATGTGGGTGATCCTGCTACGGGTTCGGTGTAGGTAACGGCCCTACACCGACGAACTTTAGGCCAGATCTCAACGCGTCACAAAAACGTCGCCATTTTGTGACACGGTCCCCTGAAGCACCCGCCGCGACGACAGGTTTTCGACGGTCACCCGCTCGTTCTCGCCCCCATCGCTCAATGCGCGCCCGGCCATGCGCACTTCCAGTCCCCCGTTGCGCGCCACCAGTGCCACATTGTCGCCGCGCCGCACCAGCCGCTGCGCGACCAGATCGCTGGCCGACAGCAGCGTGCCGGCCGGCAGCGTGCGCCGCACTACCCGCCCGATCGCGGCCGCCGGATCGGTCATTGCCGCACCGACGATCCGCGCCGCGTCGCGCTTCTCGATAACCATATCGGCGGCGCCGACGGTTTCCCCAGCGGCCAGCCCGCGGCCCAGCACCAGCACGTTCTGCAGACGCCGCACCTTGAGCGGCACGAACAGACGCCAGCCGGCCTCGCGCGGGCAGCTCACCTCCACCGTGGTGGTGCCGGTGGGCTGGGCCTGCAGCGGCGCCGGGCACAACGGCACGCGCACCGAGGGGTCCAGCGTCGCCTCGGCGTCGGCGTCGGCACCCAGGGTGGACAGCGCTGCGGCGCGGATCGAGTCCACCGATTGGAATTCCGCGGCCCAGGCCGGCGTCGCCGCCAGCAGGACCACTAACAGGATCAGGCGCATGGCCGTCTCTTTATGAAGGTGTCGCCACTGCCATGCAAAGCCCGTGCCGCGATTCGCGGGCGCATTGCCGCAGCCCGGCCTCAAGTTCCGCCGCGAGGGCGCCGATATGAACCCCATGTCTCATGACCTGCTCAACCGAATCGACCAGCGCACCCGCTTGGCGGGCCACAACCGGCTTGCCCTGCTGCTGTTCCGGCTGGGCGGCCGTCAGCTTTTTGGCGTGAACGTCTTCAAGGTGCAGGAAGTGCTGCGCCGTCCGGAGCTGTTCCAGGTGCCGGGGCTGCCATTGCAATTCTCCGGGGTCGCCGATGTCCGCGGCCGTTCGGTGCCGGTGCTCGATCTGGGCCTGGCGATCGGCCATCCGGAACGCGAGACGCACGCCGACAAGGCGCCCGGCTACCTGGTGGTCACCGAGTTCAACCGCTCGGTGCAGGGTTTCCTCGTCAGCGGCGTGGAGCGCATCGTCAACATCGCGGTGGAAGACATCCATCCGCCGCCGGAACTGGGTGCCGAATCCAGCTACCTGACTGCGGTGACCCGCTTCCAGGGCGAGCTGATCCAGGTCATAGACGTGGAAAGCGTGCTCGCCGACATCGCCCAGAACCGCACCGACGCGCAGATCGACCCGGCGCTGGCGCTCATCGGCTCGCAACTGCAGGTGCTGGTGGTGGACGACTCGCGCGTGGCGCGGCAGCAGATCCGCAGCGTGCTCGACCAGCTCGGGGTCGGCGCCACCCTATTGTCTGATGGTCGCCAGGCCCTGGACCATCTCTTGCAGATCCACGCCGGCGGCGAGAATCCGGCCGATCGCTATGCCATGGTGATCTCCGACATCGAGATGCCGGCCATGGACGGCTATACGCTGACGACGGAAATCCGGCGCCATCCCGGCCTGGCCGGCCTGTACGTGCTGCTGCACACCTCCCTGTCGGGCGTGTTCAATAACGCCATGGTGGAGCGCGTCGGCGCCAACGCCTTCGTCGCCAAGTACAGCCCGCACGAACTGGCCGACTACGTACTGGCACGGCTGCGGGTGGTCGCCGAGGCCCAGGCCGCCTAGCCTTCCGCGGTGCCCGGAGCGACGCCGGGCACCCCGGCAGCACGCCTTCCGCCGCAAGGGCGAAGGCCGCTCCCCGCGCCGCATCGCGCACACACCCCAGTTCTGGCACAGACTTTGCCTGTACTCCTGCAACGAACCGCGGGAGCGCGCCATGTCCAATCTGATTTCATCCTATTTAGGTGTCCACGGCGACGCCCTGCCGCTGCGCGAGCAACGGATGAAGCTGATCGCCAGCAACCTGAGCAATGTCGATACGCCCGGCTACAAGGCCCAGGACCTGGATTTCGACGCGGCGATGCGCGCCGCGCAGGGCCAGCGCGACGGCAGCCAGCTGCAGGCCACAGACAGCCGCCACATCGCGGTGGGCGGCAGCGGCAACGGGCTCAACCCGTTCCAGGTCACCCGCGAGGCCAAGCAGCCCAGCCTCGACGGCAATACCGTCGATGCGGACGTCGAGCGTGCCGCCTATGGCCGCGCCGCGCTGGAGTACCGCGCCTCGCTGAGCTTCGTCGAATCCAAGGTGCGCGGCATGCTCACCGCGATCACAGGCCAATAAGCATGAGCAATCTGCCGATCTTCGATGTCGCCGGCTCCGCGCTGCAGGCGCAGTCGGTGCGCTTGAGCACCATCGCCAGCAACCTGGCCAACGCCGATTCGGTGGCCGGCTCGGCCGAAGCGGCCTACAAGCCGATCGAGCCGATCTTCCAGGCCGTGCGCAACCCGCACGACAGCAGCCTGACCGGGGTCAACGTCAAGGAAATCACCCAGAGCAAGGATCCGCCGATCAAGCGCTACGAGCCCGGCCATCCGCTCGCCGATGCCGACGGCTACATCTATTCGCCGGACGTGGACCCGGTGTCGCAGATGGTCAACCTGATCTCCGCCTCGCGCAATTACCAGGCAGGCGTGGAAGTCCTCAACACCGCCAAGGAACTGGCGTTGGCCACCTTGACCATGGGCCGCTAAGCGCCCTCCCTCCCGCCGCCTTAGGGCCTAGGACGTACCGATGAGTACCGTTTCCAACGACATTTATTCCAGCCTCGGCTTGACCGGCGCCAGCGCCGGCAAGACCACTGCCAACAAGTCGTCGTCGCTGAACCAGGCCGACTTCCTGAAGCTGATGACCGAGCAGCTGCAGCACCAGGACCCGCTCAAGCCGATGGACAACAGCCAGATGGTGTCGCAGATGGCGCAGCTGTCCACCGTGCAGGGCATCGGCGACCTCAACAAGACCGTGACCGCGCTGTCCAGTTCGATGAGCAGCGACCAGATCCTGCGCGGCGCGCAGCTGGTCGGGCACAAGGTGCTGGTGCCGTCGGCGACGATGCCGCTGGGCAGCGACGGCGGCGCCAACGGCGTGATCGCCGCGCCCGGCGCCGGCATCGTCAACCTCACCGTCAGCGACGCCAACGGCAACGCGGTCAAGCAGATCAGCGTCAACGCCAGCAAGGCCGGAGAGGTCAATTTCAGCTGGGACGGCACCAACAGCGCCGGCACCCGCCTGCCGCCCGGCACCTACGGCGTCAGCGCCACGCTTACCGACAGCAAGGGCACCAACACCGCGCTGTCCACCTACGTCCAGGCCCCGGTCGAGAGCGCCACCATCGGCTCGGACGGCATCTACCTCGACCTGACCGGGCTGGGCACCGCCCCGCTCGCCAACGTGCTCCGCGTCAGCTGAGCCGGCCAATCCACAGGAGTCCATCATGGGTTTCAATACTTCGCTGTCCGGCATCAAAGCGGCCAACTCCGACCTCAACGTCACCGCCAACAACATCGCCAACGTCAACACCACCGGCTTCAAGGAATCGCGCGCCGAGTTCGCCGACCTGTTCTCCGCCACCGGCTACGGCCTGGCGCGCAATGCGATCGGCGCCGGCGTGCGGGTCAGCAACGTCGCCCAGCAGTTCTCGCAGGGCAACGTCGATCCGACCGGGCGCAACCTGGACATGGCGATCTCCGGCGACGGCTTCTTCACCCTGACCAACAACGGCGCCAAGGTCTACTCGCGCGCCGGCAACTTCCAGACCGACGACAACGGCTACGTGGTCAACCCGCAGGGCGCCAAGCTGCAGGTGTTCCCGCCGGCGGCCAACGGCAACGGCTTCGCGGTCGGCACGCTGACCGATCTGCAGCTGCTGACCACCGACAGTTCGCCCAAGCAGAGCGAAACGGTGAGCCTGATGTTCACCCTGCCCGGCAACGCCAAGACCCCGACCGTCGCCACCTTCAGCCCGAGCGACGCCAACAGCTACAACCATTCCACCGGCGGCATCACCGTCTACGACTCGTTGGGCGTCAGCCACACCCAGACCTCGTATTTCGTCAAGACCGGCAACGCCAACGAGTGGCAGGTGCACAACTATGTCGACGGCACTGCGGTCGGCACCACGAGCACGATCCAGTTCGACGGCAACGGCAAGCTCACCACGCCCGCCGACGGCAGGATCGCGCTGAGCACGTTCACCCCCAGCACCGGCGCCGGCACCCTCAACCTGACCCTGGACGTGAGCGGCTCGACCCAGTACGGCGAAGCCTTCGCGCTGCGCGACGCGCGCCAGGACGGCTACGCCAGCGGCAAGCTCAACTCGATCAGCATCGACGCCAACGGCGTGGTCTTCGCCCGCTATTCCAACAACGCCGACAAGGCGCTGGGCCAGGTGGCGATGACCAACTTCGTCAACCCGCAGGGGCTGAGCTCGCTCGGCGACAACGTGTGGGCGGAAAGCTCGGCCTCGGGCAATGCCCGCACCGGCGCGCCGGGAACCTCGGATTTCGGCAGTGTGCAGTCCGGCGCGCTGGAAGCCTCCACCGTCGACCTCACCGAACAGCTGGTCAACATGATCGTCGCGCAGCGCAACTTCCAGGCCAACTCGCAGATGATCTCGACCCAGGATCAGGTCACTCAGACCATCATCAATATTCGTTGATGGTGATGTCGGGACTCGGGACTCGGGACTCGGGACTCGGAAAAGCAACGGCAGCAGGGCAATAACGCAGGCCTGCCGATCTCCACGCTTTTCCGAGTCCCGGGTCCCGGGTCCCGAGTCCCGGCTCCCAGGAGCTCCCGATGGACAAAGCACTCTACGTCGCCATGACCGGCGCCCGCGCTTCGCTGCAGGCGCAGGGCACGGTGTCGCACAATCTGGCCAACGTCGATACCGCCGGTTTCAAGGCGGCGTTGGCCAATACCGAGGCATTCCGCATCAAGGGCGCCGGTTATCCGTCGCGGATCGATGCGCTGCATATCGACCAGGGCTTCAACCGCGACGTCGGCGCGCAGCAGGTGACCGGCAATGCGCTGGACGTCTCGCTCAGCGCCGACAACTGGCTGGCGGTGCAGGCCAGCGACGGCAAGGAAGCGTACACGCGCGGCGGCGAGCTGGCGGTGACCCCGAACGGCCAGCTGGTCACCTCCAGCGGCCGCGCGGTGCTCGACGACCAGGGCAATCCGATGGCGATCCCGCCGCACCAGTCGCTGGAGATCGGCGAGGACGGCTCGGTGTCGATCGTGCCGCTGGGCGAAGGCCCGCAGGCGATGGCCGTGGTCGGCAAGATGAAGGTGGTGCAGGCCCCGGCCGAGCGCCTGGAACGCCGCCCCGACGGGCTGATGCGCAACATCAGCGACGATCCCACCCAGGCCTTCGCCCTGGCCACCGGCAGCGCGGTCCACACCGGCGCGCTGGAAGGCAGCAACGTCGATGCGGCCGGCGCGCTGGTGCAAATGATCCAGCTGCAGCGCCAGTTCGAGATGCAGGTCAAGGTGATCAAGCACGGCGACGAGAACGCGCAGTCGGCCAACACCCTGCTGCGCCTGAACGGCTAAGCCAGTTACGCGCGCCGTGCCGCCGCCGCCGAAACGCCGGCGCATTTTTGGCACGGCACATGCATCAGTCCCCCTGCCCCTCGCGGATCTCGGGGCCACCATCAGAGGAATCGGGTCATGAATCAGGCTTTGTGGGTCGCCAAGACCGGACTGGATGCGCAGCAGACGCGCATGTCGGTCGTGTCCAACAACCTGGCCAACACCAACACCACCGGCTTCAAGCGCGATCGCGCCAGCTTCGAGGACCTGCTGTACCAACAGGTGCGTCAGCCTGGCGGCGCGACGTCGGCGCAGACGCAGTTGCCCTCCGGCCTGCAGCTGGGTACCGGCGTGCGCGTGGTGTCCACCTCCAAGGACTTCGAGCAGGGCAATCCGCAGCAGACCGGGCGCGCGCTGGACGTGATGGTCAACGGCCGCGGCTTCTTCGAAGTGCAGATGCCCGACGGCACCACGGCCTACACCCGCGACGGCAGCTTCCAGATCAATTCGCAGGGCGAGCTGGTGACCAACAGCGGCTATGCGGTGCAGCCCGGCATCCAGGTCCCGGAAGGCGCGCAGTCGCTGACCATCGGTACCGACGGCACGGTCAGCGTGCAGGTCGCCGGCACCGCCGCGGCGCTGGAGATCGGTTCGTTGACGCTGAGCGACTTCATCAATCCCTCGGGCCTGCAGGCCAAGGGCGGAAACCTGTACGCGGAAACCGCGGCCTCCGGCCCGGCGCAGAACGGCACGCCCGGCCTCAATGGCCTCGGCACCACGGTGCAGGCCTCGCTGGAAGGCAGCAACGTCAACGTGGTCGAGGAGCTGGTCAGCATGATCGAGACCCAGCGCGCCTACGAGATGAACGCCAAGGCCATCTCCACCACCGATTCGATGCTCGGCTATCTGAACAACAACGTCTGATCCCGACACTTCTTCTGGAAACCGCCATGTCGCGTCTGTCCTCCCTCCCTCTCACCGCTGCGCTGCT
>NZ_CAPJ01000075.1 GCF_000331775.1 Xanthomonas translucens pv. translucens DSM 18974
CGGCGGCATCTACGGGGTGGCGCGCGGGCGCATGTTCTTTGGCGAGAGCATGTTCAGCGCGCGCAGCGGCGGTTCCAAGGTGGCGCTGGCGGCGCTGGCCTGGCGCCTGCACGCCTGGGGCTGGCCGCTGATCGATGCCCAGGTCGAGAACGCACACCTGCTGAGCCTCGGCGCGCAGCGCTGGCCGCGCGCCGTGTTCCTGGAGGCGATCGCCGCGCTGGTGGCCGATGTCGCGCCGGCCGGCCCGTGGACGGCGCGTTTCGGCGAACTGGCGGCCACGGAACTGGCCGACCGCTGAGCGGCTTTAACGCAAACTTTGCATGCTGCGGCCGAGGCGGGTAAAATCCCCGCTCTTCAGGCCTTTGTGGCCGCTCGCGAAATCGCACAGGATTACATGTCGAAAGACGACTCCATCGAATTCGAAGGCACCGTCAGCGAGACGTTGCCCAATACCACCTTCCGGGTCAAGCTCGAAAACGGGCATGAGATCATCGCCCACATCTCCGGACGCATGCGCAAGAACTACATCCGCATCCTGACCGGCGACCGGGTGAAGGTCGAAATGACCCCGTACGACCTGACCAAGGGTCGCATCACCTACCGCATGAAGTGACCGCCTCGCAGCGGTTGTGAAAAAGGCGGCCCTCGGCCGCCTTTTCGTCTCATCGGTGACATCGCAAGGCGACTGCAGATCCTGCGCAGCCGCCTTTTGTCGTTGCTGGCGTTCTAGCACGCCATCACTCGACGGTCGCCGGCAGCAGGCGCTCCGGCTCGGCCTGGGTCTCAACCACCAGCTCGCCGTCGCGCACGTCGATGGTGACGCGGCCACCGCCGACCAGCTTGCCGAACAGCAGTTCGTCGGCCAGCGGGCGCTTGACCTTGTCCTGGATCACCCGTGCCATCGGCCGCGCGCCCATCAGCGGGTCGAAGCCGTGCTGGGCCAGCCAGTCGCGCGCGGTCGGCGTGGCCGACAGCGACACGTGCTTCTCCTGCAGCAGCATCTCCAGTTCGATGATGAACTTGTCGACCACGCGCAGGATGTGGCTAAACGCCAGCGGCTGGAACTGCACCACCGCGTCCAGGCGGTTGCGGAATTCCGGGGTGAAGCTGCGGCGGATGGTTTCCATCGCGTCGGTAGAATGGTCCTGCTTGGTGAAACCGATCGAGCGCCGCGAGGCCTGGGTGGCGCCGGCATTGGTGGTCATCACCAGGATCACGTTCTTGAAGTTGGCCTCGCGCCCGTTGGTGTCGGTCAGCACGCCGCGGTCCATGACCTGCAACAGGATGTTGAAGATGTCAGGATGCGCCTTCTCGACCTCGTCCAGCAGCAGCACGCAGTGCGGGGTCTTGACGATCTTCTCGGTCAGCAGGCCGCCCTGGTCGAAACCGACGTAGCCCGGAGGCGCGCCGATCAGGCGGCTGATCGAATGCGGCTCCATGTACTCGGACATATCGAAGCGCACCAGCTCGATGCCCAGCTGCAGCGCCAGCTGCTTGGTCACCTCGGTCTTGCCGACGCCGGTGGGACCGGCGAACAGGAAGTTGCCGATCGGCTTCTCCGGATTGGCCAGGCCCGAACGCGCCAGCTTGATCGACGAGGCCAGCGTCTCGATCGCCGGATCCTGGCCGAAGATCACCATCTTCAGGTTGCGCTCCAGGTGTTGCAGCACGTCCTTGTCGGTGGCGCTGACCTGCTTGGCCGGGATCCGCGCCATCTTGGCGACGATGGTCTCGATCTCCTCGATGTCGATCAGCTCCTTGCGCACGCCCTGCGGCAGCAGCCGCTGGCGTGCGCCGGCCTCGTCCATCACGTCGATCGCCTTGTCCGGCAGCAGGCGGTCACCGATGTGCTTCACCGACAGGTCCACCGCCGCCTGCAGCGCGTCGTCGGCGTAGGTCACGCCGTGGTGCGCCTCGTACTTGGGCTTCAGGCCCTGCAGGATCTCGAAGGTCTCGCCCACGGTCGGCTCGACGATGTCGATCTTCTGGAAGCGCCGCGCCAGCGCGCGATCCTTCTCGAAGATGCCGCGGTATTCCTGGAACGTGGTCGAGCCGATGCAGCGCAGATCGCCCGAGGCCAGCGCCGGCTTGATCAGATTGGAGGCGTCCATGGTGCCGCCCGAGGCCGAGCCGGCACCGATGATGGTGTGGATCTCGTCGATGAACAGCACCGCGTTGGGCACCTTCTTCAGCGCGGTCAGCACGCCCTTCAGGCGCTTCTCGAAGTCGCCGCGGTACTTGGTGCCGGCGACCAGCGCACCCAGGTCCAGCGAGTAGATGACCGCGTCGGCCAGCACCTCGGGGACGCTGCCCTCGACGATGCGCTTGGCCAGGCCCTCGGCGATCGCGGTCTTGCCGACGCCGGCCTCGCCCACGTACAGCGGGTTGTTCTTGCGCCGGCGGCACAACACCTGGATGGTGCGCTCGATCTCGTCGGCACGGCCGACCAGCGGGTCGATGCGACCGTTGCGCGCCTGCTCGTTCAGATTGCTGGCGTATTCGGCCAGGGCGTCGCCCTTGGCTTCGCCCTCACCGGCCTCGCCCTTGGCCTCGCCGTCGGGCGGCGCCGGGGTTTCGCCTTCTTCGCCGAGCTTGGCGATGCCGTGCGACAGGTAATTGACGATGTCGAGCCGGGTGACGTCCTGCTGAGTCAGGAAATACACCGCGTGCGAGTCTTTTTCGCCGAAGATCGCGACCAGTACGTTGGCGCCGGTGACTTCCTTCTTGCCCGAGGACTGCACGTGGTAGACCGCGCGCTGCAGTACCCGCTGGAAGCCCAGCGTGGGCTGCGTGTCGCGGCCGTCGTCTTCGGCCAGGCGCGACACCGAGGCCTCAATGGCCTGCTCCAGCTCGCTACGCAGGCGCTCGGTATCGGCGCCGCAGGCCTTCAGCACCGCCTGCGCCGAAGGATTGTCGAGCAAGGCCAACAACAGGTGTTCGACCGTCATGAACTCATGGCGGGCTTCCCGGGCGCGCTTGTAGCACTGGCCGATGGTTTGCTCGAGATCTTTGCTGAACATGGTTCACTCCGACGTCTGTTGCCAACAATATGCGGCTGGAGTTGCGAATTTCCACAACCCTATCGGATCACTGTGTTCAGACCGCGTTAGTCCGTGCAAACCGGTGACCGACGCTTACCACTATCAGGCTTTTTCCATCGTGCACAACAGGGGATGCTGGTTCATTCTGGAAAACTCGTTGACCTGAGCTACCTTGGATTCAGCCACCTCGCGGGTATACACCCCGCAGACGCCGCGGCCACGGGTATGCACGTGCAGCATCACCTGCGTGGCCTTCTCCAGGTCCAGCGAGAAAAACTGCTGCAACACGGTCACCACGAAGTCCATCGGGGTGTAGTCGTCGTTCAGCAACAGCACTTGGTACATCGGCGGGCGGGCGATCTCCGGCTTGCCGGTCTCCACCATTACGCCGTGATCGAGGTCTGAAGAATTCTTGCGAGGCATGCGCGGATTATATACGGCGGCTGTCGGCCTGGATTGGACGATCGCCGATCCTGCCCGCACAATTCCCCTCCTTTGATGGCGCAACGCATGCATTCGACGAATTTCCGCCCGGCCGCCCTGCCCGCCGCGCTCCTGCTGGCCGCGCTCCTGCTGGCCGCGCTGCCAGCCACCGCCGCGCCGGACCAGGCGCTGGGCAAGCGCCTGAAGGCGATGGGCTACGACGTCCAGGCCGATGCCGACGGCGACTACCAGTTGCTGTTCGGACTGCGCGAACAGGGCCGCGAGCGCCAGCAGCTGATCTACGTGCGCTCGCCGGTGGAGACCTTCGGCAGCTACCGGATCCGCGAGATCTGGTCGCCGGCCTACCAGGCCAAGGGCGATACCCTGCCCGCCGCGATCGCCAACCGCCTGCTGGAAGACGCGCAGGCCGACATCCTCGGCGGCTGGGTGCGCCAGGGCGGCACCGCGGTATTCGTGGTCAAGGTCGCCGCCGATGCAGACGACAGCGCCTTGCGCGAGGCGCTGGAAGCGGCCGCGCGCGGCGCCGACGCGATGGATGCCGAACTCAACGCCGGCAAGGACGCGTTCTGATGGCGCTGGCCCCCGGCCCCTGGCAGCCCGATGTGACCGTGGCCACGGTGGTGGTGCGCGACGGACGCCTGCTGCAGGTGGAGGAATCCATCGCCGGCGCGCTGGTGCTGAACCAGCCGGCCGGGCACCTGGAGCCGGACGAGAGCCTGCTGCAGGCGGCGCTGCGTGAGACGCTGGAGGAAACCGGCTGGCAAGTGCGGCTGACCGCGTTCATCGGCGCCTACCAGTGGAAGGCCGACAACGGCCGCCACTACCTGCGCTTCGCCTTCGCCGCCGATCCGCTCGCGCACGACCCGCAGCGGCCGTTGGACGACGGCATCGTGCGCGCCCTGTGGATGACCCCGGCGGAGTTGCAGGCCGCCGCGCCGCGCTGGCGCAGCCCGCTGGTGTGGCAGGTGGCCGCCGATTTCCTCGCCGGCAAGCGCTATCCGCTGGATCTGGTACGGCAACTGGCATGAACCGCGCGCGGATCATGGTCGGCGTCTCCGGCGGGGTCGATTCGTCGGTGGCGGCCTGGCAGCTGGTGCAGCAAGGCGCCGACGTGGCCGGCCTGTTCATGCAGAACTGGGCCGACGACGGGAGTGGAGACTGCCGCGCCGAGGACGACCGCCGCGACGCGGTGGCGGTGTGCGGCCTGCTCGGCATGCCGTTTCACTTCCGCGATTTCTCACAGGAATACTGGCAAGGCGTGTTCGCCCACTTCCTGGCCGAGTACGCCGCCGGGCGCACCCCGAACCCGGACGTGCTGTGCAACCGCGAGGTCAAGTTCAAGCATTTCCTGGACGCGGCGCGCGAACTCGGCGCCGAGCGCATCGCCACCGGCCACTACGCCCGGGTGACCTTCGCCGACGGCCGCTGGCGGCTGCTGCGCGGGCTGGACCGCAACAAGGACCAGAGCTATTTCCTGCACCAGCTCGGCCAGGCGCAACTGGCCGCGACCCTGTTCCCGGTCGGCGAGCTGCCCAAGGAACAGGTGCGGCGCATCGCCCGCGAGGCCGGCCTGCCGACCCACGCGAAGAAGGACTCGACCGGCATCTGCTTCATCGGCGAGCGCGACTTCCGCCAATTCCTGGGCCGCTACCTGCCGGCGCGGCGCGGCGAAATCCGCGACCCGCAGGAACAGGTCGTGGCCGAGCACCCGGGCGTGTTCTACTTCACCCTGGGCCAGCGCGAGGGCCTGAACATCGGCGGCGTGCGCGGCCGCGCGGCGGCGCCGTGGTACGTGGTCGGCAAGGACGTGGCGCGCAACGTGCTGTACGTGGACCAGGACCGCGACAGCCCGCACCTGATGTCCACGCAGCTGCAGTCCGAAGCTGCCCACTGGATCGCCGGGTCGGCGCCGGCGCGGCGCTTCGACTGCACCGCGCAGACCCGTTACCGCCAGGCCGACGAGCCGTGCACGGTCGAGGTGGCCGACGACGGCACCCTGGCGGTGCGCTTCGCCCACCCGCAGCGCGCCGTGACCCCCGGCCAGTCGCTGGTGCTGTACCAGGGCGACGACTGCCTGGGCGGCGCCGTGATCGCCACCACCGATGCCCCGCTGCAACGCCGTCTGGCGCAGCGCCCCGCTTTACTAGAGGAAACCACCCGATGACCGATTCCATGGACGCGCGCGTGCTGGCGCTGGCCGGCGTCGCCCAGGCCCTGCAGCAGGTGCGGCGCATCGCCGAGACCGGGCAGTCCGAGGCGTCGCTGGTGCGGACCCTGCTCGACAGCGTGTTCCGCACCGATGCCGACACGCCGCAGGCGGTCTATGGACAGGTCGGCGACGTCGCGCCCGGGCTGCGCCTGCTGCACAACTATTTCCGTAACCAGGGCCAGGACGAGGTGCTGCCGCGGCTGGCGCTGGCGGTGCTGCAACTGGAGCGGCGCTTCGTGCGCGACACCGAGACCGGCGCCAAGGTCAGCGCCGGCATCGCCCGGATCGCGCCGCTGCTGGCCGAGCACGCCGACAGCGCGCATCCGGAGGTGATCGGCGCGCTCGGCCAGCTGTATGCCGACACCATCAGCCACCTGCGTCCCCGGGTGATGGTGCAGGGCAATCCGCATTACCTGGGCCAGGCCGGGGTGGTGGCGGAGATCCGCGCGCTGTTGCTGGCCGCGGTGCGCTCGGCGGTGCTGTGGCGGCAGATGGGCGGGAGCCTGTGGGATTTCCTGCTGGCCAAGCGGCGTATGATCGACGCGGTGGACCGCGCGCTGGGCTGAGCGCGGCGCTGGCGCCGCCGGCACGGGCGCGATGCAGCGCACGTTTCGCAGCGCGGACGCGATCGGCACCACACCGCGGCTAAAGACCGAGGGGGTACGGCCGATACAGCAATCGTGAATCTGCCGAGAACGTCCATGTACTCACGCCTCCTGATCCGTCTGGCTGCTCCGCTCGCCCTGACGCTGCTGTTCCCCATCGCCGCCGGTTTCGATTGGCCGGCCCCGGTCCGTTGGGCCATCCTTACCACCATGACGCTGAGTTGGCTGGGCTTCGCCGCCTGGACAGCCTATAGCCAGAGCCGGCGTTCGCCGGAGCAGTCCAAGATCATGCGCGAGCAGGATCAGCTGCTGTCCGAGCTGCGCAACTTCGTCGGCAACGAGATCGAAGGCTCGCGCAGCGAGATCGAACGGGCCCGCGAACTGATCCGCCAGGCGGTCAGCGGCCTGGGTGGCAGCTTCGAGGCGATGAACCGCAAGTCGCGGCAGCAGAACGTCGCGCTGGCGCGGATCGTGGATCGCGCCGGCGACGACGGCGGTGCCGGGGTCGACGTGGCCCGCTTCGCCCAGCATGCCAGCCAGCGCATGGAGCAACTGGTCGAGGCGCTGGAACAGGTCAGCGGCCAGAGCAGCGCCACGGTGCACTACATCGACGACATGTCGCAGCACCTGGACGGCATCTTCGCTCTGCTGGAGGACGTCAAGTCGATCGCCGACCAGACCAATCTGCTGGCGTTGAACGCGGCGATCGAAGCGGCGCGTGCCGGCGAGGCGGGCCGCGGCTTCGCGGTGGTCGCCGACGAGGTGCGCAACCTGTCCGAGCGCTCGACCACCTTCAACGAGCAGATCCGCAAGCTGGCGCACAGTTCCAAGGATGCCATCGCCAAGGTCCGCGAGACGGTGTCGCACATGGCTTCGCGCGACATGGACCGCTCCCGCGAGGCGCGCGCCGAGGCCGCGTCGATGCTGGACAACGTGGCGGCGATCAACAACTCGCTGGGCGAAGGCATGCGCGAGATCTCCGAGTGCGGCCGCGCCATCGACAGCAGCGTCGCCGAAGCGGTGCGCGCCCTGCAGTTCGAGGACATCGCCACCCAGGCCCTGGGCGGCGTGCACACCCACCTCGACCGCCTGACCGCGATCAACCGCGAGGCCGTGGGCCTGCAGGAACTGCTGCATCGCAATGGCGGCGTGTTCGACAACGAACTGGTCGAAGCCCTGCAGCGCGTCGGCACCCGCCTGCGCGAGATGCGCGTGGAGTGGGAGCGTCCGCCGCACAAGGCGGTAGCGCAGCAGAGCATGGGCGCCGGCACCGTCGAACTGTTCTGATCGACGCGCGTGCACCCTGCTGCATCATGAAGCGACCCGTCCCCGGCCCCGGCCGGGGCTTGTCGTTGTTGCCCTTCCCCGTTTGGCCGAGTCGATGCCCTTTCAGTCCCTGTCCCGAGTAGAGGCCATGTCCTGCGACGACCTGACCTCCGCGCACGAAACTCCACCCGCTCCCCTGCTCCCGGCTGCCGGCCTTGCCGCCAACGGCAGGCCGGTTGCGGCACGGCGTCAGCCGGGCAGCGCGCTGCGGCAGCTGGAAATGTGCGCGCAGGACGAGTTGCGGCAGATGCTCGGCGGGCGTGGGCACACGGCGCAGCGCGGCAGCATCGCCGACCTGGTCTGGGCCGGCCTGGCCTGGGACATGGGCTTGAACGGGGCCGCCATCGCCGCGGCCGGTACGCTGGCGCCGCTGCCCGGCTATGCGGCGCTCGCCGATCACGATTGAACCGCTCTGTGCGGTCGCAGTTCCGAGCGCCGCCAAGCCCTGTAGGCTTCAGCCGCGACCGGAACTTTCCGAAGGTGCCTGTCGCGGCTGAAGCCCCTCCTACAACCGCCTGCGGATAGCCTGCTGGGTGCACTGTAGGAGCGGCTTCAGCCGCGACAGGCTCTACGGGTAGAACCGGTCGCGGCTGAAGCCGCTGCTACAGAGGCGCCGTTACCGACCATCGACGAAGCCTAGCTGGGATTCTCCAGCGAGAACAGGTCGGCCTGCTTGTCGTAGGCGAAATACTCGGCGTAGCGCGCCCAGCTGATCACCGCCTGCACGGTTTCGGCCGCATAGTCCTCGGACATGTGGTCTTCCAGCTCGTCGCGGAAACGCCGCGCCGGTGCGTGGTGGGTCGGGCGTTCGTCAAGCACGCGGCGGATATGCGCGGCCAGCGGCACGTAGGTGGCCAGGTGCTGGGCGAACATCTGCTTGCGCGCATCGGTGCCGAGTTCGGCGAAACGCTGCCCGGCCGGGGTCAGCTGCAGGTCGCCCTGCTCGAACACCGCCAAGCGCAGCAGTTGCAGGGTCTCGGCGATCGGAAACAATTCGTCCACTTCCAGCTGCAGGCTGGCGGCCAGCGGCGGCAGGTCGGCGCGGCCATGGTAGGGCTCGGCCGCCACCGCCTCGACCAGGCCAGCCAGCAGGTTGCTCGACACCCGCGGCAGCACCATCGCGATGCCGCTGCCGGGGAACACGCCTTCGCGCGCCTGCGGCCGCTGCGGGCTGGCGGTCATGCGCGCGTAGATGTCGTCGACCAGGGCGCGGAACGCCGGCGCCAGGCGGTTGCGCGGCTGCGGCAGGGTGACCTGGATCTCGCCGATCACCCGCCCCGGGTTGGCGCCGAAGATCACGATGCGGTCGCACATCAGCACCGCTTCCTCGATGTTGTGGGTGACCATCAGGATCGATTCGATCGGCATGCGCCCTTCCGACCACAGGTCGAGCAGGTCGGTGCGCAGGGTCTCGGCGGTCAGCACGTCCAGCGCCGAGAACGGCTCGTCCATCAGCAGCAGTTTTGGCCGCACCACCAGCGCGCGGGCCAGGCCGACGCGCTGGCGCATGCCGCCGGACAGCTCCTTCGGATAGGCGCCCTCGTAACCGTCCAGGCCGATCAGGTCGATCGCCGCCAGCGCGCGCCGACGGCGCTCGTCGGCGGCCACGCCGCGCGCCTCCAGGCCGACCTCCACGTTCTGCAGCACGGTCAGCCACGGGAACAGCGCGAAGCTCTGGAACACCATCGCGATACCGTCGATCGCCTGGGTCGGGGTGGCGTCGCGGAACACGATGCTGCCGGCGCTGGGCTGCAGCAGCCCGGCGATGGCACGCAGCAGCGTGGACTTGCCGGAGCCGGAGCGTCCGAGCAGGCCGACGATCTGGCCCGAATGCAGGGTCAGGTCGACGTCGTCCAGCACCACCAGCGGCGTCGCCCCGCCCTTGTCGTAGCTCTTGCGCACGCCGTGCACGCGGACCAGCGGGGCGCGCTCGGGCGCGCTTGCGGAAAAGGTCATGGTCGGGTTCTCCAAGGGGATCAGTCGAAGCGCAGGCGGCGTTCGGCGAAGGCGTACAGGCGCCGCCACACCGCACGGTTGAAGACGGTCACGAACAGCGACATCACCGCCACCCCGAGCAGCACCCGCGCGCCGTCGCCGGCGGCAGTGGCGCGGGCGATGTAGGAGCCCAGCCCGTAGGCCTGCACCTGGGTATCGCCCCAGCTGGCGAGTTCGGCGACGATGCTGGCGTTCCAGGAGCCGCCGGAGGCGGTCAGCGCGCCGGTGATGTAGTACGGGAAGATGCCCGGCAGGATCACCCGCCGCCACCAGGTCCACGAGCGCAGCTGGTAGACCGTGGCCGCCTCGCGCAGGTCGGTGGGAAACGCGCTGGCGCCGGCGATCACGTTGAACAGGATGTACCACTGCGTGCCCAGGATCATCAGCGGCGACAGCCAGATGTTCGGATTGGCGCCGGTGGCGACGATCGCCAGCACCGCGAACGGGAACAGCACGTTGGCCGGGAACGCGGCCAGGAACTGCGCCAGCGGCTGCACTCGCTGCGCCACCTTCGGACGCAGCCCGATCCACACCCCGATCGGCACCCACACCACGCTGGCCAGCGCGATCAGCACCACCACCCGCAGCAACGTGGCCAGGCCGCCGCCGAACGCTTCGGCCAGATCATGCAGGCGCAGGTGCAGGCGGCCGTAGTCGAATGCGAACCAGGCCGCGGCCAGCGCCGCGACCGCCAGCGCTGCGCTCCACAGCCGCTCGCCCCATAGATTGGCGGC
>NZ_CAPJ01000074.1 GCF_000331775.1 Xanthomonas translucens pv. translucens DSM 18974
CGGTTCGGGACATCGGCGACGGCAGCGGGCGGGAACGGCCGCCAGCATCGCATACGGCGCGGCATCGGGCGGTTCCGATGGCCTGGAACCGGGGTGCGGGCCGCGTCGCGCGGCTCACTTGGGCGGCGGCGGCGCCAGCACGCTGCGGTCGCCGTTGTGTTCGGGGGGGCTGACCACGCCGGCCGCTTCCATCGCCTCGATCAGCCGCGCGGCGCGGTTGTAGCCGATCTTCAGCCGCCGCTGCACGCCGGAGATCGACGCGCGGCGGGTCTCGGTGACGATGCGCAGGGCTTCGTCGTACAGCGGATCGGACTCGTCCCCGCCGCCGCCGCTGCTCTCCGGCAGGCCGGTGGCGCCGACCACGGTGCCGTCGCCCATGGTCTGCACTTCGTCGAGCACGCCTTCGATGTAGTCGGCCGGGCCGCTGGCCTTGAGGTGCTCGACCACGCGGTGCACTTCCTCGTCGCTGACGAAGGCGCCGTGCACGCGGTCGGGCATCGCCGTGCCCGGCGGCAGGTACAGCATGTCGCCGTGGCCGAGCAGGGTCTCGGCGCCGGACTGGTCGAGGATGGTGCGCGAATCGATCTTGGAGCTGACCTGGAACGCGATGCGGGTCGGGATGTTGGCCTTGATCAGGCCGGTGATCACGTCTACCGACGGGCGCTGGGTGGCCAGGATCAGGTGGATGCCGGCCGCACGCGCCTTCTGCGCCAGGCGCGCGATCAGCTCTTCGACCTTCTTGCCGACGATCATCATCATGTCGGCGAATTCGTCGATGAAGATGACGATGAACGGCAGCGTGTCCAGCGGCCGCGGCGCTTCGGCCAGGTCGGGGTTGGGCTTGAACAGCGGATCCATCATCGGCTGCCCGGCGTCCTGCGCGTCCTTGACCTTCTTGTTGAAGCCGGCCAGGTTGCGCACCCCCACCGTGCTCATCAGCTTGTAGCGGCGTTCCATCTCCGCCACGCACCAGCGCAGGCCGTTGGCGGCCTCCTTCATGTCGGTGACCACCGGCGCCAGCAGATGCGGGATGCCCTGGTAGACGCTCAGCTCGAGCATCTTCGGGTCGATCATCAGCATCCGCAGTTCCTTGGCCGAGGCCTTGTACAGCAGGCTCAGCACCATCGCGTTGACCGCCACCGACTTGCCCGAGCCGGTGGTGCCGGCGACCAGCAGGTGCGGCATGCGCGCCAGGTCGGCCACGGTCGGGCGGCCGGCGATGTCCTTGCCCAGGGCCAGGGTCAGCGGGCTGGGCGACTTGTCGTATTCCTTGGAGCGCAGCAGCTCGCTGAGATAGATCATCTCGCGGCTGACGTTGGGGATCTCCAGGCCGACCACCGACTTGCCAGGGATCACGTCGACCACGCGCACCGACTTCACCGACAGGCCGCGCGCGATGTCCTTGTCCAGCGAACTGATCTGGCTGACCTTGATGCCCGGCGCCGGCTCGATCTCGAAACGGGTGATCACCGGCCCCGGATAGGCGCCGACCACCTGCGCCTCGATGCGGAAGTCCTTGAGCTTGAACTCGATCTGCCGCGACAGGGTTTCCAGGGTTTCCTCGGAATAGCCCTTGGTCTGCGGCTTGGGGTCGTCGAGCAGGGCCAGCGGCGGGATGCCGGACTGGTCGCCGCCGGTGCCGTGGAACAGCGGGATCTGCTGCTCGCGCTTGGCGCGCTCGCTCTTCTCCACCACCGGCGCCGGCGGCGGCTCGATTTTGACCGGCTCGCGCTTGGCGCGCTGCACCGCATCGACCTTGCGCACTTCCTCGCGTTCCTCGCGCATGGCGCGGGTCTGCTGCCATTCGTTGGCCTGCTGGCTGCCGCGCCGCGCCAGCGTCGGCAGGGTCATCATCGCGCGGCCGATGCGCTCCATCACCGCGAACCAGGACAGGCCGGTGGCCAGGGTGATCGACACCAGCAGCAGCACCAGCACGAACAGGTTGGCGCCCAGCGCACCGAAGCCGGCGGTCAGCGAGCTGCCGACCAGCTTGCCGAGGATGCCGCCGGCGCCGCCCACGTCGCCGCTGAACAGGCGCAGGTGCAGCAGCCCGGTGCCGGCGATCAGGAAACCGACGATGCCGACCAGGCGCAGCGCCGGGCCCAGGTCGGGCTCGCCGTCGCCATCGCTGTCCATGCCGAACAGTGCGATCCAGGAGATCGCGCCGATCACCACCGGCAGCAGGAATGCCACGTAGCCGAACAGCTGCAGCAGCACGTCGGCGATCCAGGCGCCGAACTTGCCGCCCATGTTGTGCACCGGCGCGACCACGCTGCCGGTATGCGACCAGCCCGGATCGGTCGCCGAATAGGTGGCCAGACTGGCCAGCAGGTACAGCAGCAGCGGCGCGATCGCGATCAGCGCCAGGTCGCGCCACAGTTTCTGCCGGCGCGGATTGGCCGCGGCGGCCTGCTTGCGTGCGGCCGCGTTGGCGCCCTGGGATTTACCGCGTTCCGGAACCTGCTTCGCCACGCTATGACCAGACCTTAGAAATACACCGTTAGTGATTGATAATAAACGAATCGGCCTGGCATTTCAGCAGTTGTAACCTGAATCGTCCCGCGGCGCTTGCGGCAACGCCCGGCACCCCGCGGCGGCAGGCACACACGGCGTTGGCACGGTGACAGGCGGGCCGCAGGCTGCAGCGTTCTCGCCACGCGGCTTGATTCATCCCAGGCCGGCCGCCACTCTATGCGACTTCGCCGGACACCGCGCAATGCCGCGTATCCGCCGCCATTTCAACCTCTTCGCGAGTATACATGAGCCCCCCTACCCCCCCTTCCGCCAAGCATTCGCGCCTGCTGATCCTGGGTTCCGGCCCGGCCGGCTGGACCGCCGCGGTGTACGCCGCGCGCGCCAATCTCAAGCCACTGGTGATCACCGGCCTGCAGCAGGGCGGCCAGCTGATGACCACCACCGAGGTCGACAACTGGCCCGGCGACGCCCATGGCCTGCTGGGACCGGACCTGATGGCGCGGATGCAGGCGCATGCCGAGCGCTTCGAGACCGAGGTGATTTTCGACCACATTCACACCGCCGACCTGTCGCAGCGCCCGTTCAGGCTCAGCGGCGACAGCGCCGAGTACACCTGCGACGCGCTGGTCATCGCCACTGGTGCCACCGCCAAGTACCTGGGCATCCCTTCGGAAGAAGCGTTCAAGGGCCGTGGCGTATCCGCCTGCGCCACCTGCGACGGCTTCTTCTACAAGGACCAGGACGTGGTCGTGGTCGGCGGCGGCAACACCGCGGTGGAAGAGGCGCTGTACCTGTCCAACATCGCCCGCAAGGTCTACCTGGTCCACCGCCGCGACACCTTGCGCGCCGAGAAGATCATGCAGGACAAGCTGTTCGCCAAGGTCGCCGCCGGCAAGATCGAGACCGTCTGGCACCACGCCATCGACGAAGTGCTGGGCAACGAGGCCGGTGTCACCGGGGTGCGGGTCAAGTCCACCCAGGACGGCAGCACGCGCGAGATCGCCGCACACGGGTTCTTCGTGGCCATCGGCCACCACCCCAACACGCAGCTGTTCGACGGCCAGCTGGCGATGAACAACGGCTACCTGGAGATCCGCTCCGGGCTGGGCGGCGCGGCCACCGAGACCTCGGTGCCGGGCGTGTTCGCCGCCGGCGACGTCGCCGACCAGCACTACCGCCAGGCGATCACCTCGGCCGGCTTCGGCTGCATGGCCGCGCTGGATGCCGAGCGCTATCTGGACAAGGGTGCCTGAGCACGCCGCCACGCGCGCGCTGACGGCGTCCGCCACGCGCGCGCGGGTGCCGGCATGAGCAGCGTGCGCTGGCTGCACCGGCTGGACGAAGTCGCCGCGGCCGACTGGGACGCGCTGCACGACGGCAGCAACCCGTTCGTCGCCCACGCGTTCCTGTCCGGCCTGGAACGGCACGGCTGCCTGCGCCCGGACTGGGGCTGGACGCCGTTGCACCTGACCCTGTGGGACGGCGACGCGCTGGTCGCCGCCGCGCCGGGCTACCTGAAGACCAACTCGCACGGCGAGTTCGTGTTCGACCACGCCTGGGCGCATGCCTACGCGCGCTACGGCCAGGACTACTTCCCGAAATGGCTGTGCGCGGTGCCGTACTCGCCGGTGACTGGGCCGCGGCTGCTGGCGCGCGACACGGCCCGGCGCCAGGCGCTGCTCGCCGCGATGCAGGCGCTGACCGCGGCCAGCGGGCTGTCCTCGGCGCACGTGAACTTCCACAGCGCCGCGGAGGACGCCGCCTTCGACGAGGACTGGCTGGCGCGCAGCGACGTGCAATACCAGTGGCACAACGAAGCCGGCTGGACCGATTTCGACGCCTATCTGGCGGCGATGGACCACAAACGGCGCAAGAACATCCGCCAGGAACGGGCCAAGGTGCAGCGCGCCGGCATCGGCTTCCGCGTCGTGCATGGCGACGAGGCCAGCGCCGCCGACCTGCAGACGATGTATGCGTTCTATCTGCGCACCTTCGACGATTACGGCAATTCACCGGCGCTGACCCTGGAATTCTTCTCGTACATCGCACGAGAAATTCCACGTAACATCCTGATATTCTTGGCCATGCAGGAAGAAAAGCCGATCGCCGGAGCGCTCTGCCTGCGCGGCGGCGATACGTTGTACGGCCGCTACTGGGGCGGCGAGACCCTGCCCGGCCTGCATTTCGAGACCTGCTATTACCAGGGCATCGACTACTGCCTGCGCGAAGGCCTGACTAGGTTCGAGCCGGGCGCGCAGGGCGAGCACAAGATCGCCCGCGGCTTCCTGCCGCGGCTGGTGCGCAGTCGCCACTGGATCGCCGACCCCGGCTTTCGCGCGCCGCTGGCCGACTGGTGCACCGAGGAAACCGCCGCGGTGCGCCAGCACGCGGCGACCCTGCTGCGGCACTCGCCATTCCGCCAGGACTGAGCCGCCGCCCGATCGGCTACGCTGCGTCGATGCGCCGTCTCCCCGCCCTGCTCCCCGCCGATCCGGCCGCCCCGTTCCCGCCCGCGGTCAGCGCGCTGCGCGAACCGGACGGCCTGCTCGCAATCGGCGGCGACCTGACCCCGACGCGCCTGCTCAACGCCTACGCGCACGGCATCTTCCCGTGGTACTCGGACGGCGATCCGATCCTGTGGTGGAGCCCGGACCCGCGCACCGTGTTCCGCAGCGACGCAGTGCGGCTGTCCTCGCGCTTCCGCCGCGCGCTGCGCCACTCGCCGTGGCGGGTGCGCGCCGACACCGCGTTCGCGCAGGTGATCGGCGCCTGCGCGCGGGCGCCGCGGCGCGGCCAGGACGGCACCTGGATCACCGCCGAGATGACGGCCGCCTATGTCGCCCTGCACCGCGCCGGAC
>NZ_CAPJ01000073.1 GCF_000331775.1 Xanthomonas translucens pv. translucens DSM 18974
CGGATACCGCCATCGCCCAGGCGCGCGCGACGCTGGCCCGGCTCGAAAGCGAACTCGGCCGCGCGCGCAGCAATGGCAACGCACTTGCCAAAGCAGTCTTCTTCGGCCGCGGCGGCGCGCAGGCCGAGGCGCTGGCGCAACAGCTGACGCACGCCAATGCCGAGCTGGAAGCGCTACAACGCGCGCATGCGCAGGCACAGACACAGCTGCAGTCCCTGCAACGATGTGCGCGAGGTGCGCGAGGTGCGCCGGGCGCAGCAAGCGCTTCCACGTCGGCATCCGCTGCTTCCGGCCCAGCGGACACGCAGCCGCAAACCCTGCGCAACCGGCTCGTGCAGCACGAACGCATGCAGGCCTTGCAACGCGGTCACGGCACGCGTTGCCAGCGGCACAAGCAGCGGCTGCAGGACGACTTGCGGCGCGTGGACAAGCAGTTGCAGCAGGCGCGGCAGTCCTCGCAGGTCACTACCAGCGAACTCTGGCAGCAGGACCGGACCGTGCAGGCGCTGGAGGAAGCGCAAGGCCGGATGGAACAGGCCGTGGTCCAGGTGGAGCAGGACCTGTCCACGACCGAAGCGCAGCACGCTGCGGCGCAGGCGGCATGCGCCAGCACCATCACTGACGCCGCCGAACGTCTGCTCGAGTCCCTGCCAGGCTTCCATGTGCAGCCGCTGTGCGCCGCCGACCAGCAGACCTTGCACACCTGGGCCGCCGCGATGCAGGCGCGTGGCGATGCGTTCGACAGCGACGCATTGTCGCCGGCAGACGCAATCGGAATCGGCTTGCAGGCGCTGTCGATCGCCAGCAAGGGCGACAGCGCGCAGGCCGCGCAGACCCTGCGCGAGCTGAGCGCGATCGGGTTGCGCGAGCTGGTACCGGCGCCGGGGAACGATGCGCCGGCGTTGAGCGAGGCAGCAGCAGCCTGCGTCGGATTGCTGGCTGGGGTGCCGCGCGGCATGCAGGTGCTTGCGCAGATGCTGCGGGCAGAGCAGACGGCGCCGTCCAGGGAACAGCGGGAGGCCGCGCAGGTCTATCTGCGCGCTGGCCAACTGCATGCGCACACCGACGAGGCCCAGGACGCCCAGCGCACCTGGCTGGCCGCGGCCCAGGCCGGGGCGCAGCATGTACTGCATGGCGCATCGCCGAGCCACGGCTTGCAGGCGGCCACGCAGATGCAACGCAGCGCGTTCCACGCATTGCGCAACGGCTATGAGAGCACTGCCGACGGCTCGCCCTATGCGCAGGTCAACGCCAGCTTGCAGATGTTCGCGCAATGGGCACGTGCCGGCAGCGCGAGCGCACCGCGCGGCCAACTCAACCCCTTGCATGCGCTGCAGCTGGGAACCCGGGTGGGCGCTGCCGAAGCGCTGCCCACCCCGGCGCGGCGCGCCGGCGAGGAACTGCGCAAGGCGGCCGCGCACCTGACCGCTTGGCTGAGCGAACGCCGCCATGCCCAGCGGGCGGCTGGGCAGATGCCGGCCCCGCAGGAACTGGCGCTGCAGGCGCTTGCGGAATTCGTGCACTGGAGCCCGGCCGAACAGGATCTGACGCGGCTCGCCTTCAGCCCCAAACTGCTGCGCGACATCGAGCGGCGCGCATTGGATCTGCAACGCCACGCCGCGCGTTCCGCGCGCAACGACCCGGCTGGATCCACGGCGGCATGCCATCCCGCGGTCGCGGCCGCCTGGAGCGCCTTGCGCGCTGGCGGCATGCGCCTGCCGGACACGATGCGCCTGCTCCAGCGCGGCCTGCTCGACCACCGCGAGCAGGCCGCCGCAGGCGCCGACGAGAACACGCTGGAATCGGCCGAACGGCAACGTTTCCATCAGGCCGTCGCCAGCGCCAGCCGCCTGCTGCACGATGGCGACAGCGCCCGCGTCCGCTCGCCGGAGGCCTTGTTCGATGCGCTGCGCGACCTGCTCGCACATCTGGCATGGCGCGACAAGCTGCGCATCACCGAACAACGCGTGCTCGGCCTCAACGCAGCGCCGCTGTCGGCCGCGCTGGCGGTGATCCCTGCCGGACTCGGCCTGAAGCTGGCGCTGGGCGGACAGGCCAGCACGGAGGCCTCGATGGAAATCTACATGGGACGCACCGGCCTATCGCTGCAGATCGGGCGACAGGCGACGCGGCAGCTGCAGGCCGCGGCGGGAATCAGCGCCGGTTTGCTGCTGCCGGGTACCGACGCCGCGCCGGTGGTACTGGGCGGAACCGCCGAATGGCGCTTGAAGATGGAGTCGAGTCTCGAGAATGGCGTGCAGATCCGCGTGCCGCGGCGCGGCAAAGGCCACGAACTGGAGCAGCGCGCGCAATTCCTGGCCATGTTCGAGCATCTGTTGCGCCTGGCCGGCGCCCCCGACAGCGAGGGCGTGCCGCTTGCGCAACGCGACCTGCTGGGAGAATTGCTAGCGCAACATCCCAGCATCACCGTCGGTGTGATCGACGGTGCCCAGCGCAGCGCGTCGAGCACCGAATCCAGCATCGCCGCAACCGCCGGCGTGCGCGTGGGGGAGATGGACGGTCGGCCACGGCGCGTTACGCTCGGCGCGTCTGTGGGCGTCAAGGCACGCAGCGAGAGCGCCAGCTCGCAGACCCCGATCGCCGGCTACATGAACATGCTGCTGAAGGATTCGACGGCGCAGTCCAGGGTCGAGCTGGCCGCGCGCGCTTCGGCCAGCGTGGTCGCCCAGCAGTGGCATCGCCCCACCGTGGCGGATGCCGCGCCCACGCCGGTGGCGCGGCTGTCCACCGGCACGCTCGAGCTGGGTTTCAGCAAGGAACTGCATTCGGCCGGCAGCACCACGTTCACCACGCTGTGGATGTTCAACAACGAAATCGATCCGGTGCGCACCGACCGCGGGTTCGAGTTTCAGAGCTTCGCCCAGTTCGAACGCGATGTGCGGCGCAACTGGCCGCTATGGACCAATTACGGGGTCGCCAAGCTGCGCGGCAAGGTCGACGAACAGCGCCTTTACCTGGTGGCCGAGCGCCAACTGGAAGACTTCATGGACAGAGTTCGCGTGCATATGCGCGACAACCGCTTCGCCTCGCTGATCGTGGACTGGGTGTTGCAGTCCGAGGCCGCGCCGCGCCTGGACGCGCTGCGCGCGCAGAGCCAGCTGCTGCGCATGGCCGGGCGCGAGGCGGAGGCGGCACAGACCGAGCGCGACTTCGACGCGCTGCTGCAGCAGCCCGCTATCTGGGAGCCCACCATGCTGATCCTGCGCGAGAAGGGCAAGCGCCAGCGCGAACGCGGCATCGACTTCTTCGTCAAACGCCAGACCAACCAGATGGCCGAGGCGATGCGCACGGTCGGCCAGTGGACGCCTTACGAACCGGTGCCGTGAACGCGCCGACCTGGCGCCGGCAGACCAGCCCTGCCCTGCCCTGCCGCAACCCAGGCCGGTTCGGCGCCTCAGCGGTCGCCGACCACGTCCACGTCCTTGTCCGGCACGTAGCGGAAGGTGCCGGCGGCGAAGGTCGGGTTGCGCTTCCAGCCCGTGAAGCTGATCTCGGTACGCTGGCCGACCGCATCGACCACTTCCATCCGCGCCAGGCCGCTGGCGTCGAAGCCGAGCTTGGCGATCTGGAAGCTGGCCTCGGTGTCCACCTTCGGCGTCATCGCCAGCCACTGCAGGCCGTCGCGCGCCACCGCTTCCTCGCTGACGTCGTACTGGCGATCCAGCTTGCCCGGGTCGATCAGCGCGGTCAGCGGGCTGTTCTGCTCCTCGGCGCCCTGGGTGCGCACCGTGGCCTGCTTCAGGTCCGGATCGTAGACCCAGACCTTCGCACCGTCGGCGACGATCAGCTGCGTATACGGCTTGCGGTATTCCCAACGGAACAGGCGCGGCGCCGACAGCGCGACGCGGCCGCTGGCGCTCTCCTTCAGCGCGCCCTTGCCGTCGTAGACCTTCTGCGCGAACTGGCCGTCCAGGCCCTTGAGCCCGCGGGTGAAGGTGTTCAGGTCGTCGCGCGCGCCGGCGAAGGCGCTGCCGGCCAGCAGCGCGCTGGCGAGGACGGTATAGCGGAGTGTGCGAAGCATGCGGATGGAGTTCCGGATGGAGTGTGGGAAGTGTGCCGCGGACAAGCTGAATAGGCGATCAGACGCCGATGCGCTCACTGCCCGGTCTGCATGCGGCCGAGGTCGCCGTACAGGATCTGCCCGCGGAAGCCGCGCCGCACCTGCTGGTACAGCTCGCGGAACGCCGCGTAGTCCTGCGGCTGGCATAGCGCCTGCGGGCCATGCACCGCACGCCGATGCAGCGTATGCGTGGCGACCACGGTCTGCCCGTCGCGCACCCAGGTCGCGGCGTACTCGCCGGCGGCGTTGCGGAAGCGGGTGTCGGCGGGGATGGCGATGATCGGCACGCTGTCCGGGAAGGTCAGCCGGTAGGTCTCGCTGCGCGCGTTGTCGTTGCAGTAGAACGGAGTCAGGTTGTGCTCGGCCGAGGTGGTGGCGTAGACCCCGCGCACCGAGTCGGCGCCGGGCATCTGCGGCAGGGTCATGCCGCCGACCACGCCGAAGTCGACGTAGTCGCTGGCGCGGAAGCGGTAGGCGTAGCCGAACGGCCGGCTCAGGTCCTGCGGCGCGCCCTGCAGCTCCAGCTCGCCGCTGCCGTCGAAGCCGGACGCGGCCAGGATCGATTCCTCGATACGGGTGCGATTCTGCGTATTGAGCTGCACGAACATGGTGCGCAGGCCGATCTCGCCGATCTGGCCGCTATCGAGTTTGGTCAGGCCGCGCAGGCTGCCGTCGGTGGCGAAGCGGTAGTCGGCCTCGACCTGGTACAGGTTCAGCCGCGCGTCGTTGGGCGGGGTACGCGCCACGCTGCCGTCCACGGTGTGCAGCACCGGCACGCCCAGATCGCCGGCCGGCAGCTGACCGAAGCGCGCGTAGGGATTGGTCGAGTCCACGTACAGCTTGAACTCGGGTAGATAGGTGATGGCGTGGTTGAAGCGGCCGAGCACCGGCACGTCCGGCAGGGTCGGCCCGCCTTCGGCGCCGATCAGCACCGGCGTGCTGGCGATGCCCTTGGCCGCCAGCAGCGCTTCCAGCACCACGGTGTGGTCCTTGCAGTCGCCGTAGTGGTTGTCGAGGATGCTGTCGGCGCTGTTCGGCTCCAGCCCGCCGTTGCCCAGGTACACCGCCACGTAGCGGATGTTGCGCGCGACCCACTCGTACAGCGCCGCCGCCTGCGCCCGGCGCTCGCCGATGCCGGCGGTGATCTGCTCGGCGCGCGCGCGCACCTTCGGCGTGACCTGCGCGGCCACGCCGCTGCTGCGCTGGTAGGCCTGGCCCATCTGCGACCAGCGGCGGAAGCTGCTGGCCATGATGGTCGGGCTGAATTCCCAGGTCGCCGCCGCCCAGTTCTGGCTCTTCATCGGCTCGCGGCGCTGGTAGCGCCATTCCCAGCGCGCCTGCGCGCCGTCGATCTTCGGCGTGTTGTCGCCGTCCACGCCGCGCGTGTACAGGTGCATCGGCATGCGCCGCGGCGCGACCAGGGTCACCGTGGCGTCGTCGTACTGGGAGAACACGCTGAAGGTCTCCCACAGGCTGAAGTAGCCGGGGAAGTACGGCACGGCCTGGGTGCGGCGCACCCGGTACACCAGCCGCGTGCCCGGCATCAGGTTGGGGAACACCACCACCTTGACCTTGCGGTCGGCGTACATCGCCGCCGAGGCGCTGGAATAGCTTTCCTGGGTGTAGATCTTGTCGGCCGGCACGTCGTGGCGCAGCCCGTCCGGGGTGATCGCGTAGGCGGCCAGCACCTCCAGCGTTTCCAGCTTTTCGCTGTAGCTCAGCCGCACTTGGCTGAACTTGTCCACGCCGGCCTTGGTCTTCAGCAGCAGCTCGTACTCGTCGGTCTCCACGCTGCTGGCGTCGTCGCGCACCTCGTAGTCGGCGCGGTAGCGCACGTAGCTGTAGTTGTTGGCGACCTCGGGCGTGGCCGCGGCCGGGCT
>NZ_CAPJ01000072.1 GCF_000331775.1 Xanthomonas translucens pv. translucens DSM 18974
GCGTCTGCGCTGCACGGGGCGCTGGCGCTGGCGCTGGCGGCGGCACTGTGCCTGCCGTGCACGGCGCTGGCCGCCAAGGTCGGCGGCGCGGTCGGCATCAGTACCCAATTGGTCGATCGCGGCATCGCCGTGAGCTCCGATACCCCGTCGCTGCAGCTTGCCGGCTACTGGCTGCCGGCGCCGGGCTGGTCACTGAGCGCTTCCGCCAGTTCGGCGCTGAACGCGCCAGGCCACCAACTGCTGACCACGCTTGAACTGTCGCGCAGCTGGACCCTGTCCGACAGCTGGCAGATGCAGGCCGGGGTGGTGCGCTACAGCTATCCCGGCAACCGCATCAACCGCCTGTTGAACCGCAACGAGGCCAGCATCGGCTGGTCGTACCGCGACCGGCTGAGCGTCTCGGTGGGCGCCTTCGCGCTGCCCGACAGCTATCCCGGCCGCTGGTACGGCGCGGGCGACCTCACCGTGCACCAGCCGTTGCTGGCGCAGCTGTCGCTGTCGGCCGGGATCGGCATCAGCCAGGCGCCAGCGGTCCTGTACGGCGTAGACGACTACGCCAACCACTACAGCTACGGCCACGCCGGGCTGATGTGGAATGCCGGCGCCTGGAGCGCGGAGATCGACCGCGTATTCAGCGACGCGCACAGCATCTACACCAGGCGTCGCAACGGTATTTGGCCGTGGGTGGCGACGGTGTCGCGCGCGTTCTGATCCGCACGCAACCTTTCCGTGCCGACCCGGCACATACCGGTGCCCGTTGCCAAGCCTGCCCTTCATGACCGACACCGATCCACTAGGCGATGCCACCGACCGCATGCTGCTCCGGCGCATGGCCGGCGGCGACCGCGACGCGCTGGCGGCCCTGTACCGCAACTACCACGGGCGCCTGTGCCGGTTCCTGTCGCGGCTGACCCGGCGCCCGGACATCATCGAGGAGGCGATCAACGACTGCTTCTGGATCGCCTGGCAGAAAGCCGGCGATTTCCGTGGCGACTCGCAGGTCTCGACCTGGATCATGGGCATCGCCTACCGCTGCGGGCTCAAGGCGATCCGCCACCACAGCGACGAGGCGATCGATGACGGGGTGAACGCCGAAGACCACTTCGCCGCGACCGACCCGGACGAGGACCGCGAGCTGCGCGACTGGCTGGGCAAGGGCCTGGAGCGGCTGTCGGCCGACCAGCGCCTGGTGGTCGAACTGGTCTACGGCCTGGGCCACAAACTCGAAGAAGTCGCGGCGATCATGCAGTGCCCGGTGGGCACCATCAAGGCGCGGCTGTTCCATGCGCGGGTCAAGCTGCGCAACGTGCTGCCGGGATTGGCCGGCGGCGCTTCCCCTCTGACGGAGAGCGTGTCATGAAGACAGGCTGCAACGAGCCGGGCAACGAATGCTCGCACGCCTGGGAACTGATGCCGTGGGTGCTGCAGGCCAGCGCCACGGAAGAAGAACATGAGTGGCTGATCGCGCACCTGGCCAAGTGCGCCTCCTGCAGCGCCGAGTTCGCGCAGCAGAGCCGGCTGCGCATGGCGATGTCGCTGCCCAGCGACGTGCCGGTGGATGCCGAGGCCGGGCTGCAGCGCCTGCTTGGCCGCCTCGACGCGCCCGAGCCGCAGCGCCTGCCGGCGCGTGTGCGCGCCAGCTGGACCACACGCGCCCTGGTCGCCGCGGCGCTGGTGCAGGCGGTGGGGCTGGGCGTGCTCGGGGTCAGGCTGTCCGCCAGCGACCAGGGCAGCAGCTACCGCACCCTCAGCGAGACCGCGCAGCCGCTGGCGGCGGACGCGATCCGCGTGGTGCCGGACGCGCGCATGACCCTGGGCGACTGGGACGCGGTGCTGCACAAGCTGCACTTGCGCGTGGTCGCCGGCCCCAATGGCGCCGGCGCCTACACCGTGGTGCCGGTCCAGGCCGGCGCGCCGGCACAGCCGCAGCGCAGCGTGCAACAGCTGCGTGCGACGCCGGGCATCCGCCTGGCGGAGCCGATTTCCGCGCCATGAGCCTGCGTCGCACCTGCCTGTTCGTCGCCTGCCTGGCGCTCGGCGCCTGCGCCCATGGCGGGCGCAACGCCACCGACGCGCCCGCCGCTGCCGCAGCGGCGCCAGCGAAGACCCCGGCCCTGGACGCCTCGCCGACCTTGGACAGCCAGCGCCAGATCGTGCTCGCGGTGGCCAACCCGATGGCCGCGCCGGGCCGGCACGCCGGCTCCAACCTGATCGGCTATGCCTCGTCCAAGTATTACGGCGCCGGCACCCAGGCGGCGGAAACGCTGGACGCGCTGACCCAACGCTACGGCCTGCGCCAGGTGACCGGCTGGCCGATCAAGCCGCTCGGCGTGTACTGCGTGGTGCTGGAGCCGGCGCCGGGCGTGCAGCGCGACGCGCTGCTCGCCGAACTGGCCAAGGACGAACGCGTCACCCTGTCGCAGCCGCTGCAGGAGTTCGCCACCTACGCCGACCCCGCGCCACTGGCCCAGGCCGCGCAAGCGCTGCACTACAACGATCCCTACGTTGACATGCAACGCGGCTTCGCCGCGACCAATGCCGCCAGCGCGCAGGTGCTGAGCCAGGGCCAGGGCGTGGGCGTGGCCATCGTCGATACCGGCGTGGACACCGCCCACCCGGACCTGCAGGGCCGGCTGCGCGAGGTGCGCGATCTGGTCGGGGCCGACCCCACCGCGTTCAATCGCGATCACCACGGCACCGAAGTGGCCGGGATCATCGCCGCCGGCAGCAACAACCATCTCGGCATCGTCGGCATGGCGCCCAAGGCCATGCTCGACGTGTACAAGGCCTGCTGGTACCCGCAGCGCGCCGGCGCCGGCGCCGGCTGCAACTCCTTCACCCTGGCCAAGGCACTGGTCGCGATCGGCGATACGCGCACGCGCATCATCAACCTGAGCCTGGGCGGCCCGGCCGATCCGCTGCTGCGCAAGCTGCTCGAGCAGTTGTTGCGGCAAGGCCGCATCGTGGTCGCGGCGATGCCGCCGGACGGCCGCCTGGACGGCTTTCCCGATGCCACCCCGGGGGTGATCGTGGTGCGCAGCAGCAGCGCGACGCCGTCGCCGCCGGGCGTGCTCAGCGCGCCGGGCGAGGACATCCTCACCACCCAACCCAACGGCGCTTACGATTTCACCTCCGGCTCGTCGATGGCCACTGCGCACGTCAGCGGCGTGGTCGCGCTGCTGCTGGCGCTGGCGCCGCAGCTGGATGCGCGCAGCGTGCATGAACTGCTGCACCGGACCAGCCGGCAACGCGACGGCCTGCTGCAGGTCGATGCCGCCGCCGCGGTGCAGGCCCTGCCCCGCACCGCTGCCACGGCACGCTGAGCGTGGCGGCCATGGCCAAATGGATTCCGCAATGGCTGCACCGGCTGTCCTCGCCGCCGACCTTCTACCGCGTCGCCGGCGCGATCCGGCCGTGGGCGCTGGGCGCGGCACTGCTGCTCGGCGCGGTCGCCTTCTACGGCGGGCTGGTGCTGGCGCCGCCGGACTACCAGCAGCACGACGCCTACCGGATCATCTTCATCCACGTGCCCAGCGCCTGGATGAGCCTGTTCATCTATGCCGCGATGGGCGCGGCCGGCTTCGTCGCTCTGGTCTGGCGGCTGAAACTGGCGGAAGTGGCGTGCATGGCCTCCGCCTCGATCGGCGCCGCGTTCACCTTCATCACCCTGTGCACCGGCTCGCTGTGGGGCAAGCCGATGTGGGGCACCTGGTGGACCTGGGACGCGCGGCTGACCTCGGAACTGGTACTGCTGTTCCTGTACCTGGGCGTGATCGGCCTGTACCGCGCGATCGAGGATCCGCGCCAGGGCGCGCGCGCCGCGGCGCTGTTGGCGCTGGTCGGGCTGATCAACCTGCCGATCGTGCACTTCTCCGTGGTCTGGTGGAACACCTTGCACCAGGGCTCAACGGTGCGCGTGCTCGGACCGTCGAAGATGCCGCTGGCGATGCTGTGGCCGCTGCTGACCGCGGTGCTGGCGAGCAAGTGCTATTACCTGGCCAGCCTGCTCGGGCGCATGCGCACCGACCTGCTGGCGCTGGAGCGCGGCAAGGGCTGGGTGCGCGCGCTAGCGCTGGGCGCACCCGCGCCAGCGCCCGTGCCGCTGCCGGAATCGCGCATGCCGGCGGAGCGCGCAGCATGAGCGGCTTCTGGGCGATGGGCGGATACGCCGGCTACGTGTGGAGCGCCTATGCGCTGTTCCTGCTGGTGTTGCTGCTGGACACGCTACTGCCGCGCTGGCGACAGCGGCGCCTGCTCGCCGAGACGCGCGCGCAACTGCTGCGCGAACAGGCGCGCCGCCAGCGCGGCGCCGCGTCGCTGCCCTCAGGTCTCGACCATGAATCCCACCCGTAAGCGCCGCCTGCTGCTCGTGCTGCTGGTGCTGGGCGCGGCCGCGCTCGCCACCGGCCTGTTCGTGCTGGCCCTGCAACACAACATCAGCTACCTGTTCACGCCGAGCCAGGTGCAGGCCGGCCAGGCCGACGGCTACCGCGTGTTCCGGCTCGGCGGCATGGTCAAGGCCGGCTCGATCCGGCGCAGCGCCGATTCGTTGCGGGTGGACTTCACCGTGATCGACACCTCCGGCGCCACCGCGGTCGCCTATACCGGAATCCTGCCCGACCTGTTCCGCGACAACCAGGCGGTGATCGCCACAGGTTCGCTGCATGGCGCCGGTTTCGTGGCCACCGAGGTGCTGGCCAAGCACGACGAGACCTACATGCCGCAGGAACTGAAGGACGCGATGGCGCAGGCCCACGCGGGTCGCACCGCAGCGGCGGTTTCCGCGTCGGCCCCCACGCCCGCAACACCATGAAGCCGATGCCGCCCTGCCGCGCCGCATCGCATTGCACGCGCTCGGCCACCCTGCCGCGATGACCGCCGAACTGGCCCAACTCGCGCTGATCCTGGCCTTGCTGCTGGCGCTGGCGCAGGGCGTGCTGCCGCTGCTCGGCGCCTGGCGCGGCGATCGCGCGCTGATGGCGGTGGCGCGGCCGGCCGCCTGCGCGCAGGCGCTGTTCGCCTGGCTGGCCTTCGCCCTGCTCGCCTATGCGCTGCTGCGCCTGGATTTTTCGGTGCGCTACGTGGCGGCCAACGCCAACCTGGCACAACCCTGGTACTACCGGCTGGCCGCGGTGTGGGGCGCGCACGAAGGCTCGCTGCTGCTGTGGATCGCCATTCTCAATCTATGGACGGTGCTGCTGGCGCGCAGCAGCCGGCACCTGCCGCAGGCGTTCGCCGCGCGCGTGCTCGGCGTGCTCGGCCTGATCGCCGCCGGCTTCCTGGCGTTCGTGCTGTTCACCTCCAACCCGTTCGCGCGACTATCGCCGATGCCGCTGGACGGCAGCGAACTCAACCCGGTGCTGCAGGATCCGGGCATGGTGTTCCATCCGCCGGTGCTCTACACCGGCTACGTCGGCTTCTCGGTCGCCTTCGCCTTCGCCATCGCCGCCTTGCTCGGCGGCGAACAGCAGCAGGCCTGGGTGCGCTGGGCGCGGCCGTGGACCAACGTCGCCTGGGGCTTCCTCACCGCCGGCATCGTCGCCGGCAGCTGGTGGGCCTATGCCGAACTGGGCTGGGGCGGCTGGTGGTTCTGGGATCCGGTGGAGAACGCCAGCTTCATGCCGTGGCTGGTCGGCGCGGCGCTGATCCACACCCAGGCGGTCACCGAGAAACGCGGCGCGCTGGGCGCCTGGACCCTGCTGCTGTCGATCCTCGCCTTCTCGCTGTCGTTGCTTGGCACCTTCCTGGTGCGCTCGGGCGTGCTGACCTCGGTGCACGCCTTCGCCGCCGACCCGCGCCGCGGCCTGTACATCCTTGGCTTCCTGATCGTGGCGGTCGGCGGCGCGCTGCTGCTGTACGCGCTGCGCGCGCCGCGGCTGGCCGCCGGCAAGCCGTTCAGCGCCTTGTCGCGGGAAACCGCGATCCTGGTCGGTAATCTGATGCTGACCGTGGCCGCGGCGATGGTGCTGCTGGGCACGCTGTTCCCGTTGCTCGGCGATGCGCTGAAGCTGGGCAAGGTCTCGGTCGGCCCGCCCTACTTCGGCCTGCTGTTCCCGCTGCTGATGCTGCCGGTGGTGCTGCTGCTGCCGTTCGGCCCCTACCTGCGCTGGGGCCGGACCGAAGCGGGCGCGCTGCAGGCAGTGGCCGTGCGCGCCGTGCTGGCCGCACTGGCCTGCGCGCTGGTCGCCTTCGTACTGAGCGACGGCTCAGCGCGTGCGGTGGCCGGCGTCGCCGCCGCCACCTGGATCGGCGTCGGCACAGCGCTCTACGCCTACAAGCGTTTGCGCGAAGCGCCGCGCGGGCGGCGTTTCCCCGCGGAGCTGGCCGGCATGCTGCTGGCGCATGCCGGGGTGGCGGTCTTCGTGGCCGGCGTGCTGCTGTCGGACAGCCTGTCGATCGAGCGCGACGTGCGCCTGGCGCCCGGGCAAAGCGAGAAGATCGGCGGCTACGCGTTCCGCTTCGACGGCGTGCGCATGATCGACGGCCCCAACTGGAAGGCCGAACAAGGCACGCTGACGGTGAGCCGCGACGGTGCGGCGGTGGCGGTACTGCATCCGCAGAAGCGCCTGTATTCCAGCGAACGGATCCAGACCGAGGCGGCGATCGATGCCGGCGTCACCCGCGATCTGTACGTCGCGCTGGGCGAGCCGATGGACGACCAACACATCGAGAACGCCTGGACCTTGCGCCTGTACTACAAACCCTTCATCCGCTGGATCTGGCTGGGCGGCCTGCTGATGATGCTCGGCGGCTTCGTCAGCGCCTGTGCGCGGCGCTTGCGTGCGCCGCACACGGGCGAGCACGGCGCCGAACCTGGCGCAGCCGTCGCCACGCGCGCAGCGGCGGCATCGCCATGAGCCGGCTGCTGCCGCTGCTCGGTTTCCTGCTGCTGGCCGCGCTGTTCGGCTTCGGCATCTACTGGAGCCGCGTGCACGATCCGCGCGAGGTGCCCTCGCCGCTGATCGGCAAGCCGGCGCCGGCGTTCTCGCTGCCGCGCCTGGACGATCCGGCGCAACACGCCGGCAGCGCCGAATTGCGCGGCCGCCCCTACCTGCTGAACGTGTTCGGCAGCTGGTGCCTGGCCTGCGGCGAAGAACACCCGGTGCTGCTGGCGCACGCCAACGACCTCGGTGTCGCGCTGATCGGCTACGCCTACAAGGACGACCCGCGCGACGCGCGCGCCTGGCTCGCACAGCGCGGCAATCCGTATGCGCTGGTGGTGGTCGATGAGGACGGACAGCGCGCGCTCGACTTCGGCGTCTACGGCGCCCCGGAAACCTTCCTGATCGATGCCCACGGCGTGATCCGCTACAAGCACGTCGGCGTGCTGACCCCCGCGGTGATCGCCGGCGAACTGCGCCCGGCGATCGCCGCGCTGGACGGAGCGCGGCGATGAACGGGCCTTGTGCGCGCACGCGGCGCGGCCGGCCATGGAGCAAGCCGTGGCTGTCGTTGCTGGCCTTGCTGCTGCTCGCCCACGTGTTGCCGGCGGCGGCGCAGGCTGTAGATCCGCTGCCGTTCCAGGATCAGCAGCAGGAACTGCGCTTCCAGCGCCTGACCGCTCAATTGCGCTGCCTTGTCTGCCAGAACGAGAACCTGGCCGACTCCAACGCCACCTTGGCGCGTGACCTGCGCCACCAGGTGTTCGCGCAGTTGCAGGCCGGCCGCAGCGACGCGCAGATCAAGCAGTACATGGTCGATCGCTATTCGCAGTTCGTGCTCTACGACCCGCCGCTGGCGCCCGGCACCTGGCTGCTGTGGTTCGGCCCGCTGCTGTTCCTGCTCGGTGGCGCGGCCATGGTGGTGGCCACGCTGCGGCGCCGGGCCGCCGCGGCGCAAGTCCCTGCGCAACAGGAGCCGGAAGAACTATGGTGACGGCCGGCTTCTGCATTACCGCCACGCTGATGGTGGCCATCGCATTGAGCGCCTTGCTGTGGCCGCTGCTACGCCGGCAGCTGGGCGCACGCAGGTGGCGGCTGACCACCGCGGCGCTGCTGGCGGCGACGCTGCCGCTGGCGAGTACCGGCCTGTATCTGCTGGTCGGCGACCCGGCCGCGCTTGCCGGCGTCCCCGTGCAGGCCACGTCGGGGCCGGCACCAGACCCCACGCCAGCGGCACTGCAGCAATGGATGGACAAGGCGCTGGCCGCCACGCAGGCGAAACGTCCTGCCGAGGCGCGCGACGCCTACGCGCAGGCGCTGCGGATCGATCCGGACAACGGCGAGGCGCTGCTCGGCTGGGTCGAGGCGGACATGGCACAGCAACCCGATTTCGCCGTCGGCGCGACCGCGCACGGCATGCTTGAGCGCGTGCTCGCACAGCAGCCGGACAACCAGCGCGCCCTGTGGATGCTCGGCATCGGCGAATTCCAGCGGCAGCATTACGCTGACGCCGCAGCGCACTGGCGGCACCTGCGCAGCCTGCTACCCGAAACGTCCCCGCTACGCGAAGCGGTAGCGCAGAAGATCGCCGCCGCCGAAGCGATGGCCGCGGCGCCCACCGCCACGCCCGCCGCGACGCGCTGAAGCGCCACTGCTTGCGCGCCCTGTCGAACGATCTCGGCCTCCAACTCGTCGACTCTCGTGGCTTCCTCTCTGCCTGCGCTGGAGAGCAGCCGGATTCTTGCCCTGAGGCGAAAGGAATCCGCGCCGACGCTGCTGCCCGCCAGCGGGCGTCGTACCGCCGAATAGATGCCGCCCGCGCGACCCTTCATCGTTCAACGAGGGTGCGAACCGCACTGTGGAGCATCTTATGCCGGTTTCACCGACCAGACCGAACAACTGCGTCTATCCGATCAGGCAGACGGCAAGCAAGCTCGGCGTCTGCAGCCTCGCGCTGACCGCGTTGATCGCGACCTGCCTCTGGCCGCGCGCCGGGACGGCGAAGGTCGCGATGACGCCGGGCATCACCGGGCACCTGCTGGTCCCCGTCTTCGTCAACGGCAGATGAGTTGATCCCCTCGCCGCGTGCCTCGTGTGGGATGTGCGCGAGAGGCAATTCGCACAGGCAGAGCACAGCATGCACCTTGCGCAGCTCATAGGCTGCTGGCTGCCCTCGCTCACTAGGTGTCCTCCTCGCTCGCGCCTGCGGGCGTGCTATTGCCCTGCGGCGTTGGCGATCGTTCCCCAGCCTGCCGCTGTTGTTGCGCGCGAAGCTGCCCCAGCTTGGCGAGACGCAAGGCCTCCGGAACGGCCTGCCGATGGCCGCGGTGCTTGCCATGGCCCACGCGCTGGGCGTGATAGATGCCGGTGTGGCCCGAGAACAGGTACGCGGTGACGCAACCGATCGCCGCCAGCGGGCCGATGTCGACCCCGAACAACTCCATGGCCATCAGCGTGGTGGCGATCGGCGTATTGGCGGCGCCGGAGAACACGGCGACGAAGCCGATCCCGGCCAGCAGCGGGAACGGCAGGTGCAGCAGCGGCGCCAGCGCGTTGCCGAGGGTCGCGCCGATGTAGAACAGCGGCGTGACTTCCCCGCCCTTGAAGCCGGTCCCCAGCGAGGCCACGGTAAACGCCAGCTTGCCGAAGAAATCCCATGGCGCCATCGGCTGCTGGAAGGAACGCACGATGTCGGGAATGCCCAGACCGATGTAGCGGTAGGCATCGAGCGCCCATACCGCCGTGGCGACCACGATGCCACCCACGGCCGGCCGCAGCGGCGCATAGCCGATGCAGCGTTTGACCAATGCGCCGAGCCGGTGCGTGGCGGTAGCGAACAGCCTGCCGACCAGACCGAACACGATCCCCGCGGCGACCACCGCCAGCACGCTCGACACGCCGACCGGCACGACCTGGCCCACCACATAATGCGTGTGATGAACGCCCCACGCCAGGCACGCCTGGTCGGCGACGATCGCGGCGACGATGCACGGGAACAGCGCGTCGTAGCGCATGCGCCCGATCACGAGCACTTCCAGACCGAACACGGCGCCGGCCAATGGCGTTCCGAACACCGAGGCGAATCCGGCGCTGATGCCGGCCATCAACAGGATGCGCCGGTCCTGACGCTGCATGCGCAACACGTGCGTGAGCTGGTCGGCCAGCGCCGCGCCCATCTGCACGGCGGTTCCCTCGCGACCGACCGATGCGCCGAACAGGTGCGAGACCACCGTTCCGCCCAGCACCAGCGGCACCATGCGCAAGGGCACGACCTTCCTGGGGTCGTGGATCTCGTCGATGATCAGGTTGTTGCCGCCATCGACGCTCTTGCCCAGCAGGTGATAGACCAGGCCGACGCCGAATCCGGCCGCGGGCAGCAACCAGATAACCCAGAGGTGCGCTTCGCGCCAGGCCGTGGCGCGATCGAGGGAACACAGGAAGAACGCGGAGGCGGTGCCTGCGAACACGCCAACGACGCTGGCGATCAGCAGCCACTTGCCCAGATAAGGCAGCAGTTCGAGTTGTTCGGGTCGGCGGAATATGCGCATCGGTCTTGTCTGCTCGAAGGGATCGGGCTGACCGAGATCAAGGGAAGCGGACGCATGCGCCTACAGCCCCGACCGCGGTCAGGTGTCTGTAGGCGTCATCAACTGCGCCGTCGGCACAGTGGTTGAAGGAGGAACGCCATCTCCTGTGGGCGCATTATGGAACGCGGCCAGACGCATGTCCAGCCGCGAGCCGATGTGCCCTGCACTGCAATTCGGCGGGCGATCAGCCGCAGCGGCAGCAACGTCGCGCAAAGCGGTTTGCAGGACCGTCCCCTGCGTCGCCGTCGATTACGACTGTGGCTTGGCCTTGTCAGCCCGCGCCTGCTCACGCGCGGCGCGCAAACGGTCGAGCTTGTCCTTGAGCTTGATCTCCAGGCCACGCTCCACCGGCCGGTAGTACACACGCTCGCCCATCGCATCCGGAAACCCGGTCTGGTCCAGGGCGATGCCGCCTTCGGCATCGTGGTCGTACTGGTAATGCTCGCCGTAGCCGAGGTTCTTCATCAGCTTGGTCGGCGCGTTGCGCAGATGCAGCGGCACTTCCTGGGTGCCGCTCTCGCGCACCTCGGCCTTGGCCTGGTTGAACGCGGCATAGCCGGCGTTGGACTTGGCGGTGCTGGCCAGGTACAGCACCAGTTGCGCGAAGGCCAGCTCGCCTTCCGGGCTGCCCAGCCGCTCGTAGATGTCCCAGGCTTCCAGCGCCATCTGCTGCGCGCGCGGATCGGCCAGGCCGATGTCCTCGATCGCCATGCGGGTCAGGCGCCGCGCCAGGTAGGACGGGTCGCAGCCGCCGTCGAGCATGCGCGTGAGCCAGTACAGCGACGCATCCGGATTGGAACTGCGCACCGACTTGTGCAGCGCCGAGATCTGGTCGTAGAACTGCTCGCCGCCCTTGTCGAAGCGGCGGGTGCGGTCGGCCAGCACCTGCAGCAGGGTCTGCGCGGTGATCTCGCCGTCCTCGCCCTGGGCCAGCTCGGCGGCGATCTCCAGCAGGGTCAGCGCGCGCCGCACGTCGCCGTCGGCAGCGCTGGCGATCTCCAGCAGCGCCGTGTCCGACACCCGGATCGCCTCGCCGCCCAGGCCGCGCTCGCTGTCGTGCAGCGCACGCTGCAGCGCCTCGACGATGTCCTGCGGCGACACCGGTTCCAGCACGTGCACGCGGCAGCGCGACAGCAGCGCCGAGTTCAGTTCGAACGACGGGTTCTCGGTGGTGGCACCGACGAACAGGATGGTGCCGCGCTCGATATGCGGCAGGAACGCGTCCTGCTGTGCCTTGTTGAAGCGGTGCACCTCGTCCACGAACAACACCGTGCGGCGCCCGTCGGCGAAGCGTTGCGCGGCCTCGGCCAGCACTAGCCGCACCTCCGGCAGCCCGGACAGCACTGCCGAGATCGCCTTGAATTCGGCCTCGGCATAGTGCGCCAGCAGCAGCGCCAGGGTGGTCTTGCCGCAGCCCGGCGGCCCCCATAGGATCATCGAATGCACGCGCCCGGATTCGACCGCGCGGCGCAGCGCGCTGGCCGGCGCCAGCAGGCGTTTCTGCCCGACCATCTCGTCGAGCGTGCACGGACGCATGCGCTCGGCCAGCGGGCGCAGCGCATCGCGATCGACGCTCAGCAGGTCGGGAGTATCGGCGAGGAGTCTGCGCTTGGCCACCCGCCCATTCTATCGCCCAGGCGCGTGCAACGTGCGGCACTGCAACCGGCGCCGGCGCTCGCAAGCACTGCCGGCGAACGTTCCGTTTTCAACACGCCACTTCGCCGACCGGTCTTCGCGACCGAGAGGACCATGGGACCTTCTGCGTCACGCTGCCGCAAGCCCGGAGGCCACGGCTCGCCATATCGCACGCCCAAGCGAAACCATAGATGGCATCGCGAACGTGAAAATTTCATTGCGCGAATCATTCCTATGCCTAAGTTTCCGCTACGGCCGTATGGGGTTTCCGCCTGTCTGCCAGGCATGGCCGAAACCGTCTCGCATCCGTCCGCTCCCTCGGCACGGCGGCAGACTCACAACAAGCTGGCCACTCCCGAGCCAAGCGCGTTCGAAGCCGAACTGATCGCAGCGCAGGATGAGCCCCTCACCTGGTCGACTGCACTGTTGCAAAAGGCCGAGCAGAACAAGCCGGTTGCATTCAGCCCGGTCAGCGCGGACAAGCAGCGCTCGTGGACCCTGCCCTGGCGCAAGGCAGGTGCGATCCTTGGACTGGACAGCGGAACGCCGCTGCCGCATCGAGCGCTGCTTCGCCATGCGTCCTCCTCCGCCAGCCCTGTCGACAACGCCCACAACGCCGAGCGCGCCGCTACGCGCCAGCCCGAGGCGGCATCGCCACCGACCGCTGCCGCGCCGGATCTGAATGCGGCGTTGCTGTCGCACCTGGAGCACGCCAACGGCCGCCTCGCCACCGGCATCGCCCGGCGCCATGCCGACGAACTGAAATACGCGCATACCCAGACATTGCAGTCGGCGCGCGAGCGCTTGGCGTTGCTGACGCGCCGCGCCTGCAACCTTGGCGACCGCATCGCCCGGCTCAGACAGCAACGTGCCGACGTGCTGCGGCAGATGCAGCAATGCGATGCGCAAGCGGACGCGGTGTCTGCGGCGCTGCTGGA
>NZ_CAPJ01000071.1 GCF_000331775.1 Xanthomonas translucens pv. translucens DSM 18974
GTCGTCTTTCATGGCAAGGCACTTCTCGGAGAAAAAGGTGGCAACGGCGCCTGCCCCGCCCTGCCGGGCGCGGCCGCCAGCGCCGCGTGGCGGTTCGGCAGCAGCGCGCTGCAGGCGTGCAGGAGCAGGCACAGCGCGATGAAGCCGGCGTTGGTCCAGGTGAAGGCCTGTGGCGCGAACGGCGACATCAGGCAGGCGTAGGCGATGCGCAGGAACACCAGCAGGTTGAACAGCGACACCGTGCTGCCGAGCAGGCGCACGCTCCACAGCAGCGCCGCGTACAGCGCCAGCATCGCGGCCAGCGCGGCGCCGGCGCCGCCGGCCAGCAGGAACGGGAAGAACTCGGTACCGACGTTGATGTTCGGCGCATCCAGCGGAATGCCGGTGCCGGCGGTGGCGATCGAGCCGCTCAGCGGCACCAGCTGGTTGACCAGGAAACTGGCGTTGACGTAGTCCTTGGCCAGCATCGCGCCGAAGTTGTACGGGCCGGCGCCGATATACAGCAGCAGCCACTTGATGCCTTGCGGCGCGGCGCGGTACAGCGCGCCGAACGGCAGCGTCACCGAATCCAGCGAGCCCGAGCGCAGCGTGCCCAGCAGCGAGAACGCCGCGCCGCCGGCGATCAGCAACGCCACGATGGCCTTCCACGGCAACGGCCGCGCCGGATCGCGTCGCAACAGCAGGAGCAGCGCGAAGCTGAACAAGCCGGCGAAAATGCGGTTGCGGTCGATCACCAACACCGGGAACACGAAGCCGGCCAGGATCATCGCGTTGCGCAGCGCCTTGTCGCGCACGCACAGCAGCGCGATCGGCGGCAGGATCCAGCACATGTTGGACAGGTGGCGCACGTGCGCATGCAGCGGGGTCAGGTCGGCATACGCGGAAGGATTGGTGAACAGCGGGATCGGGAACAGCGCCAGGTCCAGCACGCAGAACACGCCGACCAGCGCAGCCAGGCACTGCGCGACGAAGGCCTCGCGGGTGCCGGCATAGCGGCGCGCGCGAAACGCGGCCAGCGACGGCAGGCGGATGCCGTGCAGCGCATCCAGCACCAGTGTCGTGGCGGCCGCCGCGGCCAGCAAGGCGATGCCGGCGGCATAGCCGGGCGGCAGATCGAACGTGAGCAGGGTCAGCGCGCAACTGAACAGCAGCGGCAGGCCGAAATAGCTCGACGGCAAGCGCAACAAACGTTTCATGCGCGCTCCGCCAGAGGCGCCGCTGCGCCCGGCCGCAGGCGTGCCAGCAACGACAGCCAGGCATGCGCCAGCAGGTGCCCGCCCAGCGCCGCCGGCTGGCGCCGCAGGAACGCGATCTTGGCCGCGATGTAATGCGCCTGCGCATGCAGCAGCGTGCGGCATGGAGCATCGAACAGCGCGGCGCGGCGCAGCGCCACCTGCCGCGACTCGGTCAGATTGGCCAGGCGGCTGGGCAGGTGCCGGGTGCGGCTGGCGTTGGCGCCGTGCAGCCGGTAGGCGCAGACGCCGACATCGATGAAGCCCAGCGCGTCGCGCGCGACCAGGCGCAGGAAGAAATCCCAGTCCTCGATATGCAGCTCTTCGTCCCAGGCCACGCGCGCCTGCAGCGCGCTGCGCCGCACCAGGGCCACCGCCCCGCTCACCGCCCAGTGCCGGATCACCGCGCGGCGGATGCCGGCGTCGCTCAGGTACAGGCGTTTGTCCACGCCGTGCAGGTCGCGCATGCTGCTCTGGTGCAGCAGGCGCCCGTCCGCATCGACCACAACCGCATCGCCGATCACCGCGGTCTTGCCCGGCGATGCGCGCAGATAGGCGACCTGCGCGGCCAGACCGCCCGGCAGCAGATAGTCGTCGCTGGCGCCCAGGCGCAGGAACTCGCCGCTGGCCATCGCCACCAGATGGTTCAGCGTGGCGGCGATGCCGCGGTTCTCGCGTGGCCAGAACCGCACCGGGATGCGCTGTCCGTGCAGCGCGATCCACTCGGCGATGCGCGCGGCGGTGGCGTCGCTGGAGCCGTCGTCGACGATCACCAGTTCCTTGTTCGGGTACGGATCTTCCAGCACGCTGTCCAGGCAGCGCTGCACGAAGCATTCGTGGTTGTACGCCGGCACCAGCACCGACACCAGCGGCGCATCGTGATGCAGTCCAGGCTCGTCCATCAGCGCAAGCCTCCCAGATAGCGCCGCACCACCACGACGTTGAACGCCAGGTACAGCGCATAGTTGACCGCGAAGGCGTATGCCGCCCCGATCAGGCCCATGCGCGTGGTGAACAGATAGACCAGCCCCAGATAGCTGGCGGCGAATACGCATTCGGACACCACGAACAGCCGCGTCATCGCCTTGGCCAGCATCAGGTACGAAAGGACGAACGCGGCGATCTTGATCACGTCGCCGACCAGCTGCGGTGCGTACAGCGGTGCGGCGGCGGCGAAGTCGGCGGCGAACAGCAAGCGCGTGAGCCAGTCGCGGCACAGGTAGATCGCTGTGGCCAAGGCGATCACCGCCGGCAACACGTAGCGGTAGGCGGTGCGCAATTCCAGCAACAGCCCGGCGCGATCGCGCAGCGCCGCCAGCTTGGGCAGGTAATAGACGTTGATCGCGGTGGTGAAGAACAGCAGATAGGCCTCGGACACCTTGCTCACCGCCTGCCAGTAACCCACCTGCTGCCAGCCGAAGGTCGCGGCCAGATAGTCGCGCACGCCGATGTTGACCAGCAGCGGCAGCAGCGCCGAGGTCAGCGTCATCACGGAGAACGCGGCCAGGCGCCGGGTCATTTCCGCATCGAAGCGGATGCGCAGCATGTCGCGGCGGAAATACGGGCTGCGCCGCAGCGCCGGCAGGCCGGCGCACAGCCACAGCACCTGCCCGGCGACCAGCGCCAGCAGCGCGCCGTACAGCTGCAGCCAGCGCGACAGCCACAGCACCACCAGCACGCTGAGCACCGAGCCGGCGACCTGGATGAAGGCCAGCCGGCGCACGTCCATGAAACCGTTGACCACGGCCAGGATGTAGTTGACCAGGGCGATGCCGAGCTGGGCCACGGCCAGCACGCAGATCAGGCTCTGGTAGTGCGGATCGCCGAGCAGGCGCTGCGCGATCTGGCGGCTGAACAGCAGCGCGACCACGCCCATCACGCAGGCCGCGCAGCACGCATAGCCCAACGCCGCACCGAGCAGTCGCGCCAGTTTCTGCGCATCGTCGCGGTACTCGGCCACATACTTCACGATGCCCGCGCCGATGCCGCCGCCGGCCAGCACCGCCAACAGCGACATCAGGCTGGTGAACTGGCCGAGCCGGGCCACGCCGGCCGGTCCGGCATACACCGCGACCAGCTTGAGCACCAGCAACGCAGCCAGCAGCTTGGCCGCGGTGGCCACGCCGCTGTACAGGCCGCTGCGCAGCACGTTCATGCCGTGGTGGCCCCGAACGCCAGGCAGGCGTCGATCACCCGCTGCACCGCGGCCGCCTCCAGGGTCGGCCCGATCGGCAGGCTCAGCACCTCCCGGTGCAGTTGCTCGCACAGCGGCAGGCTGCGTCCGCTCAGTGCGGCATAGGCCGGCTGCCGGTGCGGTGCGACCGGATAGTGCACCAGGCAATGGATGCCGCTGGCCAGCAGATGGCGCTGCAGCGCGTCGCGCCGGGCGCAGCGCAGCACGAACAGATGCCAGGCGTGGGCCGCCTCGTCGGCCACCTGCGGCAACTGCAGCTGCGGATGCACGATGCCGGTACGGTAGCGCCGCGCCACATCGCGGCGCAGGGCGATGTCGGCATCCAGGTGGTTCAGCTTGACCCGTAGCAGCGCCGCCTGCATTTCGTCCAGGCGCGAGTTCACGCCCTGCACCAGGTGCCGGTACTTGATGTCCGACCCGTAGTTGCGCAGCATCCGGATCTGCGCGGCCAGCGCGGCATCGTCGGTGGTCACCGCGCCGCCGTCGCCGAGCGCGCCCAGGTTCTTGCCGGGGAAGAAACTGAAACCGGCGGCGTCGCCGAAACTGCCGGCGTGGCGCCCGTGCCGGCGCGCGCCGTGCGCCTGCGCCGCGTCCTCGATCAGCAGCAGGCGATGCTGCCGCGCCAGGGTTCGCAGCGCAGCCATGTCCGCCAGCTGGCCGTACAGGTGCACCGCCATGATCGCCCGCGTGCGCGGGCCGATCGCGCGCTCCACGCTGGCCGGATCCAGGTTGAAGCTGAGCGGGTCCGGCTCCACCGGCACCGGCAGCAGCCGGTTCTCGCTGATCGCCAGGAAGCTGGCGATGAAGGTGTTACCCGGCACGATCACCTCGTCGCCGTCGCGCAGCCGGCCCAGTTCGCGGTAGCCACGCAGGATCAGGGTCAGCGCGTCCATGCCGTTGCCCACGCCGATCGCATGTTCGGTGCCGCAATAGCCGGCGAACGCGCGCTCGAACGCGTCCAGCTCCTCGCCCAGCACGTACCAGCCCGAGTCGATGACCCGTGCCGCCGCGGCCTTCAGTTCGTCGGCATAGCGCGCGTTGAGCGCGCGCAGGTCCAGGAACGGCACGCTCATCGCAGGTCCCAGGCGTAGAAATCGTGGACCACGCCGCGTGCGCCGAAACGCTCCTTCTGCGTGACCAGGCCGTCGTTGAGTACCTGGCCCTGCTGCTCGGTGGAAATGCCGAGGCTGAAATAGTCGCGCTGCGCGTAGCGGTGTTCGATCAGCTCGGCCAGCAGCAGGCTCAGCGCGTCCACGCGCCGGCCCTGCTCGGAGCAGGCCAGGTACTGGGTGTGCACCACGCGGCCGAAGTCGTACAGCAGCGTACCGGCCAGCAGCGTCTGGCCGTCGCGCACTTCGTACAGCAGCAACTGTTCCGGGAAGCGCCCGCACAACAGGCGCAGTTCCTGCAGGCTGTGGGTGGGCGTAGCGCCGTGACGCTGCAGTACCTCGCTCAACAGCGCATGCAACGGGGCCGGGTCGTCACTGCGCTGCACGCGCAGGCCGGCCTTGCGCGCCTTGCCGATCGAGCGCCGCCGTTCGGCGGCGAAGCGCAGCGGCTCGCGCAAGGCGATCGCCGAGGACAGGTCGCGGCGTTGCAGCCGCGCACCGAGCCGATGCAGGGCGTAGAGATCCTCTTCCGCCGGCGACGTATGGAACAGCTGCGGCACTGCCTTGTACAGCAGTTCGTGCACGCCGCGCGCGCGGTAATGCGCGGCGATCTGCTCGAACACGTCCAGCGTCGCCGCCGCGCGTAGCCCATGCGCGGACAGCAGCCCGGCATAGCTCAGCCCGGCATGGCTGACCACGCGCGCGCCTTCGATATTGGCAGGGAACACCGCCAGCAGCGCACCGCCGCGTTCGACCAGCAGCGAGGCATCGACGAAGCGCTCGGCGTGATAGTCCATGTAGCCGCGCCGGTGCAGCAGGTTGCCGTTGCGGGATTCGGCGATCAACGCGTCCCAGGCCGGTGCATCCTCGGCGCGATAGGGCCTAACCGAATACATGGCCGCTCCCCTCGCCTGCGCCCTGCGCCAGCGGCGCCACCGCCACGCCGAAGCCGTCGCGGCCCATGTCGTTGCCGTTGTAGAACATCAGCACGCGGTCGCGGTGCCGGATCAGTGCCGGATAGCACAGCGTGCGCGCGTCCCAGCCGCCAGGCGAAAGCGCCAGGCCGAAGGCGGCGTCGCAACGCTGCCAGTGGCGGCCGTCGGCGCTGCGCGCCACGCCGGGGAAATACGCCCCATCGACATTGCCGCGGGTGAAGTACATCAGGTAGCCACCTTCGTGGCGGTACACGCGCGGGCGGCCGATGCGGTATTCGCTGCCCTGCGGCTGCAGGCACAGCGTGTCCTGGCGCGGGATCGCCTGCAGGTCGTCGGTCTCGGCGTAGCGGATGTGGTAGCGCGGGAACGGCGTGCCGTCGATGTGCTCCCAGTCGTCGCCGACCGCGTACCACAGCCGCCAGCGGCCGTCCTCGTAGCGTGCCGAATGCACCGCGGCGATGGTGCTGCGCCCGGGCGCGCGGTCCAGCAGCGGCGTGTCCTGGCGACGCTGGAACGATTCGCCGCCGTCGTTGGACACCGCCAGTCCGGTGAAGGCCAGGAACTTGGCCTTGGCCACGCACTGGAAGCCGACATAAAACATGTACAGCCCATCCGGCGCGGCGACTACGTCGCCGAGGATCATGCCGTTGTCGTCGAAGCAGCCGTCGCGACCGATGTCCAGCACCGGCGTGGCGCTGACCCGCACCACCCGGGTCGGATCGTCGCCGCGCACGTCGACGTAGCCGATGCGGCTGATCCCGGCGTCGTCGCGGAAGCCGGCATAGACGCGGATCAGTTCGGCATCCAGGCGGTGCGGCGTCGGCGTCAACGCCGAATGCCGCATCCAGCCGCCGACGCCGTCGCGTGCGGTGGCGAACGCCAGGCCGCGTTTGCTCCAATCGAACATGGCGTCAGAGCGTCACGTCGAAGCTGGACTTGCCGGCTACCGCGCGCGCCGGCGCGCCGACGTAGACCCGGCCCGGCTCGGTGTCGCGGGTGACCAGCGCGCCGGCGCCGATCACGTTGTCCGCGGCGACCTTGATCCCGTCGCTGAAGGTGGCATTGACCCCGATGAAGCTGCTCTGACCGATCTCGCAATAGCCGGAAATCACCGCATGCGACGCCACGAACACGTGGTCGTGGATCACCGTGCGGTGGCCGATGTGGTTGCCGCTCCACAGGATGCAGTTGTCGCCGATGCGGGTGAACGGCTGCACCACATTGCCTTCGAACACGAAGCAGTTCTCGCCCAGCTGCGCATTGCGCCAGACGAAGGCGCGCGAACTGACGTAGCTGGCCAGGCGATAGCCGCGGCGCTTGGCGTCGAGGAAGAACCGCGTGCGCAAGCGGTTGAGGCCGCTGGCCGGAATCGCCACGAACGCTTCGACCTCGCCTGGCGGGTACAGCCGCTCCAGGTCTTCGTACGCCACCACCGGCCGTTCGGCCAGCGTCGGCGCGGCGATGTAGGCGCGCTCGGCGCTGAAGGCCAGCACATCATAGTCGCTGTCGTGGCTGAAGTACTCGCAGGCGATCTGCGCCAGTTCGCCCGCACCGATGATGACCAGCGGTTTCGCCATGGCCCTACGCCTCCTGCCTGCGTTCGCCTGCGGCTTCGCGCAGGAACTCGTCGTAGTCGAGGATGTAGTCGGACGGATCGTAGGCCTGGTCGGCCAGCACCATCAGCACGCAGTCGGCGCTGAAGTCGTACAGATCGCGCCACACCATGCTGCCGAGCAGCAGGCCCTGGCAGGGATCGTCCAGCACCACCTGCACCGGTCCGCTGCCGTCGTCGAGCAGGAACGACACCGAGCCATGCAGGGCCACCGCCAACTGGTTGAGATGGCGGTGCGCGTGCTGCCCGCGGTGCACGCCATGCTTGGTGGCGAACAGGTAGTACACGCGCCGGATGTCGAAGGGCACGTCGCGTTGCTGTTCCAGAGCCACCAGCAGACCGCGCTCGTCGCCGTGCGTGCGCAACTGGATTCGTTCGATTGCCATGAGTGTGTCCGACACGGACTCCGACGCGGAGGTACCAGGCTGAGTGCCACCGGCCTGCGGAAAGGTTGCGCCCTGCCACAGCCGGGCCGATGCGAACGCCGCCGCCACGCCGACGCAACCTTTTGCCGCGCGTCAGGCACCCATCTGCGACCACCACTGCGCCAGCGGCTGCGCTGCCCTCGGGTGGCACAGCGCGACGCCACGCACGGCAACGCGCATTCCATCGACACGACCTGGACAGGGCACTCCACCATGACTTCACCCACGCAGGCCGACGCCGGCACCCCGCTCTCCACAGGGCTAGCGCATTCGCCGCGCCCATCCGCAAGCGCAGGCTTGCCGCGGCCAATGGTGGTCCTGCACTGGCTCACCGTGCTGTGCCTGGTGCTGGCGGCGAGCCTGATCCTGCTGCGCGAAGAGGTCGAGGGCCGCGCCGTACGCCAATGGTTGCTGGAGGGACACCGGCATTTCGGCCTGTTCGTGCTCGGCCTGTTCTTCCTGCGCGTGGCGCTGCGCCTGCGCCTTGGCAAACGCCACGATGCCGATGCCGCCTCGCCGCTGCTGCGCGCGCTCGCCGGGCTCACCCATGTGGTCATGTACGCGCTGCTGCTGACCCTGCCGGTGCTGGGCTGGGCGCTGAGCCAGTCCATGGGCAAGCCGGTGCATCTGTTCGCGATCACCCTTCCCGAGTTGGTCGCCCCCGATCCGGATCTGGCCGACACGCTCGGCGCCTGGCACGTGGATGCCGCCTGGGCGCTGCTCGGGCTGATCCTGCTGCATATCGGTGCCGCGCTGTGGCACCACTTCGTACGCCGCGACGACACGCTGCGGCGAATGCTGCGCTTCCGCCGCGGCTGAGCCGCGTCTTACGCCCTTCCCTCGTCCGCCGCCGCGCCGACCCGCTCAAGGACCACCCGCATGCAGACCATACCGTCTTCTCCTTCCTTCTTCCGCGCCGCCAGGCTGCGTGGCGCCGAGCAGGCCCTGCTGTGGTCCACGCTGGGCTCGCTGTTGCTGCTGGTCAGCCCGCGCGCCGCGGCGGTGCCGGCGTTCGCGCGGCAGACCGGCTCCTCCTGCGCGGACTGCCACATCGGCGCCTACGGCCCGGCGCTGACCCCGTACGGCATGCGCTTCAAGCTCAACGGCTATACCGACAGCGACGGCAACGGGACCAAGATCCCGGCCTCGGCGCAGCTCACCGGCACCCGCAGCGTGCCGGTGCGCGGCAAGACCAACAACCAGCTCAGCGAGGCCGACCTGTACCTGGCCGGCCGGGTCAGCGACAACATCGGCGGCTACATCAAGGTCTCCAGCAGCAACAACGGCAAGGACAAGTTCACCACCAAGCTGGACAACGTGGACCTGCGCTTCGTCGCCAAGACCTTCAAGCTCGGCGGCAAGGACGCGCTGCTCGGGGTCAGCGTCAACAACAATCCCGGCAGCCAGGATCCGATCGGCATGCTGCCCAACGCCTCCGGCCTGGGTCCGGCCTCGGCCTACGCCAGCTCCACCACCCTGCTCAACCAGTCCTCGCTGTCCAACCGGGTGATCGGCACCAGCGTCTATGGCGTGTACGACCGTAACTGGTACGGCGAGATCGGCACTTACAACGCGTTGCCGGTCTCCACCCAGGACGACCTCGGCTACGCGGTCGGCGGCGACCCGGGCAAGCTCAGCGACACCGGCTACCTGCGCCTGAGCTACATGAAGGACCTGAAGAAGCAGTTCTTCTCCGCCGGCGTGGTCGCCCTGACCACCCAGCGCCAGCTGCCGCGCAGCAGCGGCCCGCGCGACGACTTCACCGACCTGGGCTACGACCTGAACTACCAGTTCCTGGGCACCCGCGAGCACATCCTCAAACTCGGCTATCTCAACATCTACGAACGCCGCCGCTACGGCAGCGCGCTGATCGACCCGGCCGATCCCAGTGTGGCCGGACTGCGCCGCGGCAGCATCCGCGACCAGTCGATCAACCTCAACTACACCTACAAGCAGAGCTACAGCCTGTTGCTGGCGCACTTCATCAATACCGGCTCGGACGACGCGTTCCGCTACCGCCCGTACGGCGCGCCGGACACCACCAGCAACCTGATCAGCGCCTCCTGGGCGCCGTTCGGCAAGGACGATTCCTTCACCTCGATCGCCAACCTGCGCCTGTCCGCCAGCTGGTTCCGTTTCAGCAAGTTCAACGGCAGCACCGGCAACGTGTTCGGCGCCCTGCCGGTGACCCGGCCACACGACCTGAACCAGTTCTCGCTGGCGCTGAGCCTCGCCTTTTGAGCACCTCTTTCCCCCACGCACGGATCGTCATGAAACCAGCCAACCGATTTCCCCTGTGGTGCACCATGATGGCCAGCCTGCTGCCGCTGGGCGTCGCGCTCGCGCCCGCTGCACATGCCGGCGGTGGCCTGCCCGGCGCCGGCGTGTTCGCCAGCGAATGCGCCGAATGCCACAGCGCGGCGCCAGGCAAGAACAAGAAAGGTCCGACCCTGTACGGCGTGGTCGGGCGCAGCGCGGGCAGCGTGCCGGACTACCGCTACTCGGACGCGATGAAGAAGACCCAGTGGACCTGGAGCGACGACAAGCTGCGCAGCTACCTGTCGCAGCCGGCGTCCAAGGGCATTCCCGGCGCCAACATGAAATACGACGGGCTCGACGACAGCAAGCAGCTGGAGGAGCTGATCGCCTATCTGCATTCTCTGCATTGACGTGCGCGGAAGTGAAGGCGACACCCGATCGCGCCCTCTTCGAAACTGAACCGGGTGTCCACAAGCCGGCGCGCGGCACGGCGCAGCCGGGCGGCGATGCCGATAATACCGACCCGCCGCGGGGAGCGCGCGGTCCGGCATTGCCGCCGCCCGGCCCCGAGCGTTCCCCGCGATCCGACCTGCCACCATCGAGCGACCGTGCACAACCGCCCTTCCGCCGCCCCGCTCCCTGTCTGCGCGCGCCATGCCTGCAGCCGCTGCCCACGGCCGCGTCGGCCGCCGGCGTCCTGCGTGCGCCGGCTGATCGGCATGGCCGCG
>NZ_CAPJ01000070.1 GCF_000331775.1 Xanthomonas translucens pv. translucens DSM 18974
AGGGGTGCGCATCGTTCAGCGCTTGCGCATCACGATCAGGAAGTGATCGCCCATGTCGCGCAGCAGCGGCCAGCCGCCGATGCGATCGTCCAGCCGTCCCAGGCGCTCGCCCCAGCGCGGGTGGCGGCGGTAATGCTCGACCAGGTACGGCGGCGGCAGGCACAGGCTGAGCGCGCGATAGGAGTCCAGGGCGAAATGCGCGGAAAAGGCGCGATAGAACTCGCGCGGCAGGTAGTACCAGGTCCAGATCGTATGCCCGTTCATGCCCACCGCGGTGACCCCGCGCGCGCCACGCACCGCGGCGCGGCGGAAGCGTCCGCGCAGCGCGTAATGGCCCACTTCCCACGGGCACAGGCGCCCGATCACCGAGAACACCAGGCGCCCGTCGCGGCGCAGCAGGCGCGCGCATTCGGCGGCGACCGCGGGCAGATCCGGCGCGCAGTTCAGCGGGCCGAAGTTGGAATACATGCCATCGAACTCGCCGTCGAGGCGGTCCAGTTGCTGGATGCCGACGTGCGCGGCGCTGAGCCGCCCCTGCAGCGCCGGGTCCTGCGCCCGCTGCCGGGTGCGCGCCACCATCTGCGGCGACCAATCGGTAGCCAGCACCTGGTAGCCGCGCTGGGCGAACTCGTGGGCGTCCAGGCCGGTGCCGCAGCCCAGGTCGATCAGCCGCGCGCCGACCGGCAACTGCGCCGCCACCGTATCCCACAGGGTGGTGCGCATGCGCTGGATCAGTTCGTTGTTGCCGCGCGGGCCGTCGTAATCGGCGGCGACGCTATCGAAGGCGCGCTGGGTTTCCAGCAGCAGCGCCGGATCGATCGTCGCCGCGCGCGCAGCGGCGCCGGGCTTGCCATTCGCACTCACATCCACTCTCCACTCGCCTGCCGTCGTCGGGAACTGCCATGCCGGCCGCAAGCGCGGATCGCACGGTACGCCCGTGAGTGCGGGCAGCGGCCGGTTTGGTTGAATCGGCGTGCGCGGCGTCGCCCGTTGTCGCACCTATGCGCCGCTGGCGGCCTGCACAGGCGGTGGCGTGGGTGCGGCCTGCCGGCGCCGCAGCGCGTTGCGGGCGATCGCGGCGAATACGCCCAGGCCGCCGCCCAGCATCAGCGCCACCGCCAGCACCAGCACCGGATTGGGAAACGCGGGGCGCTCGGGCACAGAGGCCGCCCATGGCGCGGAGGTGTCGTAGGTATAGCGTGCGCCGAGCCGGGCGAGCAGGTCGTCGCGCTCGGACTTCAGGCTGCGGATGGTCGCGTTCTTCTCCGACAACAGCATGTTGCCGAGCAATTGCTGCTCGACCCCACCCTTGCGCTCGGCCTGTTGTTGCAGCAAGACTGCGCGCTCGTCCTGGGTCGCGGCGAGTTCGCTGCCGATGTCCTGCAGGCGTTCGCGGGCCTGCCGCATCGGGGCGGCCTGGATGCGCCGATGCAGCGCCTGCAGCTGCGCCGTCGTCGCCGCGGCCAGGGCGCGCGCCTGCTGCGCCGACTCGGCCCGCAGGCTCAACGCGATCAGGTTGGCGTAGGGATCCGGGTCCAGTTTCAGGCTGCTGCGGTACAGCGCGGCCTCACCCCCGTCCAACGGCAGGCCCAGGCTGTGCAGCACCTGGTCCTGGAACAGCCGGGTCTTGATCCGCTCGATCACCCGCTGGAATGGCTCCAGCTTGGGATCGCGCCCGGCCGGGGTCGGGCCGAATTCGCCGACCTGCACCCAGGCGGTGGCCTGCCACTGGCGCGTGGCGACATGCAGGAAAGCGAACGCCAGCGCCAGCGCCGCGAGCAGCGGCAGCACGCACCAGGTCCACTCGCGGCGCAGGATCCGCCACAGGTCGATCAGGTAGATTTCGTCGTCTTTCATGGCAAGGCAC
>NZ_CAPJ01000069.1 GCF_000331775.1 Xanthomonas translucens pv. translucens DSM 18974
ACACCAGTGCTTCGCGCAGCCGCCCCTGCCATTTGCGCCGCCCGCCATAGCCGATGGCATGCAGCGCGACGAGTTCGCCGCCGGCGATATGCACCAGGCTCGGCCGCCGCAGCAGGCGCGCGGCGGCCACCGCGATCAGGCTGCAATGGCCGGAGAAGATCGATTGCACCAGGTCGAACGGCGCCAGGCGATGCTCGGCGCGGATCGCAGCGACCGCGCGCAGGCGGGTGCGGCCGTCGCCGATGTTGTGGATGCGCGCGCCGAGCAACTCCCAGCAGGCCGGCGCAGGCTCCTGGTGCAGCACGAACACATGCAGCTCGTGGCTGCGCGCCAGGCGTTCGATCAGGGTCAAAAGCACCGGGATCACCCGGTATTCGCCGCTGCGATCGACCCCGCCCGGCACCACCAGCGCCAGCTTCATGCCTCGCTCCGCGCGGCTTGCTGCAGCAACTGCGCATAGGCGCGCGACCAGCGCCGGCCGACCGCCGCGAACGACAGCTGCGCATCGAAATGGGCGCGAACCTGCTCTGGCGACGGCCGTTCGGCGGCGGCATGCACCAGCGCCTCGGCGAGCAGCCCGGCATCGCCGCATGGCCACAGTTCGCCGACGCGGCCGCAATCGGTGAGCGCGCGGAACGACGGGATGTCGGTCAGCACCGGCAGCGTGCCGCAGGCGAAGGCTTCCAGTGCCGCATAGCCGCAGCTTTCGGCCAGGCTGCCGGATACGAACAGATCGGCCGCACGCATCAGCGTCTGCACCTGCGCATGCTCGACCTTGCCGAGCAGATGCACCCGCCCATGCAGGCGCGGATCGCGTCGTATCCGTCCCTGCACCGCCTCCAGCAACGGCCCGCTGCCGAAGGCGCAAAACAGCTGCAAGCCCGGCAGCCGCGCGGCGGCGCGGGCCACGCCTTCGAGCACCGTCAACGGATCCTTGCCGGCACTCAGGTGCCCCACCCACAGCACGCAGGGCGCGCCATGCAGGCCGCTGTCGCGCCGCGCCTGGGCGCGATCGCCAGGGGTGAAGCGGCAGCTGGATTCCGGAATCGCAAACAGGCGGGTGGACGGCGCGAACAGCCCGGCATGCACGAACGCGCGCGCCAGATCGAGCGAGGTGAAGGCGATTCCCGCCGCGGCCGCATACCACTGCCGCCACTGCGAGCGGCGCCACCAGCGTGGCGGGCGATTGGCATGGTCCTGCAGCAGGATCGGCACCTGCGGCAGCTGCCGCGCCATCGCGCAGGCCTCGCGCGCGAACTCTAGGCCGTGCACGTGGACCACGTCGGCGCCGATCGCGTGCACGATGCCGGCGATGCGCCGCGCACGGCGGCTGGTGCCGGCATCGCCCGGATCGATGAAGTGATATTCCACGCCGTTGCGCAACAACTGCTCCGGCGTATCCGCGGCCTGGATCACCGACACCCGGGTGCCAGCGCTGGCCACCGCTTCGGCGATGTCGGCCAGCGACGGCCAGTGCGCGAACACCTGCGCCGACGCCAGTCCCGGCGGCGTGCGGACGAAATTGATCTGGACGACGTGCATGGGGTTTCCGCGGAGAGGCGACACGCCTAGATGACGGAGATCTGCGGCCAGCGCAGACGCACCAGCCAATTGGCCAGGTTCAGTTCCCACGGCCGGTCGTCGCGCCGGTAGCGGTAGCGCCACGCCGCCATCGCGCTCAAGCCGCGCTTGGCCCAGCGTGGCGAGCGCAGATCCTGCGCGGCGGGATGGCGGCAGCCGAGCACGGTGACGAAGTCGCGGATACGCCGGCGCAGCGCGTCGGCGTGGCAGGCGTGGTCCACCCATCGCGGCCGGGTCCACTCCTGCGGCGTGCGCGGGAACACCACCGGCGCGCCGTGCAGGTCGCGCAGCGGCATCGATGTGCGCTTGCCGCGGTCCTTCTCGTAGCGGCTGGCTTCCGGCAGCGGCGTGTACACGTAGACGATGATTTCCGATTGCGGATTGATCTGCTTGAGTTCGCGGATGCACTCGAAGGTTTGCTCGGTCTCGTGCGCGGTGTCCTGCGGCGGCGCGACCATGAACGACAGTTCCGGGACCACCCCGTTGCGCCGGCACAGTTCGGCCACCTGCAGGGTCTGGTCCGGGCGGGTGCCCTTGCGGATTTCCTTGAGCATCGCCCCGCTTGGCGATTCGGCGCCGATATAGGCCATGCGCAGCCGGCTCTTGCGCACCAGCGTCCAGGTGCTCTCGGACAGGTTGAGCAGCGCGTCGGCGCGCGCATAGCACCACCACGGCATTTCCAGCTTGGCCATGACCTCCAGCAGCGGGATCATCTCCGCCTCGCGGTCGAAGAAGTTGTGGTCGAAGAACTGGATCGAATCGGCGCCCAGTTCCTCTTTCAGATAGCGCAACTCGCGCTCCAGCCGCGCCGCGGTGGGCAGCGCGGTGGCGCCGCCGAACATCGCCGCCACCCCGAAGAAGGTGAAGCGGAAACGGCAGCCCAGCGCGGCCTGGTGCGAGGCGGTGCGGCGGCCGAGGAAGCTGCGGCCCAGGTACTGGCGCGGGTCGCCTAGCTTGGCGTACGGCAGCGCCGGCGCCGCCTCGGCGCGATATGGCGCGCTCAGCGCGGTGTCGGTGTACAGGGTCGGGAAATAGCCGCCCCAGACGATCGGCATGTCCGGGAAGCGTTCGCGGATCGCGGTGGACAGCGCGATCGACGGCACGATCTGCGGCTCGCCCATGACGCTGATGCCGACCGCGTCGTAGCGTTGTTCCTGCAACGCTTGCAGCGCGCTGTCGATGAAGCCGCGATCGACGTTGCCGTCGATGATGCGGCTGTCGCCGCGGCGGTCCAGAGCCGCGGCCAGGTTCAACAGCGCCAGCGGGAAGCGGGCGTTGCCGCGCGAGGTGATGGTCGGATTGACCAGCAGCGTATTGGCTGTGGAAGGCATGCAGGGAGATCGCAAGGCAAGGCTCATGGCAGGCGCCGCAGCCGCAACACCAGCGCCACCGGCACCTGCAGCGCGGCAGGATCGAAGTGCGCGCCGGCGGGAATGTGGGCGGGGTCGAGCATCGGTTCGCGCACCGCCTCGATCGCCAGCCCGAGCGCGGCGCAGGCCGCATGCCAGTGGCTGTAGAGGTGCTGGGTATGGCGCACGGCGTAACGCTGGCCGTCCGCCTTGAAATCGCGCTTCCAGCCCAGCGCATGGCCGATCGGGTGCACGTCGCTGCACAGCACGCTGCCGCCCGGGCGGGTGGCGCGGTGCAGTTCGGCCAACGCCGGCTGCAACTGCGGCAGATGCCCGACCGCCAGGGCGCAGATGCTCAGGTCGGCCGCGGCATCGGCCACTGGCAGTGCGTCCAGGCTGCCCTCGCGCAGCGTGTAACGATTGCGGGCGCCGGTCGCATCCAGTTCGCGCGCGGCGCGGCTGAGCATCTGCGGCGACAGATCCACGCCGGTGGCGTGCGCGGCGCCGCGTTCCAGCGCATGCAAGAGATAGCGCCCGCTGCCGCAGCCGGCGTCGAGCACGCGCTGGCCGTGCAGCGTCGGCGGCAGCAGCGCCAGCATGGCGCGCTGTTCGGCCTGCATCACCGGGTTGTGCGGGTGCGCCGGATAGCTCGCCGCCCACAGCGCATAGGCATCGACCGGGTCCAGGATCGGCACGGCGCTCATACGCGGCACGCCTGCAGGGCGACGGACGGCTCGGTCGTGCGAAGCGCGTTTGCTTGCAGCTCCAATCCGGGTTCGAGCGCGAGCAGCGCTGGGTCGGCCAGTTCCGCGGCCAGCAGCTTCGGTACGCCGTCCAGCGTCACCGGTACTGCAGCGACGCCAGCGGCCTTGAACCAGTCGGCGAAATCGGGATCGGCGATGCGCGGGCGCCCATCGCGCACCACCGCACGCAGTTCGCTGCGCGCCAGCCCGACCAGGCTATGCGCCGGATCGCCGCCGCGGTCGGCGACGATCAGCAGATCCGCGGCAGTGCCGACCGCGAGACTGCCGCGTCCGGGCAGACGCAGGATGCGTGCCGCGGCGGTGGTCGCCAGTGCCAGCGCCTGCCCGGCTTCCACGCCGTTGGCGGCGGCCACCTGCAGTTCCTCGAGCAGATCGCGCGCGCCGCTCAGGCGCGAATCGCTGCCCAGCGCCAGGCGCCCGCCGGCATACAGCCGGCGCGGGTCCAGCGTGCGTCCCAGCAGCGTCAGATTGCTCGACGGACACCACACCACGGCGGCGCCGCAGGCGAGCACGCGCGCGATGTCGGCCGGGCTCAGGCCGACGCCGTGGATCAGCACGCTGTTGGCCGCCAGGCAGCCGCGCCGCTCCAGTTCGGCCAGTTCGCTGGCGGCGAGCGCATCGGTGCCCTCGGCCAGGTGGATCATCCACGGGCGGTCGGCGGCCGTAGCGGCGAAACTCTGCGCCAGCGGCGGACCGTAGTCGGGGCCGTGCAAGGCGTAGCTCCAGCCGAACTCGCGCAGCAGCGCGACCGGGAAGTCCGCCGCGTCCAGTTCGGCATGCCACGGATCGTGCTGGGCGACGCAGGTGACGCCGGCGAGCAGGTTCTTCAGCGCACCGTGGCGCAGGCGCAGCGCTTTCGGCACTTGCAGCGCGGCGGCGACCGCGGGATTGCGGAAATGCGCGGCGAACGCCTCGATCCAGGCGTAACTGTTGGCGAACGGCGCGGTCTGCGGCAACGGCGGCACCGCATTAACCTGCAAGTGCTCGTGGGCATTGATCAGCCCCGGAAACACCAGGTGCCCGTGCAGCGCGACCCGGTACGCCGCCGCGGCCGGTGCGGCGACGATGCGTGCGCCGCGCAATGCCAATGGCGCGCGCACCGCGCCGGCCGGCGTGGCCAGGCGCGCGCCGTGCAGG
>NZ_CAPJ01000068.1 GCF_000331775.1 Xanthomonas translucens pv. translucens DSM 18974
CTGGCGACGACGAAGATCGCCGCCTGGGCGAGGACGCCGTCGGGCAGCGCCAGGACGTGGCCACCGAGCGTCAGGGCATGCCCGGGTTGCACCAGCGGCACCAGGGCGACCGTGGCGACGACGCCGGCCAGCGCGCACAGCAACGACAGCGCGACGTACAGACAGATGCGCATCCGCTCGCCACGATCCAGGGTAGCGCTGAACGCATGCAGCAGCGGCTGTGCCGGGTCGGGCACGGGGGTGTCGCGCTTGGTCATCGGTGGCGGCCTGGGAATGCCGGCTGTCCACTGGATGCCACAGCTGGCGGCGGCGTCCGCGTGGCGACGCGGCGGCGGCCCTCGCCTGCGCGCGAAGCCATGCTCATGGGGCGCATCCGCTCTTCGCCGCCGCGCTCATCGCAGCAACTGCAGCAAGGCATCGACCGAGGCATCCGGATCCGCGCCGCGCTGCAGTTCGTACACGCCCAAGCGCTGCAGTTGGCGCGCGAACAGCGACCATCCCGGTTGCGCGGCGGCATACGGCTGGTCGGCGATCAGGCGCTCGAGCAGCTCGTGCTCGGCGATGGGCCGCAACAGCTGCTGCGGATCCGCGGCGGCCGTGCTGGAGACGAACACCGCCGCGGCCAGCTGCAACGGCGCGGGCGCAAGGCATGCGCGGCCATTGCGGATATCGACTTCGTGCTTGGCCACGCCGCTGCGGCGCCGGATCGTCGGCGCGGCGGCGATCCATGCGCGCGTCGGCGCATCGACCAGCCGCAGCAGATCCGGCCGCAGATGCAGGAAGTTGCCGATGCCGGTGGCGAGCATGCGCTGCGGCTCGACGAACAACGCATCCTCGGCGAGGAACTCCAGGCCGCGCAGCAGGCTGTGCAGGGCCAGCGTGGACTTGCCCGCACCACTGGCGCCGAGCAGCAGCACGCCGCGCCCGCCGGCGCCGACACAGGCGCCATGCAGCGGCACCAGACCCATCACGCGCGTCGCCAGCACGAACACCGCGAACTCGATCAGTTCGTAGCGCACATGGTAGGGATGGGCGAGCATGTCTTCCGACACCACCAGCAGCGCCCTGCCCTGCTCCGGCGACAGCACCATGTAGTTTTCTGCGTCGATGACGCCGCACAACACGCCGGTACCCGCATGCGTGCGCACCGGCGGCGGTTCCAGCGCGAACACATAGGGCGCGTCATTGCGCGCGACCAGGTTCAGTTCGATGCGAAGCTCGGCGGCATCGTGAAGTTGGTGCGCCGGCACCCCGCCGAATGCCGCTTCGACCAGCTGCAGCAAGGCCTCGCTGTTGCTTTCGAAGCGGAAGCGGCAGCCCAGCAGCTGCTTGCTGAGCACGTGGTCGCGCCGCCGCCGCTCGTGGAACGGATCGGCGGCCACGCCAGCATGCGTTGCGCCGGGGCTGGCCACAGGCGCCCAGCGTTGCGTGCGCACGGTCGAGAGCGGCATCGGCATTGAATCCATGGGGGTCGATATGCGTGAGTGCGCGCAGCGGCGACAAAGGTTGCGCGGCAGGCGCCGCAGTGCGCTGTCGGCCGCGCACGCCGCTGCGCCGGTGCAGCGCGCACAACCAAACACGGCGATGGCGGCACTTACGGCACGGCCACCTGTGCGCGGCCACTGCTGCATGCGCCGCGGCCTTCGTTGCCGGCGCCGAACGAGACCCTTCCGCCGATGCCAAAGATCCAGGTCAGCCATTCCTATTTCCTGCGCTACGATCCCAAACAATGGGAGCGCGGCAAGCCGTATCCGCCGCTGGCCACGCTGCAGGTAGCCACGCTGCTGCGGCGGCACGGGCACGCGGTGACGCTGTTCGACGCGATGCTGGCCGACGGCGTGGAGGACTACCAGGCCTCGCTGCACGCCGCGCAGCCGGACCTGGTGGTGTTCTACGAGGACAACTTCAATTTCCTGACCAAGATGTGCCTGAGCCGGATGCGCGAGGCCGCCTGCCGGATGATCGGCGAGGCGCGTGCCGCCGGCAGCCGGGTGATCGTGGCCGGCTCCGACGCATCCGACCATCCCGAAGCGTTCCTGGCGGCCGGTGCGCACGCGGTGCTGATCGGCGAAGGCATCGCTGCGCTGCTGCAACTGGTCGAGCGGCTGCAGCAAACGCCGGACCTGGATGCCGCGGCCTGGCTGGCAGATGTGGCCGATATCGCCACCGCCGCGCTGCCGCAACTCAACCGCGCGCAGATCGGCGCGCGGCCGCCGGACCCACGCTTGTCGGGGCTGGCCGCCTGGGACCTGGTCGATATCGAGCGCTACCGGCGCCTATGGCTGCAGAGGCACGGCTATTTCAGCCTGAACATGGCCGCCTCGCGCGGTTGCCCGTTCCGCTGCAACTGGTGCGCCAAGCCGATCTGGGGCAACCACTACAAGCGCCGCAGCGCGCCGGAAGTGGCTGCGGAAATGATCTACCTCAAGCGCGCCTTCGCCCCCGACCATATCTGGATGGCCGACGACATCTTCGGTTTCCACATCGACTGGGTGGAAGAATTCGCCGCGGTGCTGGCTGCGGCCGATGGCTCGATTCCGTTCACCATCCAGACCCGCGCCGATCTCGGCAGCGAACGCATGGCCGACGCGCTGGCCCGCGCCGGTTGCGCGGAAGCATGGATCGGCGCGGAAAGCGGCAGCCAGCGCATCCTCGACAAGATGACCAAAGGCACCGCGGTGGAGGACGTGATCGGCGCCCGCCAGCGCCTGGGCGTACAAGGCATCCGCGTCGGCTTCTTCCTGCAGCTCGGCTACCTGGACGAGCAACTGGACGACATCCTCGCCACCCGCGCGCTGGTGGCGAAGGCGCGTCCGGACGACATCGGCGTCAGCGTGTCGTACCCACTGCCAGGAACCAAGTTCTACCAGCAAGTGAAGAACCAGCTCGGCCGCAAGACCCATTGGCAGGACAGCGACGACCTGGCGATGATGTTCCATGGCGCCTATGACTCGGAGTTCTATCGGCGCGTGCGCGATCTGCTGCACCGGCAGGTGAACCTGCAGTGCAGCGAGGACACGCGGCAACCGCACGATTATGCGCGGGACTTGGCAGCACTGGATGCGCAGTGGCAGACGCTGATCGCCAGCGAAGGCAGGCACCGGACCGACGCCGCCAGGCCCTCGGTAATCCCTGACTGCGACCGCGGCATCCCGCTGCTGCAACGCCAATGACCGTGCACGCGACAGCGCAAGCGCATGCGCCCTGCTCCACCAACCCCCTCGACGACCGCGCAGTGCAGCCCGCATTGAAGCAGGTCGGCAAGGGCCTGCGCCTGGCAACGGAAACCCTGGCGCGCGAGCTGGCGCGGCCGGGCAACGCGATGCCGCAGTGGAACCGGCTGCAATGGCAGCTGGCCGCGGCGGCGACCGCCGCGCACGGCATCGGGCCGTTGCTGAGCCGGCGGTCGGTGTGGCCCGATCGCGACTGGAGCGCGTTCCTGGCCGGGCAGCGCGAGCACGTCGCCCACCGCTACCGGCGCATCGCTGCGCTGCTGCAACGGATCGATACGCTGGCGCAGGCCGCCGGCGTGGCGATCGTGCCGCTGAAGGGCGCGGCCTTGCACGCGCAAGGCCTGTACCTGCCGGGCGACCGGCCGATGGCCGACATCGACCTGCTGGTGCGCGCCGAAGACGCCGCGCAGGTGGGCGCGCTGCTGGGCGAGCTCGGTTACGTGGCCGAATTCGCGCAGTGGAAGCACCAGACCTTCCGCCCGGCGCAGGCGCAGCCCGTCGCCAGCCTGGGCGAACATCGCGACACGCCGATCAACATCGAGCTGCACCTGCGCATCCAGGAACGGCTGCCGCTGACCACCGTCGATATCAGCGAGCGGGTGTTCCCGCGCGACAGCCGCCCGGGGCTGAATCCCTATCCATGCAACGGCGCGCTGATGAGCCATCTGCTGCTGCATGCGGCCGGCGGCATCTGCGGCCGCAGCCTGCGCCTGATGCATCTGCACGACATCGCACTGCTGGCCACGCGGCTGAGCGGCAAGGACTGGCGGGTGCTGTGCGACGCCACCGATGGCGCGCCGTGGTGGGCGTGGCCGCCCTTGCAACTGATGCTGCGCTACTACCGTACGGCGATTCCGAAAGCGGTGTTGGCACAGTTGCGCGCGCAGTGTCCGCCGCTGCTGCGGCTGGTGTCGCGGCGGCTGGACCTGACCCGCGCCTCGTGCTCGCAGCTGTGGCTGCCGGCGCTGCCCGGGATCGAGTGGGCGCGCTCGCTCGGCGAGATGCTGCGCTATCTGCGGCAGCGGCTGCAGCCGTCGCAGGAGAGCCGGCAGGAGCGCGCCGAGATGATCCGCACCCAGCTGTGGCTGCAGGGCCAATCCTGGGTCGCCCTGCCGCAGCGGCGGCGCGTGCTGCTGCGCCTGCTGCGGCCGGTGCCGCGCATGGATACCCTGTATGCGGTGCGCAGCGCCTTGCAGGGGTATGCGCCGGGTTAGGTAGCCGCGGCTTCAGCCGCGACAACGTCCGAAGCCGAAAGGCCCGCCGCTGCGCTCGCCGCGTCTGAAGTCGCTCCTACAAGGGCTCCCCACCGGCGCCCTGGAGCGGCGAGGCCTCTTGTGGGAGGGACTTCAGTCCCGACTGCATGCCGGTTCGGAACATTCACCACTTCGCTTGTCGCGGCTGAAGACAGTTGCTCCTACATTGGAGCCGGGTGCTCACGCGCTCTGCGGACACAGCTGCCGGTACAGCGTGTTGAAGCGGCGCACGGTGTGCTCGGCATCCTCGCGCACCGCGCGGCACTGCGCCGACCAGGCCAGGCGCAGGCGCAGTTCGTCGTCGGTCAGGACCTGGCGCAGGGCGTCGGCCAGGCCGGCCCAGTCGCCGGTCGGCACCGCCAGCGCCGCCGACGGCGCCCATTCCAGCAGGTGCCCTACCGCGGTGCCGACGGTGGGCACGCCGGCCACCGCCGCTTCCAGCAACACCAGCGGTCCGGCTTCGTGCAGCGAGGACAGCACCAGCAGATCGGCGGCCTCCACCAGCGGGCGCAGTTCGCGCTGGGTCTTGAAACCGAGGAAGCGCACCTGCTGCGACAGCCCGAGCTGCGCGACCAGGCGCTGCATCTGGCCGTCGAGCGTGTCCACGCCGACCATGTCGATCCGGAACGCGACCCCGGCGCGCGCCAGCGCCGCCAGTGCGCGCAGCAGCGTCGGCTGGTCCTTGACCCGGTTGAGGCTGGCCACGTGCAGCAAGCGCGCGGTGCCGCCATCGCGGCGACGCGGCGCGCGCGGCGG
>NZ_CAPJ01000067.1 GCF_000331775.1 Xanthomonas translucens pv. translucens DSM 18974
GCGGCCTACCGCCCTTGCGCGAAGGCGGCACGACCGGGATCAAGGGGTGGATGCGCTTCCACAGCGCTGTGCTGATTTCTTTGCGGTGAGCCATCACCGCAAAGTGGTGGCTCAACAGACGTGTTCAAGGGGCTTTTGTTAGCCGCTCTTATTGATGTGTGCGGACCACAGGCGGGAGGGGGCCAACGCATGTTGTCAGAGGGGCGCATGAATGTTGACCGCGCCTCGGATTAGCGCTTTGTCGACTCTGATCGAGAGCCTATCGGCTCGGTCTATTAGACCATCCTGAGCGCTGCGAAGAAACGCTCAGGCAGGGAAGTGCTTGCGAAAATAGGCACGCACCTTGGGCGAGCGGGCGTTACTCGCGCCCCGCTCCACTTTGCTAATGCTGACCTTGGCCAACTGGGCAATAGCGCGCTGGCTGTACTCGCCACTAACCAACAGGCTGTAAATGTGCAGACGATCGCCGATGTCATGGAGCTCGCGGTCAGTAAGTAGCTGTTCAAGCAGCCAGCGAATTTCCTCTGGCGAGTCGAGGGCCGCGAGGTGTTCCATTAATTGAGTTATAAGTAATGAACGCATTTTGCAGAAAGTATGATTAATTTCTCAAAATATATCTTTTCATCACATACAATTCAACCGGTCTCGTACTAGCTGGCGGCCAGTTAGGAGGTGCCGCGGATGCTTAAGATGATAAATCTACATTATCCCGCGTGAATCCACATTGAAATTCGCCCAATCTTGTAGCTTGAATAGCATGTAATTACGTGGTATGCAATGCATTATGAAATAATTCGAGTAGGCTGCCACGGCCCGCGGCGAGGTGTACAGCAAGGCAAGCACCCGTCGGTGGACGCGGTGCGGGTGGCGCTGAGCAATACCGGTTCCAAGACCACGATCCACCGCTACCTAAAAGAACTGTAGTAAGAAGAAGGGCAAGGTCTCGGCGCCAAGGTCGCCGACCGACCAGGCCCTGCAGGACCTGGTCGGTCGGCTTGCAGCCCCACTGCATGAGGAGGCTGAGACGCTACCTGGCTAGTCCCGGCCCAGACACGATGACACCCAAGCGCCTCTGGATCAAATCGCTCTTCTGCAAACCTCCAACGGGCTGTTCTGCCGCGCATTGGCGCGCTGTCGCCGATATCCGCTAGCTGCGCGTTCGCGCCGAGCACGCCGCAGTTGCCGTCGGCAGCCGGTTCGCTGGAGTTTGGGCGTGTCCTTCACCAATCCGTTATGGGACCAGCTGTGCTGCGTCATGTCCGATGCCGATGCCCTTACGCTGCGCGCGCATGCCCTCGCCTTGCTGACGATACGCCGCTGCCCGAACACCCGGGCAGCTACGTTAGCCGCAGGCAGATGGCGAATAAGAAAAGTCAATCCAGGCGCGGATGGGGCATGCACTGCTCCAACCCGCAGCGAGCATCGCAAACGGAATGGAAGCTTCGCAGCGAGCAGGACGGTGGGCAGGCGGATTGACTAAGTTACAGGCATGAAAACCTCAAAAGTCAATCTCAATGCATTGCGCTCGAACTTGTCTTTCCCCCGCGAGGACCAGCCTACGCCGGCCGGGGAGCAAGCTGTACGCAGCACCCGCGACAGTCAGCCGCCGCTTGGACGGCCACCGGCCAAACGGCGGCGGCTGGAGCCAGCCACTCACTCGCACAGGCACGATGAGCCCAGCGACCGACGCGGTATCGCTGCGGAGCGGCGCCCGGACAGAATGCCGGCTTACGCCAGCACCTCGTCCTCGTCATCGCAGCGCATGCCACAACCACCAAGGCATGGTTCGCAGGCGCCGGCAGAGCTTCGCCTGACGGAACAAACGTCCGACCGGGCTGCCGGAAAACGACCGCGCGAGCAGCAAGAGCCGTATCGGCAGCCAAAGCGGGCACTGCATAGCGTGGAGTTGACGCCGGCGGATCTTCGGCTGGCCGAACATCAGCTCGACTCGGCGGAAAAAAGACAGCTGCAGGCAGAGCGAGAGCGTTATCGGCGGCAGTTGAGTGCGCCCAGCCGGTTGACGCAGACCCACAACGCTCGCCTGAGCGTCTCCATTGCGCAGGACAACGTACTGGCGCGCCGCATGAGCTGCAAGCTGGCCCTGCCCTTCCTGGACGGAAACGCCCACGCACAAGTCAATGCGCATTTGCTGGACAGATATCTTCAGATGATTGCCAATGCAAGGCGGTTCACAGGCCCAGGTCTAACGCACCGCGATCTCGATCGTTGCACCGAACTTGCGGCGCAGTATCTCTACAAGACCGGGTGGTTCGACGGAGCATCGCTGAAACAGCTGGCCCATGTGGCCAACAAGCTGAGCAAGCACCCGAACCAACCGGCGTGCATGTATGCAATCGCGTGGATCGCTGGAGAGGTGATCCAGGCCGATGCTCCGCTGGGGCTGGATGGCGCCCCGTCAATCCTCCTCCTGAACGCCTTCGCCAAGAACACCGACAGCGGAAGGTGCGAACTCGCGGTGGCGCGTCTGGCACGTCACCTGCAACGTGAGCACAAGGCCCGGCAGTCCATGGACGCGCAGGGCATCGGCCTGGCACTCAATGCCTTCAGCAAGTGGTCCGATAACCCTGACTGCCAGTCCATCGCGCACTCGCTTGCCGAGCTACTCGCCAGCAACAGGCACATGCGTCATGCGATGGATGCACAGAGCGTTGCAAACACGCTCAACGCCCTGAGCAAATGGCACGACGCCGAGCTGTGCGAAGTCGCCGCCAGCGCGTTGGCCTTGCGCCTGGCCACCGAGCGCGGTTTGTGCAACGCCTTCAAACCGCAAGAAGTCGGAAACGCGTTAAATGCCCTGAGCAAATGGCACGACACGCCTCACTGCAAGGATGCCACCAGCGCGCTGGCCTCGCGATTGGCCAATGATGGCACTTTACGCAACGGCCTCGAGGCGCAAGGCGTGGCCCAGGTGTTGAACGCCCTGAGCAAATGGCACGACACGGAGGTCTGCGCGGTGGCCGCCAGCGCGCTGGCCTCGCGATTGGCTGATGACCGCGACCTGTGCAACGACCTCAACTCGCAAGGCGTGGCCAACGTGCTCAACGCCTTGAGCAAATGGCACGACACGACGGTGTGCGCCACCGCCGCGGAGGTGCTGGCGGCACGACTGGCCGACGATCCCGGATTATGCGACGCCCTCGAAGGGCAACACATGGCCAACGTGCTCAACTCCCTGAGCAAATGGCCCGACACGCCCGACACGCCCGACTGCCAGGATGCCGCCAAGGCACTGGCCTGGCGACTGGCAGGTGAGCCCGCGTTGCGCGACGACCTCGACGCGCAAGGCATGGCCAACGCGCTCAACTCCCTGAGCAAATGGCCCGGCACGACGGTGTGCGCCACCGCCGCGGAGGCGCTGGCGGCGCGACTGGCCGACGACCCCGGGTTATGCGAAGCTCTCGAAGGGCAACACATAGCCAACGTGCTCAACGCCTTGAGCAAATGGCCAGGCACGACGGTGTGCGCCACCGCCGCGAAGGCACTGGCGGCGCGACTGGCCGGCAATCTCGGGTTGTGCGACGCCCTCAAACCACAAGAAGTCGCCAACGCGTTGAATGCCCTGAGCAAATGGCACGGCACGACGGTGTGCGCCACCGCCGCGGAGGCGCTGGCGGCGCGACTGGCCAATGATCCCGTGTTGTGCGACGCCCTCGAAGAGCAAGATATGGCCCAAGCGCTCAACGCCTTGAGCAAATGGCCCGACACATTGCTCTGCGCTGCCGCCGTCGAGGCACTGGCCTCACGCTTGGCCGACGATCCCGGGTTGTGCGACGCGCTCGAACCGCAAGGCTTGGCCATTGCGCTGAACGCCCTGAGCAAATGGCCCGACACGCCGGACTGCAACGACGCCGCCAACGCACTGGCCTTGCGACTGGCCAAAGATCCCGAATTGTGCGGCGCCCTCGAACAGCAGGAACTGGGCATCGCCCTGAATGCCCTGAGCAAATGGCCCGGCATGCCAGTCTGTGCCGATGCCGCCAGCAGGGTGGCATCCCGGTTGGTGAACGAGCCCGAGGTGTGCGGCGACCTCAACGCGCAAGGCGTGGCCATCGTGTTGAACGCCCTGAGCAAATGGCCCGACACGCGTGAGTGCCAGGATGCCGCCACTGCGCTGGCCTCGCGCCTGGCCGACGATCCCGAGTTGTGCAACGGCCTCGACCTGCAAGGCGTGGCCAACGTGTTGAACGCCCTGAGCAGATGGCCCGGACGTGCGAACTGCGAGCAGGCCATCGACGTGCTGGCCGACAGGCTGACGGAGGACCACAAGCTGCGACACGCCATGCAGGCGCTAGACGTGGCAATGTCACTCAATGCGCTGAGCAACGGCCTCGAAAGGCCGGCGTGTCAAACAGCAGCGGTGCTGCTCGCCGAACGCACCGGCTCGGCCGCGTTGCCGTGGCAGCAGTTCGATATGCGTGGGCTGACCATGGTGGCCAACGCGATGTCCCGCCTGCTGGACTTGGACGATGAACAGTTGCAAGCCCTGGGTGGCGCCAAACTGCGGGCGATAGCCGGGCACCTGGAGTTGCACCGCGAACGTTTTGAGTCAGCCCCCGCCGGAGAGATCGGGGTGATTTTCAAGGCCCTTGCATCGGCGCAACTGCATCGCCAGATGCGTCCGCTGGCAGGGCCAGCACTGGAGCGGGTTTCGGCGCTCGCGCAGGACGACGGATTACGTGAAACCAGCCTTGAGGGTCTCGGCAGCCTGTGCATGGGACTGTTGCCATTGATCCGCAACCCGGAGCTGAGCCCTCGCCATCGCAGACGCGCATTGCGCGTGTTCAACGCGTTGCAGCCCATTGCCGAGCGCAAGATCGACTTGTACCTGGGCGGCGCTGGAGCGCAGGCTTCGGCCGACACCGAACAGCACGCAACGCGATGCCCGGCATTGTCCTTCTTCCAGGTGCTCAAGGCCTATGGCGTGGTCTCCCGGCAATGGAAGACGCGCCATGTCGAAGGCGCGCGCAAGCAAGTGCAGCAGCGCCGCGAGCAATTGACGACATGGGTAGAGCGGACGCTGGAGCGGACCCGCGAGGCCATCGAGGCGGACCTGGGCGAGATGAGCTGGAACTTGATCGCGCAGATCGAGGCCGGTGACCAGGTGTTTGACACGCTGGACCTGCGCATGGCGAAGGAGTCGGCGAAGATTGCGCAGGCCCATCCACCGAGCAGCTTCGACCTGGACAGCGGGCGCTTGAGCATGCGCTCAGCTCCCGGCCAGCCTGCCGCACCCGTCACCGGCACGGGCAGCACGACGCATGTCGTGGTCGACATGCGGGGCAAGGAAATCTCGAACAATCTGGCCGAAGCGGACAAGCCGTACTCGCTGTTCGCGCGTCTGACCGGCCTGCCGCTGGTAGAAGTCCAGCTGCCGGGGGCGATTTCGACGTTCATGCTGGCGCGTACGTTCAACTATCAGGATGAGCCATGGCGCTTCGACATGTTCGGCGGCAGCCGCGCCGATGGCAAAAAATCTGCCAGCAACGGCCTGTCGCTGCCAAGCCGACCTGAAAAGACCTCGCTGTTGCCAGCGTTCCGCTATGCCGACACCGTCCCGGGCAGCAGCCTGATGCAACTCGCAGCCAAGCTCGCCCCGCAACGTGAGGACTGGTCGCGCATGCAGCGCTCGCTGCTGGAGATGGTCCCGAGCGACCATGTCGTCGAGGGCACGCTGCGCCTGGGCTTTTTCGATGACGTCCAAGGCCCTGCGCACCCGTTCAAGCCGTTGGCATCGGATGGGAGCCCGCTGGCGCTATGCCCCAACGATGGCTGCGGCTTTCTGAAGTTGGAGGTGGCCTTGTGCATCCCTGCCTTCCGCAAGCGTTACGACGCCTGGCAAGCGGCGCAGGCCGGCCAGGCCAGCCAGGAGCAGCTCGCGCTTCTGGCCGTGGACAAGGGTCCTTCGATGATGCCAGCGCAGGCGCTGCAGCACTTTCCGCGCGACGAGGCAGCATTGCGGGAGGCGCACGAGGCGATGCAGCAGCGGCTGAAGGCGCTACCGCTTGACTCGGTTGAGCCACTCTCGACGTACAGGCTTGCCGTCGGCGGCGGCTACCAGGGCCAGAGAGTCAGGGCGGTGCCGTCCGCCGATGACAAGGTGCACCTGCCGCGGCAGCGCAGCCAGGCCTTCGACGCCGCAGGCGGTCCCTTGCTACTCGGCAAGCCGCCCTACGACAAGGAGAACCTGTTGCCGGTGCCGGAGGAGCGCGTCGCGACCGTGGCGCAGGAAGACGCCACCGCCGAGTTCCTCTCGCAGTCGTTCGGCATCCAGTACAGCTACACCGGCTTCGACGACGGATCGGGCGACGACGACCCGCAGATGCTGCACAGCAAGGGCATGCTCATCGTGGTGCCGAAGACAAACTGGCCGGCCGATTTCGCCAACAAGGATCTGGTCTGCTCCAAGGAGGATCTCAAGACGCTGTCGAGCTGGACCACCGGCCGCGACCGCGATGCCTTGCCGCGCGACATGCGCAGCACCGGTAGCCTGCGGCTCAAGGACATCGTGGAGCCCGGGCGTCTGGGCGCACTGCCGATCGCCGAGTTGCGCAAGCGCAACATGGATACCGACGGGGACGACGCCTTCGTGTACGCAGGCTACCCCAAGCTGGCCGCGCTGATTTCGCGGGTGATGGCCGAGCGCGAGGTGAGGCTCGGTCGGCAGCAGTCCTTCAAGCCACCGAAGACGGCCACGCCGGCCATCAACCCCGTCACTGGCTACTACCAGGCCGGACGGCTGTCGGAGATCATCTCCTTCAAACGCGGTCAGCACATCACAAGCGCGGCCGCCACCCTGGCGTCGCGCTTCATGGCGCAGCCCGACGAGCTGCGCGAGGCGATGGCGCGCAGCATGATGTTCGGCACTTACGATGGCATCGAGCCCGCCCTGCGCAACGGCTTGCGCGAGATGCTCGAAGACGACGCCCGCGATCCGCAGATGTTGGCGGAACTACGCACCCAGGCGCAGGAGGCGATCGGACGCGCCCACATGCCCGAGGCGCGCGAAGCCGCCGAGCTGCTGCACGCGCAGCTGGCTGGGCTTGCGCCGGGTTCGGCCGCCAGCAGCGACGCGCCGCGTCTGCCCGACGCATTGGCTGAGGCGTTTCCGCTGCTTGCCCAGGCCTACGAGGCCGCGCCTGGCGTAGAAGCGCGCATTCAGGCCATCCTCGACAACTACCCGGTGTGCCGCTTATCGCACGTGCAGTTCCCGAACGGGCAACCGGGGCTGGTCCAGGATGAGCCTGAACTGAGCATGCGCAACCTTTTCACCATCGCGATCAAGGTCGGCACCGATGCGCTGAAGTCTGACACTGGCACGGCGTTGTTCGCCAAGATCGTGGAGGCGTGCGAACGATCCGAGCGGGCGTTCGCCAAGCGCGTGTCCATCGTGCCGTACGGCAAGGCGACCGCCCGGGCCATGCACGAGGGTCGCTTCGATCCCGAACGGACCAAGGGACTGCTGAAGGACATGCCGTCGATGGCTGCGGGTGTCATGGAAGACGCGCTTGACGCGCTACAGCAGGCAGGCCTGATCGCCCCGCCGCCGCCGCCGGCAGCGCGTTTGCGCGAGGTTCGGCGCGAGGACATTGCGCTGCAGGCGCAGGCCTTGCTGACCCGTGCTCGCGAAATGGAACCCAAGGTCACCGACATGCTGATGCGTGTTGCCGCGCCCCATGGTGGGCGACTGGAGGGAACACAGCATCAACTGAAGTCGCACGGCTCGCTGCTGGCAAAGCTCGAGCAGCGGATGGCGTTGAAAAAGCAGACCTTGGAAGAAGCCGTGGCCGACATAAACGACGCGCTGCGCTACAGCGTGGTACTGGAACCGCAGGACTTCACCGCCGGCCTGCGCGGTGTGCTGGCCGCACTGGACGACCAGGGGCATGCACGGGTCAAGCTGAACAACCGCTTCAGCATGTACCGGCAAACCTTCAAGGCAATCAATGTCACCTTGCGAAGCCCGGAAGGCGCGCTCTGGGAAATCCAGTTCCACACGCCGCATACCTTCCAACTCAAGGAGCAATTCCATGACCTCTATAAACGCTCATTTGCGCTGAAGCTCGGCGGCGCCGCACCGGCCGAGAAGCGCGAACTGGAAGCCCCTGCGCTAGCGGCTTTCAGTCGCGTGGCTTCGCCGCCAGGGTGCGACGAGATCGAGGATTGGGAAGAGTCCAGCCCTTGACGCGGCGTAAGCCAAGCACCAGTCAGGGCTGCCGATCATCGCAGGCCCCGTTGCAGAGGCGGCCGGGATTCTTGCAAAAAGCAGCGATTTCTCCTTCTCCGCCCACCCAATCGCCTCGGGCGGGATAAGGTCACATTATCCCGCCCGACGTATCAGTGCCCCACAGTGCGGCAAACTCTCAAGCAGCATGCACCGCCATCGTTCGCGCCAGCGCCGCAAGCAGCGCCAGATGCCCAACGTAGTAGATGTAAAACGCCCAGCGCGTGCGTGGAATGGGGAAATCGCGGTTCGCCAGCAACGCCCAGCCGCTAACGTTCCAACAGCACAGCGGCACGAACGACCCTTGGAGCACCGAGAGGCGCACGGTGCGGCTTTCGCTCCAGTCACGAAAACCGTTGCGCGGCGCAGCCTGGCGTGGCGCATGCGGCACAATGCGCAAACGGAACACCACCCCAGGGCGGCAAGCACAAGAATCAATCCGCTCCAGTTGTAGTCCAGCAGCGGTAGAACGGCCAGGGCGCACATGCCGAGCAGCAGCCATTCGCTGCGCTGGATGCTCCAGATCACCGCCGCGGCCAGGGCAACGCTCAGCAGCACATTGAACGGCACCCAGTAGCCGAACGCCAGTGCATGTGCCGGCTGGGCCAGAATGCCCCACAGCAGCAGCCTGCGCACGGACTTGAGCACGTCGGCGCCAGGTTGTGTAGGCCAGGACCAGGGCGAACAGCGGGAACGCGATACGGCCCAGTTCGGAGACGACCGGGAAGCAGCCGTCGCCGAGCACCTTCGCCACGTGATCGCCGGTCATCAGCAGCAAGGCCATCCATTTCAATAGTCCGCCGGCGCTGCTGGTCATCGTGTCGTTCAGAACGCCGCTCCTGGCGGCTAGGTGAACGCCCTGCCCATGGCCTTGCGCCATTGCCTGTGATGGGCGCTAAGGCAGGAATACGGACCAGTGTTTTTCGCAGTGCGGCGCGCCATCGCCGATCGCGCCCGCAGGCGACACCGGTCAGTGCGGTGCTTGCGCCATCGCCAGTGGCGCCGATGCCGGGCGTGCCATGTGCAGGCAGCGATCGGCCACGTCGGACAGGCTGGTCCGGTGCGAGACGACGACCAGCGCGGTGCGCGGCAGGCGCTGGCGCAGCGTCGCCAGCACCTGCTGCTCCGAGACGGCGTCGAGCGCGCTGGTGGCTTCGTCCAACAGGGCGATCCGCGGTTGCCTGAGGATCACCTGCGCCAGCAGCAGGCGCTGCAGTTCGCCGCCGGAGAGTTTGGCGGCGGCGCCGCTCAGGGTCGTGTCCAGGCCTTGCGCGCCTTCGTGCAGGCGTGCGGCCAAGCCGACGTCGCGCAGCGCCTGCCACATCGCCGCTGCGCTCGCGCCTGGCTCGGCCCAGGCCAGGCAGTCGCGCACCGTGTGCTGCCACGGACGCACGCTCTGGCCGACATAGGCGCCGTATTGGACCAGGGCGCGGTAGGCAGCGAAATCGAGCGCGTCCCCATCGCATTGCGCCGCGAACACGCGCGGTTCGACCATGCCGGCGAGCACGTCCATCAGGCTGCTCTTGCCGGCACCGGAGTGTCCGCAGATCAGGGTCATGCTGCCGGGCGCCAGGATCAGTTCGCCGATCGCAACCGCGGCCAGCGGCGGCGCCAAGCCGATGCTGTGGATCCGCAGCGGGCCCTGCATGGGCGCGGCCGTGTGCGGCGTTGCCGGCAGCGCCCTCGCCGTCCCCAGACGCACATAGTGTTGCCATAGCTCCAGCGCCGGTGCCGCCGAACGCAGTTGCTGGAAGCTTTGCCGGGTCGAGACCAGGTACGGCAGCAGCCGTCCCAGCAACAGGCCCACGGTGATCAGCGCGCCGCGGTCGATGCCGTGCCACAGGCCGGCCAGCAGCATGATCGCGGCGATGGCGGCGACCGCGCTCAGTTCGAGCAGCAGCCGGCCCGATGCGACCAATGCCTGCTGGCGCCAGTAACCATGGCTGAGCCGGCTGGAGATCGCGTCGTAGCCGCTTTTCTCCAGGTCTTCGCGTTCGAACGAACGCACGTGGCGCAGGCGCCGCGGGAAATCCTCGCTGAGCCAGAACAGCCGGGTCATGTCGGCGACGTACTGGCGGCTCACCCGCGCCTGTTCCTGGCCGGAGATGCGGAACGCGAGCACCGCCAGGCCCAGCAGCGGCGGCAGCGCCAGCACCAGGGCCGGCGACACCAGAAAGGCGATGCCCAGGCTGACGCCTGCGGTGATCGCCGCCACCAGCAACTGCAGCAATGCGCTGAAGCCCTGGACGATGATCTCGATGTTGTAGGTGAGCACGTTGGCGATTTCCGCCGAACTGGCGCCGGCGAGCGCCGGCAGCGGCGCGGCGAGCAGGCGCGCGTGCAC
>NZ_CAPJ01000066.1 GCF_000331775.1 Xanthomonas translucens pv. translucens DSM 18974
GGAAGATAGTAGGTAACCGATGTCGCCTCGCGAAAATCTCGATGCATTCAAAGAGCGCTATAACCCAATCGATTATGCCTACCGCAACGGCACAATCAGTCGAGTCGCGCTCGCCGCGTGGCGGGAGCAGCAATTGCGGACAGTACTCAAGCACGCCAAAGATAATTCTGTTTTTTATGCCTCTCGTCTCGACAATGTTGACGTGGACAGCATCACAATCGATCAGCTCGAAGCAATCCCGTTCACTACTAAGGACGACTTGCGGGAGCAGATGGCCGACATAATGTCAGGCACAATCAATGATGCTATTTACTACTACGAGACTACCGGCACGACCGGTGCCGCGACACCGTGTCCTCGAGACAAAAAGGAGAGCTACGCGAGCAATCTGCAACTCAAACATGCTTACGAAGACATCGTCCGTGCGAACTTTCCGGAACAGCATCGGCCGGTGATGGCCGTCCTCGGACCAACCGAGGCCCATTCCTTCACAGACACGCTTGGAGCCATCGGCTACGACCTCGATATGTGTGTAGCCAAGATATGGCCGGGCTCGCCGATCATAGGCTTCGAAAAGTGTCTGGACCTGCTGCGCAAGCTTGATGTCGAGATCGTGGCTACCGCTCCGGGCCAGGTAATGACCTTGGCGAAAGAAGCACTGCGTCGTGGACTGGATCCAAAGCGAGATTTTAAGGTAAAGGTATTCATGCTCAGTGGAGAGTTGTGCACGCCCGAGCTTGCAGCCAATCTCGAGAGCCTATGGGGTGCGCGCGTTTACAACAGCCTGTACGGTTCGCAGGAAGCCTTCGTAATCGCTTCAGCTACACGCGAAAATCGCTTGCGCCCGCACGTGCCTAACTACATATTCGAGATCGTCAATCCAACAACGGGCGAGAGGCTCGGTGCTTGCGGGCATGGCGAACTCGTAGTGACCTGCTTGGTTGACGGTGTAAAGCCGTTGATCAGGTACCGCACCGGGGACATTGTGACCCTCACCGACAACGGCGGTGAAAACCTGTTCGCAGCCTTCGACATTGAAGTCGTAGGTCGCGTTCGTGACGCGGTTGAGATTAATGGCAAGAACTATACGGCGGCGCAGATCGAGTCTGCGCTCATGCAGGATGTTCTCGGCTGCGTTGGCTATCAGATATTAATTGGGAAGCAGGCGGAGAATGACACGCTGCTGGCCAAGCTTGAGGTGCCGGGGTTGGAGGCAGACGCCACCAAGGCTCTGTTGCAGAAGATCCGCGATAATGTACAGCAACGCTTAGCCTGCGAGTGCACGCCGATGATGGTAAACGATCTTTCTGAGCACGTTAACATGGGGGGATGGATAAAATGGAAGTCGGCACGTCTAATTGATGGCCGCGAAGCCATTTCTTCCGACGACCAGGCCGCAGAACTGACTACCGAAACGCTATTGGCGAGACTCGGCGCGCGATGACTCTTGCCATCGCGCTGCTCGGCTCTCATTCCAGCGATCTAGAACAGCTGAAATACTGGCGTGACCAGTACATCGGAAGCAATCCAGCCAGAGAAATCATGTTCCAGGAACTGGAGGCAATGCGGAACCAGGCGTCCTACCAATTCGCGTTCTACATGCACGATGAGTTGGTGGGTGGAGCGCGCCTGACATCAGTGGGCCACGGGCTGACCCTGAGCGAACGTCTTGCTGATGTGCGCGCACTGACCGGCGCGCAGAGCCTGCTGGAAGTCAATCGCCTGGTGGTGCGTGAGGACATGCGTGGTACGACAGTGGCAACGGACGCGCTACGGCAATGTTTTGGCTGGGTTCGCGAGTGGACCATCCATAGCGGACTGGTCGCCCTGTGCCAACCACATTTTGTACGCCTGTATCAACGCGTGGGCGCTCGGGTAATCGCAGCAGGCATACCGGCGCCAGGTATTTCGACCAAGCAATACAGTCTAATCAACCTGATTTTTGAGGAGTAACCATGAGTACGGATTTCATCGCGCGTCTTGAAGCTGCGGTAGCGCAGGAGTGGGATTACATTCGAGCTGGTCGTTTCTGGGACCAAGTCTTGGCACAGCCAGTCACCACCGATCTCTACCGTCTGCTGATGGAGCAGATCTATCACTACACGCGGCACAACTCAGTCAATCAGGCGACGGCTGCATACAAGACCGACCCACAGAAGCGGAAGTTGCTTCGCTTCGTATACAAGCATGCACTTGAGGAGCTCGGGCATGAGGCGATGGTCGTCCATGATTTGACCGTCAAGGGACTCCATGATCCTGCACGGCTGCAGCAGCGGCCACTTCCGGCAACGCAGGCGCTCATTGCCTATCTGTACCAAGTTGCCCTCGAACGCGGAGCCATTGCCCGCTTGGGCTACAGCTACTGGGCTGAAAGCTGCTACGGACACATTGACGAGATCCTAAAGAAGATTTCAAAGGATCTGAACCTCACTCCAAAGGATATGAGCTTCTTCGTCGCTCACTCCGACATCGATGCTAAGCATTCCGAGGAGGTAATTGAGGCCATTGGAGAAAATGCACTGTCGCTTTCAGAGCAGGAGGACATAATCGACGTGGCCACGACGACGCTCTACCTGACAGGACAAATACTCGAGCAGGTCGAGCGTGAGTACCGCCAATCTCTGACGACGAGCAGAAGCGCAGCCTGATTGCTGCGACATTCGCCAAGGGGGCCACTTGCAATTCCAGCACGCCTGCCGACTAATGAAGTTCTGTATCATCGTCGGATCCAGTCGAAGCGAAGGTCAGAGCGAAAAAGTTTGCCGTCTGATTCAGACGTATCTGAATGAAAGGGCGAGTTGCGATTTCATCTACCTTCGCGAATACCGGATCGACCTTTGCGATGCGGATAATGCTTGCGATTTACAGCCGTGTGCCGTGAACGACTCGGTGCACGGATTAACCCAGCGGATGCTGGACGCCGATGCTGTGATCTATGTGCCAGTGGTTCATGCGTACGGCACGAACAGCCGTTTTCAGGCGTTTCTGGAACGTGTCGGCTACGGCTTCTTGCGCCCGCTCGGTCGCCCACTGCGCGACAAGCTTGCCGGCATCGTTGTGGTGGGACGGCGTTATGCCCATACCAGCATCTATTCGCAGATCGTCCTGAATATCCTGCTCAATAAGATGATTCTGGTGGGCGCGGGATTTCCGGCGACGTTCGTGGGCGGTGCCTGCGATGCGGAGGCGACCCAGGCAATGTGTGAAATGCTGGATCGCATGGTGGAGGTCGGCAGGCGTCTTTGGAATAGCGAAAATCCGAGCGCGCAATCAGGTGGATAGTGCACTGTGGAGGTGATATGTCGTTAGCAGATCAGAGTTCCGACAACGCTAGAATCGATCCGGCATTCGATGTAGTCGGCTGCTTTCTTGGTCGCGCGCGTCAGTTTGCGGATCGGCCCTGGCTCCATCAGCCAATCGATGGCCGCACGCGCACCATCAGTTGGGGTGAAGCGGCACACGAGGTTTGCTGCATCGCTTCTGCGCTCCGTGCCATGGCGTTTCCCGCCGGATCTCGCATCTGCATTAGCGGACGTAATACCGCGCACTGGATCCTGGCAGATATAGCGATCATGCTGGCGGGGTACGTGCCAGTCGGTCTGTTTCCGGGCCAGTCTTTGGACAACACGCGGTTCATTCTGGCGCACACGGATGCCGCTGCCATCTTCATTGGGCCATCAGAGGACCTAGCTACCACTCTGGCAGCCGTGCCCGCCAGCATGCATACGATTTCGCTTCCATATCCAACTGTGCCGCAGATGGAGCAGTCATGGGATCAACTGGTCACGCAGCATTCTCCCTTGCTTATCGAGAATCGGCCGCCGCCGCTGGTCGGCGAAGTGGCGATGCTCTTGTACACATCCGGTACAAGCGGGCGACCGAAAGGAGTCATGTTAACGCATGGCAACATCGCGTATACCGCGCGCATGGCACTCGCACACGTGTTCAAGCCAAACGGGAAGCAGCGGCTGCTTTCGTACCTGCCACTTGCGCATGCGCAAGAGCGCCTCACTTGCGAGGCTCTAAGTCTGTTGGTCGGGGCAGAAATTCACTTCTTGGAAAAGCTGGAGTCGCTCAGCCGCACCCTAGTCGAGGTAGCGCCGACGTTCTTTACCGGCGGGCCGCAGGTCTATGAACGCATGCGTGGTGCCATACTGGATCGGGTGCCGCCCGCCCGCCTGCAGCGATGGTTACGCGTCCCATTGGTAGGCCGCGGAGTCGCATACGCGTTGCGTCGCAGACTTGGCCTGCACCGAGCTGCGTTGTGCGTAGTGGGCGGCGCTAAGGCGGCAGATGACCTGATCAACTGGTTCGCCGAGCTCGGTGTTGGTGTTCGGCAGGGTTACGGATCCACCGAGAATTGCGGCTATGTGGCGTGCAATCTGGCAGGATCTGAACGCGTCGGTACCGTGGGGCGTGCACTGCCGGGAGCTGAGCTCCGGATTGCGGTTGATGGCGAACTCCAGTGTCGTCACTCTGGCACCATGTATGGTTACTTCGGCGACCCTGATGGCACTGCGCAAGCGCTCACCGCGGATGGCTACTTCCGTACCGGCGATATCGGGATCCTAGATGCCGATGGATTTCTGTCGATTCGCGGCCGACTCGGCGACAAGCTGATTACGCCTGATGGGGCCTCGCTATTTCCCGGTGACGTGGAAAGCGCCGTAACAAGCCACATGATCGCACAGATGTGCCTGCTAAGTTCCGAGCGACTGAAGCCGACCTTGGTGATCACCCTTAAGCCGCAAGCCCAATCTCAGTCCAGGCTAGAAGTCGAGTCGAACCTCACCGACGTGATTGCACACGCTAATGCTAAGCTCGAAGTGTCGGCACGCGTTGATCGCATCCTGATCGCCAAGGCTCTATGGATGCCCGCAGAAGGACTTGTGACGCCCACCATGAAGATCCGGCGGCGTGAGATTGCGCGAGTTTATGGTCCGCTCGCCCAACAGGCGGCATCGCGGGACCGCAAGATTGTATGGGAAGACGAATGCGCGGAGTTGGATAATTGCGCTATCGCAGGATGCGGTGTTTCCCATCCGGTGCGGGCGCATGAATGCCATGATTCCGAAGAATAAGCCTCGTCGTCATAGGGCTGTGGTCCTGCTGGGGCTTGCACTGCTATGTGTGTTGTATGCCGCGTGGCCGCGTGTTGCTTATTTTGCACGATTTCACTATCAAATTTGGCAGGCTGGCCTTTCAAGGTGGCGGACATCACCTTCATACCGACCCGGATGGGCTGGTTGTACCTGGCGGCGGTGCTGGACATGCACAGCCGGCAGATCGTGGGCTGGGCGATGGGCGAGCGGGCCGACCAGGCGTTGGCCAGCGCTGCGCTGGCCATGCCCCTGCACCGCCGGCGGCCAGCGCAGGGCGCAATCCACCATAGTCATCGGGGCACGCAATACACCAGCGGTGCGTATCAGCGGCAGTTGCAGGAAGCCGGGCTGGTCGCGAGCATGAGCCGCAAGGGCATGCCTTACGACAATGCCGTGATGGAGAGCTTCTTCAGTTCGCTCAAGCAGGAACTGACGCACCACGAGCGCTTTGCCAGTCTCGACGAAGCGCGCGGGAAAGTGTTCGAGTACATCGAAGTGTTCTACAACCGGCAGCGGTTGCACAGTGCGCTGGGCTACCGCTCGCCGGCCGAGTTCGAGAAGATGGCGGTTGTTCCCTAATTAACCTGTCCGAGAAATCGGGGGTGGCTCAGAATCATTGATGTCTCCGCACTGGCGTCGCTGCAGGCAGGGCTCGGCGCGCGTTTGCAGTCGGTGGTTCTGGATCGATGCAGCCATATGCCCATGCTGGAGCGCACGGATACGGTGGCGAAAGAGATCGCAGCATTTAGAGCGGCTAACAAAACTCTGGAAGTCGCCGTAGGCAGATGATGCAACAGGCCATGGACAGCAGAGCCAGGTGGATATCGATCCGGCGTTCGAAGCGGGTCCGCAGTTTTCCCATGCCGGCAAACCAGGCATGCGTGCGTTCAACCACCCAGCGGTATCGGCCCAGGCGATCGTTGCGTTCCACGCCCTTGCGGGCGATACGTGGGGTCATCCCTCGTCGCTTCAGGTGGTCCCGGCACCGATCCATGTCGTAGGCCTTGTCGGCATGCAGCTTGTCCGGCCAGCGTCGTGGCCGTCCAGGTTTGCCGGCAATGGAGGGCAATGCATCGACCCGTTCCTCGAATACGACCGAATCGTGCCGGTTGGCCCCGGTCACGCAGAACGCCAGGGGGACGCCGTGCCGATCCGTGATCACATGCCGCTTGCTGCCGCGTTTGCCGCGGTCGGTCGGGTTCGGCCCCGTATAGGCGCCCCCCGGGGGGAGGCCACGCTGGCCGCGTCCAGGCTGGCCCGGCTGAAATCGAGCCGGTCGGCGCGGCGAAGTTCGGCCAGCAACACCTGATGCAGACGGC
>NZ_CAPJ01000065.1 GCF_000331775.1 Xanthomonas translucens pv. translucens DSM 18974
GGTCTTCTCAAGAGTTGGAGCCTCCCGGAATCCCGGGGCGGTTCAGCGACGAGTGAATCGCCCATATCAAGCGGGCACTTGCAGTGGCCACATTCGCAGGTGTACTCTTGTACCGGTACACAGATACAGGAAACCTTGACCGTGCTAGATCTGGTCGCCACTACACTTACGTTGCAGCTTCCAAAGCGTGCTTTTCTAGAACTTGGCCTGCCTATTTACGAGGCCTTGTCGGAGCGATTCCCAAGAAGCGAAATGGTTCTGCTCGAATCCCTTGGCCGAACTTCAGACGCTCGTTCTACACTAGTTGCTGCTGATCCACTTCTCACGATCGAGGTTCGTGGGGTTTGCGTTCGCCTTACTGGCACGAACGTCGTGCTTGAAGCCATTGCGCCACATCTTCATTGCTTTGCATGCGAATACGCAAATCAAGCGCGGCACTACACCTTGCCGTCCCGCCGAGAGCTGTGGAATTTTTTGCGACAGCTCGAAAGAGCATTTTGTGTATCTGGACAACAGGGTGAAGTCCCGCTCGCGTTGTTCGGCTACTGGGGCTACGAAACCATCAGTTATATCGAGCCGGTCCTCGGGCAACGCGATGATGCTCAGCAGGGCCCCGATATTGCGCTCGGCTTGTACAGAACCCTAGTTTCGCTTCAGGAGGACGTGGCAACTGTAACCCACTATGGTGTGGTAGAAGAAGACGCAGTCTCGGCAGCAAGCATTGCTGCCCTTTGCGAGGAGGCTGCGGTTTGCCCGCATGAGCATCAGGACGTGGTTTGTACCGCCTTTGAACTGCGCTACGAAACCACACGCGAAGCCTATTTAGGGAAGTGTCGTCAAGCACTGACACACATCGGCTTAGGAGATGTTTATCAGATCCAGATCGGTCAAAAGCTGACGATCCAGTCGGGGATGTCACCCCTGCAACTATATAAACGATTGCGCGAGAGAAATCCATCGCCATACATGTATCTCTTCACCGCAGGTAGCCGGACAGTGGTAGGGGCCAGTCCAGAGCTTTTTGTGCGCACCGAAGGGCAGAGAATCGTAATGCGCCCCATTGCCGGAACTGTCGGAAAGGCTGGCGGCCTTTCTGGCGAACAAGCCAAAGCCATCCTTCATGGTTCGGAAAAGGAAGTCGCCGAGCACCTGATGTTGGTGGATCTGTGTCGAAACGACATCTGCCGAACATGTCTCCCGCACTCGCTTAATGTGACCGAACTGATGGCTATTGAGGAGTACTCCCATGTCTATCACATGGTTTCGAACGTAAGCGGCGAAGTTGACAGGGAGCGCGACAAATACGACGTGTTTATGCTTGCATTCCCAGCAGGGACCATGACGGGAACCCCTAAGATTCGCGCGATAGAGCTCATCGATTCGATCGAGGATAGTGCTCGTGAGCAGTACGCCGGAGCTGTCGGACTCATCGGAATCGGAAACAATTATCTCAACACCGCACTCTGCATTCGTAGTGCGGTGTTTCATGATGGCGTCTACACGCTTAGGGCTTCGGCTGGCATCGTTGCGGATTCTGTTCCAGAAAGCGAATACCGCGAGACGCTACATAAGCTGGGCTCCGTATTCAATGCGATAACCGACCAGGAGTTGGCATGAGCACGCGCGTCACCATTGTCGATGCCTACGATAGTTTCGTGCATATCTTGGTGGATTACGTCCGTCAACTTGATTGCGAAGTGCGCGTCGTTCGGCGCAATGCGGCGGATCTGTTCGCTGCAATAGACCCGGAAGTCTGTGACGTGATCCTACTTGGGCCCGGGCCAGGACATCCGAGCGACTCTGGTTACCTGCAACTTTTGGAACACAATCGCAAGCAGCTCCCAGTGTTTGGCGTTTGCCTTGGGCATCAGGCCATCGGCCTATATTACGGCGCCAAACTCGCTTACGCGGAACACTTAGTCCACGGCAAGACCAGCCTTGTTCATCACGATGGTCTGGGCTGTTTTGCCGGGTTGCCCGCACAAGGCATTCGGGCGATGCGCTACCACTCCATCATCGTCGATCGCAAGTCACTTCCACCTTGCCTGACTGCCACGGCGACCGCGAGCGGAGACGGCTACTTGATGGGGTTGCGACACAACCGCTTCGCAGTGGAGGGCGTCCAGTTCCATCCGGAGAGCATCGGCACTGAGTACGGAATGGAAATCATCAGAAACTTCATAAAAAGCTACCACAAAGATAGT
>NZ_CAPJ01000064.1 GCF_000331775.1 Xanthomonas translucens pv. translucens DSM 18974
ATGCGCCGCCTGCAGCTCCGGCGGATGCGCCGGTCGCTGTCGCCCAGCACCAGCCGCACGCCAAGTCCGGCGAAGGCGAGAGCGACGACGACAAGGAGCACAAGGAACGCGCCAGCTGATCCGGCGCCGTTCTTCGCAACAGAAAAAAAGCGGCCTTCGGGCCGCTTTTTTGTCTGGGCGTGGATCCATCTCTATCCGCGCACTACATCCGGGCCGTGGGCAGCTTGGGCGCACGCGATCGGCGCGGACCGAAAACGGAATCGGGAACCGCTCGGGGGAGACGCTCGCAGTTGGAGCGACCGCTCAGGCCTCTGCGGTCCAGAGCCCCGGATAGTCGCGCACGAAGCCCTCACCGATCGCACACAGCGTCGCCGCATAACCGAAGCGCTTCGCTTGGTAGGCGTAGGCATCGTCGGCGGTGCGCGCGTAGCGCTGCACGAGCTCGCTGAGCGTGCCGCCGCCGTCGAGGTCGACCCAGGCGGCCGAGGCGTCGGCCCCTCGCCCACTGCCAGGCGAAGCCGGCGCAGTTGCAGCAGGTTGGTGGCCCGCGTGAAGCCGAGGTCGAGGTCGATGCAGTGCGACACGTCGGCCACCGGCCGACCGTTGAGCTTCCAGTGGCCACGCACATCGCGCGCGATCGCGAGGTCGACCGTCCCGCCGCCGAGCCAGCCGCGCACGGTGCCCCATTGCGTGTGCCAGTGCAGGTCGCATTGCACGCGGTACTGCAACTGGCCGATGCGGCCGTGTTCGAGGCGGAACACGGCGGCGCCGTCAAGCTGCCATGCGCTGGCGTTGCGCTGCAGCCGGCACGCGTCATGGCCCGGTGCGTCGAGCCTTCGCCACAGGATGGAGGCAACGGTGTGCATGCCGCGGATGATGCCGCGGGCGGACACCCGAGGCAAACCCTGCAAACTGGCGACATCCGACGGCAGCGCATGCACACGAGGAGAACAAAAAAAGCGACCCGTCAGGTCACTTTCCTTTGCGCAAGGAAACCCCGCGGCGCTACAGTGGATGCGCCGGATCCAGCAGGCCGTACTGCGTTGCCAGGCGCGCCAGCGCGATGTTGTCGTGGATGCCGACCTTCTCGAACAGTCGCGCCTTGTGCGTGTTGACCGTCTTGGCGCTGAGGCTCAAGCGCTTGGCGATGTCCTCCTGCCGCAGCCCACGGGTCAGCAGCAGAGCGACTTCCAGTTCCCGTGGGGACAGCGCATCGAACGGCGAACCGCCGCCTTCCAGGTTGGCCAGCGCCAGATTCTGCGCGATGTTGGCACCGAGATAGCGCTTGCCCATCGCCACATCGCGTACCGCGCGCAGCAGTTCCTGCGCGTCGCCCGCCTTGCCCACGTAGCCGGACGCGCCGGCCTCGAGCAGGCGCTTGGGCAACGGGCCGTCTTCCAGCACCGACACGATGATGACCTTGGTGCCATGATCGCCCTTGACGATACGTTCGGTGACCTCGAGCCCGCTGACGCCAGGCATGTGCAGATCGCAGAGCACGATGTCCGGCTTGAGCTGGCGGATCTGCGGCATGGCGACCTCGCCGCTCTCGGCCTCACCGACGATTTCGATATCGGTCTGATTCGAAAGGATCAGCTTCATGCCGGTACGGACAAGAGCGTGATCGTCGACCAAAAAAACCCTGATGGCCATCTCGTATAACCCCAACGCAGCGAACGCCGCACGGTCAGACTAGCGGCGTGAACTGTTCAGGGCAACCGAAATTTGTAGACAAAACCATCTAGCCTTGACAGTTCGCTCACTAGTCGCACGGCGCTGTCATCATGCTGAAAAACACCACACCGAACTTATTCAAGGCTCGGCACGCAGGGCGAGTGACCAGCCTGTTCGCTCCTCTAGTCGGCCCTGAAGAATCCCCGTCAGTAGATGACCGCCGCAACGACTGCGGTGGATTTCGCCATCGGCGCGAGCACGCTGGCTCGGAGCCAAGCACGCAAAAACGCGATCCAACGCATCAGCCGGCGCGGGTTGTCGCCGGTAGCCGCGCCGATGGCGTTCAGCGCATCGCCTTGCGCGCCCTTGAGCCAGCAGCGGTCCAGCCGGTGCTCCTGCTTCAGATGCCCGATCACCGCTTCCACCGCCTGGCGGCGCTTGATCCAGCGCCCCTGCCTGCGTGTGAGCGACTTGGCCTTGCCTCGGTACAGTATCTGCACTCGACCTCCGGAGCATGCACGGCATACCGCTTGTGCTTGTCCTTGCGCCGCTGGCGCCAGAGCCGTTCGGCCCGTTCCACCCACCCCCGCATCTCTTGCTGGGCGGTGTCTTCCAGCGTCTGCCGTTTGCGCACGATGTCCCGGATCACCCGGCCCAGCAGCGTGCGCTGTCGGCGCAGCACACGCCGCATCCGCTTGAACTGCTTGGCATGGGCTGAACCTGCCCCATAAAAACGGACGCCAAGAAGCAGCGGGTTAAGCGGCTTGCTTCAGTGTCTTGGCATAGTCGTTGGGGGACAGGTATCCAAGCGCCGAGTGCAAGCGCGTGGGATTGTAGAAGCCATGGATGTAGGTGGCGATAGCGGCGTGGGCAGCGATCCGGGTCTCGTAGACACCGGTGGCCTCTTCGTTCTTGAGTGTGGCGAAGAAGCTCTCGGCGACGGCGTTGTCCCAGCAGTTGCCCTTGCGGCTCATGCTCGGCACGAAGCCGTGCGCGGCCAGCGTCTTGCCGAAGTCGCCGCTTGCGTACTGGCTGCCACGGTCGGAGTGGAACAGCACGCCGGCGCCGACCGGCGAAGCCGACCAAGCATTGAGGAACGCTTGCCGCACCAGATCGTCGGGCATCCGTTCGCACAGGCTGTAGCCGAGCACCTACCGAGTCCGCAGATCGAGCACGGTGGCCAGATACAACCAGCCCTCGCGGGTCGGGACGTAGGTGATGTCACTGGCCCAGGCCGGCACCGCGCTGTCCACAGCGAACTGACGATCCAGACGGTTCTCGGCCACCAGCCGGCCATGCCGACTGTCCGTCGTGCGCGGCGTGAAGCGGCCCTTGGTCTTGCCACGCAGCCCCTCCTCCCGCATCAGCCGGGCCATGCGCGTGTGGCCCACGGCATGCGCGCACGCGCGCAGCGCACGGACCATAGGCGGGCGCCCATAGGTGCCACGACTGCCGGCGTGGATCGTGCGCAGGTCCGCGCGCAGAGCCGCCTCCGGATCCGGGCGATCGCGACGGTGCAGGTACCTATGGAAGCCGGAGACCGACACCGCCAGCACGCGGCACAACATCCGGATCGGATAGTGAGTCCGTTCACGCGCGACGAAGGCGTACCTCACGTGGACTCCCTGGCGAAGCACGCCGTCGCTTTTTTTAGGATTTCGCGCTCCATTTTGAGCGTGGCGTTCTCGGCCAGGAGCTGAGCCAGCTCGCTCTCCATCTCACTCACCGGCTTGCGGCGGGGAGAACTCGGCACGCGCAGCGTCCACCCAATTGCCCAACGTCTTGACCGACATGTCCAACTGACCGGCCGCCTTGGCGCGATCAAGCATGGAAGCCTCCAGATTGCGATGAAAGTATAGCGTCCCGGCGTCCGTTTCAGTGGGACAGGTTCAGTTCGCCCACGAACCCCGTCAGAGCTTGAAGCGGCGTTCGAGCTCCGCCTGGGCAAAATACGCGCTGGCTTTGCGCAGGATCTCGTTGACCTGCCGCAGCTCACGGTTCTCCCGCAGCAGTGTCTTCAACTGCGCACGCTCGTCCGTGCTCAAACCCGAACGCTCGCTGGCATCACGTTCGGCCTGCCGCACCCAATTGCACAGCGTCTGGGCCGAACAGCCAATCTTCCAGGCAATGGACTCGATCGCTGACCACCGCGAGCCGTACTCCCCCTGGTGCTCCCGCACCAGACGAACGGCACGCTCACGTACTTCCGCTGAATACTTCGTCTTGCTCATCGCTCCATCTTCTCA
>NZ_CAPJ01000063.1 GCF_000331775.1 Xanthomonas translucens pv. translucens DSM 18974
CAACCGCAACGACCGCGGCGACCGCAACGCGCGGCGCGACGGCAACCGCAACGGCGGCCAGGGCGGCAATGCCGCACGCGGCAATGGCGGCAACGTGCGCCGCGACGAGCGTCGTCCGGGCAACGGCGGCGGCAACCCGCAGGGAGGCCAGCAGAACCTTGCAGCCAAGCCGCCGCGCAACGAACAGGCGCCGCAGCAGGCCAAGCCGCAGCAGAACCCGCCGCAGCAGCCGAAGGCGCCGAAGCAGCAGCAGCCGCAGAACCCGCCGCGCCAACCCAGGCCGCAGCAGGACCCGGCACAGGCCGCCCTGCAGAGCGACAAGCCGCAGCGCCAGCCGCGTCAGGACGAGAGTGCGGTCAAGCCGGTCACCGCACCTGCCGCTGTGCAGGACGTCACCACGATCGCGGCCACTGCCGTGGCCGGTGGTGCAGCCGCGCTGAGCAGCGATGCACCGGCCAGCGAGGCCACCAGCGCCGCGCCGGCAGCGGCAGCGGCAGCGGCAGCAGCGCAGCCGAACCTGGCGCAGGCGAGCGTCGATGAGCGCGAGAGCGCAGCGGAAACCGCGCAGGCCGTCCCCGCTGGCGAGAACGGCGATGGCGACGACGCCAATGGCGAAGCCGGTGGCCGCCGCCGTCGCGGTCGTCGTGGCGGCCGTCGCCGTCGTCGCGTCAATGGCGAAGCCGGCAGCGGCAGCGAGGGTGCAGCGTTCGACGACAACGACCTGGATGCAGGCGATAGCGAAGGCGACGGCGAAACCGCACCAGCGCCGAGCCGCAGCCAGCCGGAGTTCGATTTCGACGACGATGCGGCCCCCGCCGAAGCCACCGAGACCAAGCCGCAGCAAGCGCCGCGTGCCCCGCGGGAGAAGCGCGAGCCGCGGCCGCCACGTACGCCGCGTCATGAGCAGGCGGCTGCAGAGCAGACGCCTGTCGCTGCTGCCCCGTCAGTCACCGACACCGGAACCGACCCTGCCGCAACCCAGGCTGCGCCGGTTGCTGCAGCCGCTGTGGCTGCGATCGCAACGGCTCCTGCCGTTGCCGAGCCGGCACCGGCGTCGGCACCGGCGTCGGCACCGGAGTCGGCACCGGAGTCGGCACCGGCACCCGTTGCGGCAGCGCCTGCGCAAGCAGCGACGCCGGTAGTGGCAGCGCCCTTGCCGCCGGCCAGCGACGTGCCTGCCGCACAGGTCGAGGCAGCGCCTGCAGCGGAACCTGCCCCGTCGTTCGTCGTGGAGTCGGCACCGTCCGAGCCAACGCAGGCGACAATCGAGGCCGCGCCGCAACCGACCGCGACGCCGATCGTCGAACGGCCTGCGCCGATCGCCGCAACACCGCCAGCGGCGGCAGCGGAAACGGCAGTGGCACCGGCCGCAGCAGCCGAAGAACCTGCAACGCCGTCGCCGCTGGTTGCCCAGCCGCGGCAAGCAGCCGCTGCGGCGACGCAACCGATCGTCGAGGAAGCAGCGCCCAGCGCGCCGGCCTACGTGCCGGTGCAGACCACGCTGCTGGACGCCTTGCACGCGGCGCCGGCCGCCGCGGCAGAACCGACGCCGCGCGCGCCGGTCGCCGCTGCCGCCACGGTGTCGAACGACGACAGCGAGCGCAGCCAAGCCAGCGCTGCCGAACCGGCACCTGCCGCTGCCGCG
>NZ_CAPJ01000062.1 GCF_000331775.1 Xanthomonas translucens pv. translucens DSM 18974
GGCGGCGCCACGCCACGCGCTTGACTATGCGCAGCTGTCCACGCCGCATTTCAATGAGCGGATGCTGCAACCGGGCCGCCCGGTCGTCGTAAACGCCGCGCAGCGCGCGCCGCTGCCAGGGCTGGGCGGCCAGAACGCAAGGGATGCTGGCCACGATGCGCGTGCACAGCCGGCATTCGCGCAATCGCTGCACGCGCCGATGCCGATGTCCGCCAGCGATCCCCGCCACGCCATGGCGATGGCCAACGCCGCCGCAGTGCAACGCCGCACCATGCCGCAGGCGCCGCACGCCAACGCGCCGATGCCAATGCCGATGGGCAACATGCAGATGGCGCATGCAGCGCCGCCGCATGCGCTGTCCATGTCTGCACCGCACCGTGAGGATGCGCGCGCGCAGCAGGCCCGATTCGCCCAGTCCGAACCGCCACGGCAGGCGCCGCACCAGTTCGCCGCCTTCACTGCCCAGCAGCAGGCCCCCGCGCACCGGGAGGCGCCGATGCGGCAGTTCCCTGAGCGCGTTCAGGCCATGCCGCGACAGGAACAGCAGCGTCCGCCGATGCAGGAGCAGCACATGGCCCGGATCGCACCACCGCGGCAGCAGCCGATGCGCGCGGCCGAGCCGCGCCCGGCGCCGCGCCCGGCGCAAGCGCACTCCGAGCCGCACCACGAGCACGACAAGCACAACGGGTAGGCGGCACAGGCCGGGCGGCGTGCGACAGCGCCGCCCGGCCGCGCGTGGTTCAGCCGCCCAGGCGGCTCAGCGCCTCGGCCAGCTCGTCGGCCAGCGGCGCATTCAGCAGATACGGGGTCTTGCCGCCATCGAGGGTGAATTCCAGCGAGGCGGCGTGCAGGAACAGGCGCTTGAGCCCGATCTGCTCGCGCAGGCGCTTGTTCACTGCCGCATCGCCGTACTTGTCGTCGCCGGCGACCGCATGCCCCAGGTGCTGGGCATGCACGCGGATCTGGTGGGTACGGCCGGTCTCGATCCGCACCTCGCAATAGGAATGCCCGCCGCGCCGCTCCAGCACCCGGAAATGGCTCAGCGATTCCTTGCCGCCCGCGTTCACCTGCACATGGCGTTCGCCGCCCTGGCGCAGGCCGATGTGTAGCGGCGCGTCCACACTCATCACCCCGTCGGGCATGCGCCCGACCAGCAGGGTCAGGTAGCGCTTGCTGATGCCGCGGCCCTCGACCCGGTCGTCCTCGCGCATCAGCGCCTGCATCTCGGTAAGCGCCGAGCGCTTCTTGGCCACGATCAGCAGCCCGGAGGTGTCGCGGTCGAGCCGGTGCACCAGCTCCAGCGACTGGTTCGGGCGCAACGCGCGCAGGGTCTCGATCGCGCCGAAGCTGATCCCGCTGCCGCCATGGCTGGCGACCCCGGACGGCTTGTTCAGCGCCAGCAAGCGCGCGTCCTCGTAGACGATCGCCGCCTCCAGCCGGGCCATGAACGCGTCCGGCGGCGCGGTCTTCTCGCCCTCCTCGTGCAGCTTCACCGGCGGGATGCGCACCTCGTCGCCCGCCTCCAGCTTGCGCTCGGCCTTGGTGCGGCCGCCGTTGACCCGGACCTGGCCGCTGCGCATCAGCTTGTAGATCAGGCTGCGCGGCGCGCCCTTGAGCTGGCCGAGCAGGAAATTATCCACGCGCTGTCCGGCCCTGTCTTCCGGGACCTTGAGAATGCGCACCGCGCTGGTCGCGACGTCGCGCGGCTTGGGAGGGATCGGGGGGGAAGTCATCAGGCAGTTTATTCTGTTACACTCGGGCGGCGAGATAAGGGTTTGATTTCGTTGGAAGTTAGCGCAGGGCCAGAAGCCCGGCTTGCGACGATTCCGGCACAGTGCGCGACCACCGCCCCCGGGGCGGCCATGTTAGCGGCTCACCGGCCTACCCGGCCATCGCCGGACGCCACAAGCGTCCGCGCTGAACATGCCCCGTGCGGCGCCCAGCCTGGCTGGAGTCGCCGCCGGTCCTGAACCACCTAAAAGAAAGAAGCGCTCCCGCGGCTCGCCGTGGTGTCGTAGCGCTGGAAACCCAAGCTGCCCTCCCCGCGCCTGCGCGATGGGCGGCGAAGCGTGACCAGAAGCGAAACCCCATGGCGTTCCGCGCGGTAGCAGCGCGAGGAACGCAACAATGAAGCGAATGCTGATCAACGCCACGCAGGCAGAAGAACTGCGTGTGGCCATCGTGGACGGCCAGACCCTGTACGACATCGACATCGAGCAGCCGTCCAAGGAACAAAAGAAGTCCAACATCTACAAGGGCCGCATCACGCGGCTCGAACCCTCGCTCGAAGCCGCCTTCGTCGAATACGGCGGCGAGCGCCACGGCTTCCTGCCGCTGAAGGAAATCTCCCGCGACTACTTCCAGGCCGGCGTCGACCACAACAAGGCGACGATCCGCGAACTGCTGCGCGAGGGCCAGGAAGTGGTGGTCCAGGTGGACAAGGAAGAACGCGGCAACAAGGGCGCCGCGCTGACCACGTTCATCTCGCTGGCCGGCCGCTACATGGTGCTGATGCCGAACTCGCCCAGCGCCGGCGGCGTCTCGCGCCGGATCGAGGGCGAGGACCGCGCCGCGCTGAAGGAAGCGCTGGACAAGCTGAACATCCCCGACGACATGGGCGTGATCATCCGCACTGCCGGCGTCGGCCGCGATGCCGAAGAGCTGCAGTGGGACCTGGACTACCTGCTGCAGGTGTGGAAGTCGATCGCCGAGGCCGCGCTGGCCAAGCCGGCACCGTTCCTGATCTACCAGGAATCGCGGCTGATCATCCGCGCCCTGCGCGACTACCTGCGCGCCGACATCGGCGAGATCCTGGTCGATACCCCCGAGATGTACGGCGATGCCCAGGAGTTCATGCAGCAGGTGATGCCGCAGAGCCTGCGCAAGCTCAAGCACTACACCGACGACATCCCGCTGTTCAACCGCTTCCAGATCGAATCGCAGATCGAGGCGGCCTACGAGCGCAGCGTGCGCCTGCCGTCCGGCGGCTCGATCGTGGTCGACCAGACCGAAGCGCTGACCGCGGTGGACGTCAACTCCTCGCGCGCGACCAAGGGCAGCGACATCGAGGACACCGCGTTTCAGACCAACCTGGAGGCCGCCGAAGAGGTGGCGCGCCAGTTACGCCTGCGCGACCTCGGCGGCCTGGTGGTCATCGACTTCATCGACATGGCCTCCAACAAACACCAGCGTGAGGTGGAGAACCGCCTGCAGAACGCGCTCAAGTACGACCGCGCGCGGGTGCAGATCGGCCGCATCTCGCGCTTCGGCCTGCTCGAGATGAGCCGCCAGCGCCTGCGTCCGTCGCTGGGCGAGTCCAGCCAGATCGTCTGCCCGCGCTGCGACGGCCACGGCCGCATGCGCAGCGTCGAGTCGATGTCGCTGTCGATCATCCGCGTCGCCGAAGAGCATGCGATGAAGGAGAACACCGGACAGGTGCTGGTGCAGGCCCCGGTGGAGATCGCCAACTACCTGCTCAACGAGAAGCGCCGCGCGCTCAGCGAGATCGAGAAGCGCCACGACGCGCCGATCGTCATCGTCGCCGACGAGCAACTGCACACGCCGCACTACGAAGTGACCCGCCTGCGCGAGAACGAGCTCGGCGAGGAAAGCGCCAAGCCCAGCTACCAGCGCAACACCCCGCGCAAGCTGCCGGTGCATGCGCTGACCAAGGCGCAGTTGAACATCCCGGCACCCGCCGTGACCAATGTGAAGCACTCGCAGCCGGCCCCGGTGCGCGAAGTGGTCGAGGCGCCCGAACCGGTCACCGCGCCCGTGCAGGTCCAGGCGCCGGCCCCCGCCCCGGTCGCGGCCCCGGCCACCGG
>NZ_CAPJ01000061.1 GCF_000331775.1 Xanthomonas translucens pv. translucens DSM 18974
TTCACACTGCGCCAGCCTCGCGCCCGCTTTCATCGCGGTCTAGACACAGGAGCCGCCTGGCGCATGCTGGATATTCCGTCGCACAACGTGTGGGTCGCCCTGGCGGTGACCCTGGCCGCCGGTCTGGCCACCGGCCTGGGCAGCGTGCTGGTGCTATTCACCAAGGGGCCGAACCCGCGCCTGCTCGCCTTCGGCCTGGCCTTCGCCGGCGGTGCGATGGTGTACGTGTCGCTGACCGAGATCCTCGGCAAGTCGGTCGCCGCCTTCAGCCACGCGTTCGATCCGCGCCTGGGCTACGCCTATGCCACGCTGGCGTTCCTGGCCGGCATGGCGCTGATCGTGGTGATCGACCGGCTGGTGCCCAATCCGCACGAAAGCCTCAATGCCCAGGACCCGCTGTTCCGCGCCGACAACCGCGCCTACGTCAAGCGCGTCGGCCTGCTGACCGCGGTGGCGATCACCGCGCACAATTTCCCGGAAGGCCTGGCGACCTTCTTCGCCACCCTGGAAAGCCCCACTGTGGGCATGCCGCTGGCGTTCGCGATCGCCGTGCACAACATTCCCGAAGGCATCGCCATCGCGGTGCCGGTGCACTACGCCACCGGGCGCAAGTCCTACGCCTTCGCCGCCAGCCTGCTGTCGGGGCTGGCCGAGCCGATCGGCGCGATCATCGGCTACGTGGCGCTGTCGCGGTTCCTGTCCGAGGCGCTCTTCGGCTCGGTGTTCGGGGTCATCGCCGGGGTGATGGTGTTCCTGGCGCTGGACGAACTGCTGCCGGCCGCCAAGCGCTACGCAAAGGGCCACGAAACCGTGTACGGACTGGTCGCCGGCATGGCCACGCTAGCGCTGAGCCTGGTGCTGTTTCGCCTGTCCACCACGCCCTGAGCCGGCGAAGGCGGCCTGTCTGAACGGACGCTGGCGCGACCGGCGTTGCGGCGCTTCGCAGAAAGCTTGCAGACATGCAACACAGAGCATCCTGCGCGCAACTTCACGAACGACAGTCGCAAAGGTGCCGCATGGATATCCGCTCCCTGCCATCAACGAAGTTGGCGCTGGCGCTGGTCACCGCCGCGAGCATGCTGGCGCTGAGCGCGTGCCAGCAGCAGCCGTCGCCAACAGCAACCCCGGCCGCCGCGACCGCACCCGCGCCCGCCCCCTACGTGCCGCCCAGCGCCGAGCAGCTGTACAAGCTGGTCGCGCCGATCGCGTTGTTCCCCGACAAGCTGCTGGCGCAGACCCTGGCCGCCTCGGTGTATCCGGACCAGGTCGGCGACGCCCAGGGCTGGCTGCGCAGCAATAGCGGCCTGGCCGCAACCGATCGCCTGAAGGCGGCCGCGGCGCAGCCATGGGATCCCAGCGTCAAGGCGCTGAGCGCGTTTCCCGAGGTGATCGACCAGTTGGCCAGCAACGGCGACTGGACCCGCGCGCTCGGCGACGCCTATGCGCACGACCCCAACGAAGTCCTCGACGCGATCCAGGTCATGCGCGGGCGCGCGCAGGCGCAGGGCCACCTGCGCAGTACGCCGCAGCAACGGGTGCAGATGGTGCAACGCACGGTGGTGGAGCCGGCCTACGCAGACGAGCGGATCCCGCCGCCGCGCCAGACCATCGTCATCGAACCGGCGCAGCCGGATGTGGTCTATGTGCCGCGCTACGATCCGGACGTGGTCTACGGCGCACCGGTCGACGTGTACCGCGAGTACCGCTACCACCCGCGCTACTACAGCGAAGGCGATCTGGTCACCGCCGGCATCGTCTCCTTCGGCGTCGGCGTGCTGGTCGGCGACGCGCTGGAGCACCGCCACCACGGCCCGCTGGGCTGGCTGCAACCGGAACCGGCCTGGCACCCCTGGGGCTGGAACAGCTGGGGCATGAACTGGAACGCCCCGCCCTCGGCGCCGCATTACGTGGTCTACCAGAACCGCGTCTATGCGCCGCGCACCACCATCATCAACAACATCACCAATAACATCAGCAACAACCGGATCGACGCGCGCCGCTTCGTGCACAACGACAACCGCAG
>NZ_CAPJ01000060.1 GCF_000331775.1 Xanthomonas translucens pv. translucens DSM 18974
CCACCGGTGTCGGCCGGGGTGCCGCGACCGACGAATTCCACCTGCACGCGCCCGGCCTCGCCCGCGTCCGGACGCGGCGGCAACCAGCGCACGAAGGCGACCCACAGCAGAAACAGCGCGAACAGCAAATGCAAGGCCAGGCTGACCAGCGCCGCGATCCGCCGCCACCAGCGCTGGTCGTACGGTGCCGGATCCCAGTCCTGCCACCACAGCCGGCGGAACGCCTGCCACGGGCTCAGTGCGGGCAGCCGCGACGTCGCTGCCGGCAGCGGCTGCGGCAGCGCCGCGAGCAACTCGGAGCAGACGAACGGGCGTGGCACGGCCGGCTGCGAGGAGATCCAGTGCGCCCAGCCGTACGGCAGGCCGCTGCGCCGATCGCGCAGCAGCTTGCGCGGCGAGCGCGCCAACAACGCGTCGAGGATGTCGGCGGCGCGCGTCACCGGCGTGGCGGAGGAATCAGGCCGCGGAGTCGCGCGGGATGTACGGGGCGCTACCGCTGTCGTGATCGGTGGCGTCGCGCACGGCAGTGATGCCCGGCACGCGCCCCATCAGCGTCTTCTCGATCCCCTGCTTCAGGGTCACATCGGCCATGCCGCAGCCGTGGCAGCCGCCGCCGAAGCGCAGCAGCACCACGCCCTCGGCCGACACTTCCTGCACCGCCACCCGGCCGCCATGCTGGGCCAGCTGCGGGTTGACCTCGTTCTCGACCACCCAGCGCACCCGCTCGACCAGCGAGGCGGCCTCGCCCGGGGCCTCGCCCTTGATCTTCGGCGCCTTGATCGTCAACTGCTGGCCGGTGCCCTGGGTGACGTAGTCGATCTCGGCGCCGTCCAGCCAGCCGACGCTGTCGGCGGCCACATACAAGGTGAAGCCGGCGCAATCGATCGCCCATTCGTCGCCGGCCAGGTCCGCCGGTTCGGCGAACTCCAGCCGCGCATCGGCGCGTGCGGTCCCGGGATCGACCGCGCTCAGGCGCACGCCCATGCCGGGCACGGCCTCGCGTTCGAGCAGTTTGCGGAAATGGGTCTGCGCGTTGTCGGAGATCTGGATCATGCGGTTATTCTAAACGCTTCCACGCGACCGGCTCATCGCGACCCTTCCCCATCGGCGGCACGTTCAGCCGCCACGCCGCGGAGACCCCGACATGAACGACCTGATCCCGCTCGCGCAGGCCCATTGCGCGCCCTGCAAGGGCAGCGAATACAAGCTCACCCAGGCACGCCTGGCCGAACTGCTGCCGCAGGTGCCCGGCTGGGAGCTGGTCGAGAACGGCATGGCGATCAGCCGCACGTTCCGCTTCCCCGACTACTACCGCACCCTGGCGTTCGTGAACGCGCTGGCCTGGATCGCGCACCGCGAAGACCATCACCCCGACCTGGGCGTGCACTACGACCGCGTGGTGGTGCGCTATTCCACCCACGATGTCGGCGGCCTCAGCGAAAACGACTTCATCTGCGCCGCCAAAGCCTCGGCCCTACCGGAATGACCCTCATGCCAGCCGCATCCCGCCGTTCCATGCTCGCCGCCGCTTCTTCCTGCCTGCCGCTCGCCGCGGTGCTGCTGCTCGGCGGCTGCGGCAAGTCCGAACAAGCGCAGACCCAGCGCGTGGCCGCCGCGCCGACCGAAGTCGCCGCGGTGCAGACCCCGCCGCCGGACTACCCGATCGAACTGGCCTGTGCCGGACTCGGCGGCAAGGCGGTGCTGAGCGTGGTGGTCGGCGTGCAGGGCAAGCCGACCGACGTGCAGTTGGTCAGCAGCAGCGGCCAGCCCAAGCTCGACGCGGCGGCGCAGCAGCGCGTACGCGAGTGGATCTTCAACCCCGCCACGCGCGACGGCAAGGCGGTGCCGCGCACGATCCAGGTGCCGGTCAACTTCAATCCGCCGCAACCGCGGC
>NZ_CAPJ01000059.1 GCF_000331775.1 Xanthomonas translucens pv. translucens DSM 18974
CGCCGCGCACCGCCGCGCCGCCACCGCGCCGGCCCCACGCCACCGGCTTCAGCCAGCTGCGCTGCGGCTGCCAGTGCGGCTGCTCCGGTTCGGCCGGGAACGCCAGCGGCGGGCGTCCCTTCAGCGAACTGAGCATCGGGATCAGGGTCATCGACACCACCAGCGAGATCGCGATGGCGATCGCCACGGTCAAGGCCTGGTCGCGGAACAGCTGCCCGGCCACGCCTTCGACGAACACCAGCGGCAGAAACACCGCGATCGTGGTCAGGGTCGAGGCGACCACCGCCATGCTGACCTCGCGAGTGCCGGCAATGGCCGCATCGAGAATGCTCAGGCCGCGCTCGCGCGCCTTGGCGATGCTCTCCAGCACCACGATCGAATCGTCCACCACCAGCCCGGTGGCCAGCGCCAGGCCGCCCAGCGACATCACGTTCAAGCTCAGCCCGAGCTGGCCCATGAAGAAGAACGTGGCCACGATCGACACCGGCAGCGACAGGCCGATCACGAACGTGCTCCAACCATCGCGCAGGAACAGGAAGATGATCAGGATCGCCAGCAGGCCGCCGATCACCGCGTCCTTCTTGACGTCGCCGATGGCGTGTTCGATGAAGCGCGACTGGTCTTCCAGCGTGGTCAGCTCCACGTCCGGCGGGATCTGCGCCTGCAGCTGTTCCAGGCGCTTGCGCAGCGCCGCCGCGGTGGACACGGTGTTGGCGTCGCCCTCCTTGTAGATCGCCAGCTCCACCGCTTCCTTGCCGCCCAGGCGGATGATCGCCTCGCGCTCCTTGTAGCCCTGCCGCACCTGCGCCACGTCCTTCAGCCGCACCGGCATGCCGTTGGCGATGGTGGTGGTGGCACTGGACGAGGCGCTCTGCGCCGCCGAGGCCGCGGCCAGCGCCGCTTCCGAACCGGTCGAGGCGGCGATCGCATACATCTGCTGCATCGCCGAATCGGCGGCGCTGCTGCCCGCACTCTGGGTGGTCAGCAGCAGGTTGCGGACCTCGTCCAGGTCGGCGAACTGGTTGACCGTGCGCACCAGATAGCGCTGCGCGCCCTGTTCCAGGCGCCCGCCGGAGATGTTGATGTTCTCTTCCTTGAGCCGGGTGATGACGTTGTCGATCGGCAGGCTCAGCTGCGCCAGCCGTTGCTGGTCGATATCGACCTGGATCTCGTCTTCCAGGCCGCCGCCGACCTTGACCGCGGCCACGCCGGCCAACGGCTCCAGCTTCTTCTTCAGGTCTTCGTCGGCATAGCGGCGCAACTGGGTCAGCGCGCGCACCGCATCGGCGTCGCTGGCCGGCGTCGCCTTGCTCGCCAGCACCAGGCGCATGATCGGCTGGGTGGAGGGATTGAAGCGCAGCAGCACCGGCGCCTTGGCTTCCAGCGGCAGCTGCAGCGCCTCCATCTTGTCGCGCACTTCCAGGCTGGCCTGGTCCATGTTGGTGTCCCAGGCGAACTCCAGCACCACGTCGCTCTGTCCGGTGCGCGACACAGACTTGAGCTTGCGCAGGTTCTTGACCACGCCGACCGCTTCCTCGACCGGCTCGGTCACCAGCGTCTCGATCTCCGACGGCGCCGCGCCGGTGTACTCGGTGCGCACGGTCAGGGTCGGATAGCTCAGGTCGGGCAGCAGATTGACCTTGAGGCTGTTCAGCGCGATCACGCCGAACAGCAGCAACGTGACCGTGGCCATCGCGATGGTGACGCGGCGGCGCGTGGCGAATTCGACCAGCCCGCCGCCGCGCACACCGGGCGGCGCGTGGTCGTGCGGATCGCTGCCGTGATCGGAACCGGCGCTGGTCATCAGTGCGCTCCGACCGCGGCGGCGGCGCCGACCTCGGCGACCTCGCGTTGCGGCACGATCACCTGCACGCGGCTGCCGTCGCGCAAGGCGACCTTGCCGGCGGTGACCACCTGGTCGCCTGGCTGCAGGCCGTCACGGATCTCCACCCACGGGCCTTCGGCGTAGCCCAGCTTGACCGGCACCCGCGCCACCTTGCCGGCGCTGACCCGGAACACCGTCGGCTCGCCGTCGTCGAGCAGCGCCAGGCGCGGCACCACCAGCGCATCGGCGCGCTGGTCGTAGTCGATGCGGATGCGACCGAACATGCCAGGCTGCAAGGCTTCGGCGCCTTCCTCGAACGCACACACCACGCGGAACGTGCCGCTGCCCGAATCCACCACCGGCGCGATGCGATCGACCTTGCCCAGGTACTGCTTGCCCGGCAGCGCATCGGCCAGCAGCGTCACCGGCTGTCCCGCCTTGAGTGTGGCCAGCTCGCGCTCGGGCACGTTGAGCGTGGCTTCCAGGCGCGAGTCGTCGACGATGCGGAAGATCGGCGTATTGATCTGCACGAAGTTGCCGGTCTTGATCGAACGCGACGCGATCACGCCGGAAATCGGCGCGACTACCGTCGCGTACGACAGTTCCAGCGACGCCAGCTGGTGCTGCGCGCGCACGTTGGCCAGGTCGTACTTGATCTGATCGACATCGGCGGCGCTGACCAGTTGCTGGCCGACCAGTTGCTGCGAGCGCCGGTAGTTGTTCTCCAGCTTGCTTAGCTGCGCCTCGCTCTGCGCCACCGCCAGCCGCGCGCGGTCCGGGTCCAGCCGCACCAGCGGCTGCCCGGCGCGGACCTGCTGGCCTTCCTCGGCCAGCACCGCCAGCGCCACGCCGGAGGTCTTGGCCACCACCTGCGATTCGGCGCGCGCCTCCAGCGCCGCGGTGCCGCTGTAGCTGGCCGCCACCGCGCGCCGGCCGACCTTGGCCACCTCGACCGGCACCGCGTCGGGCGCCTTCTCGGCCTGCTTGGCCTTGGCCTGCGCATCGCCGGCCGCCGGCTTGCAGCCGCCGAGCAGCAGTGAGGAGGTGATCAACAGCGCGGCGGCGCAGCTGGCGGTGCGTCGGCGCGTGGAATATCGCGTCATCGTCGTGTCCTTGGTGGATGGCGTGAATGGTGTTGTAGGTAAGTAGATCACCTGATGACGCCCAGGTGAATGAGCCAAAGGTCATGGCCACCCGCGTGGTGCAGCGTGGAGGATTGCCAGGGCCTGTTTCGGAGCCGCGAAAGGCCAGGCTATACTCGGGTCGTTCCGTGTTCCCCCACGCCGGAACGCCCAGTCCCGTCCTCCGGACCACGAAACCATGCGCACGCAGCCGCTAGCCGCTTGTTTTGCTTTGGCCGTACTCGTTTCTCTCGGGGTCGCCCCGGCCTTGGCGCAGACCGCGCCGGCGCCCGCCACTGCCGCTCCAGCCGCTCCAGCAGCCGTTGCCGGCAATGCCGACAACGGCAGGCTGCTGACCTATACCTGCCAGGGCTGTCACGGCGTGACCGGCTACAAGAACGCCTATCCGAGCTACCGCGTCCCCAAGATCGGCGGCCAGTCGGCGCAGTACCTGACCCAGGCACTGAGCGAATACCGGCTCGGCAAACGCAAGCATCCGACCATGCAGGCCCAGGCGGAGAGCTTCTCCGACCAGGACATCGCCGACATCGCCGCTTACCTGACCACCCTCAAGTAGCCATCCCATGCCGAAAGCCGCGCACGCATTGCGTCCCGCCATCGTCCTGCTTGCTGCCCTGTGCCTGGGGGCGTGTTCGCAATCGCAGGTGGAATCCACCAGCCAGTCCGCCGCCGACCCCGGCCACGCCAGCGGCGAGCACGGTTCCGGCTCGTCTGCCGGCCTGCCCGGCGGACGCGTCGCCGCCGGCGAGAAATTGGCCCACGCCAAGGGCAAGGCCACCGGGCAGAGCTGCATCGACTGCCACGGCGCCGACGGCAACGCGCCGATCGACCCGAGCTATCCCAAGCTCGGCGGCCAGTACGGCGACTACGTCGCGCATGCCTTGCAGGCCTACCGTGCCGGCGATCGCCAGCACCCGCTGATGACCCCGCAGGCAGCGCCGCTCAGCGATCAGGACGTCGCCGACCTGGCCGCGTACTTCGGCTCGCGCGCCACCCAGCTGCGCGATCTGCACGGGCTGAAGTGACCGCGTGCGCCAGCGTCTTGCCGCCAGTGCGTGCGGCAGACGTGGCGTAGCCGGCGCAAGGTGCCGGGCAGTGCACGCAATGCGTCGGCCGCACATCCTGTAGGAGCGGCTTCAGCCGCGACAGAATCTATCGGTAACGCCTGTCGCGGCTGAAGCCGCTCCTACAGGATCCAGGCGTCTGCATGCTGGCGGATCGCTGTGAACTCCACCGTGCAGATGCGCGCGCTGCCGCTACCTACTTCACGCTGCCGTTGTCGTCCTGCAGGCCCGGCTTGAACGGTACCGCCGGCGGCGGCCGCGCGCCGGCGGGCTGGTCGTTGAGGTTCGGATCGGTGATGCCGCAGCCGCCGCCCAGCTGCAGGATCGAGATCACGCAGGAAATGCTGCTGCTGGTGCCGGGAATCGGGATGTTGACGCTCTTGATGCCGCGCCGCACCCACTCTTCCAGCAGCGTCGCGTTCGGCAACCAGTACTTGTCGAACGAGGTCGGCGTGTAGTCGTAGGGCGGACGCTTGAGCCACTGCCCGGCATTGGCGATCTGGTCGCGCGACCAGCTGTCGGTTTCGCTTCCCGGCGCGCCGCGCGGCGGCGCCTTGCCCTGCCCGTCGCCACCGGGCACGCGCACGCTGCCATCG
>NZ_CAPJ01000058.1 GCF_000331775.1 Xanthomonas translucens pv. translucens DSM 18974
GGCGCAGCGGCGTTGCCGTTGCCGCCCTTGCCGGCGGCCGCGGACGGCGCGGTATCGCCCGGCGCAGCCGGCACCACGTCCAGCGACGCGGTGCTGGGGCCGTCCTCGGCGAAATGGGTGCGGGTCGCGTACCATACCGGCACCGCCAGTCCGGCTGTGATCACCACGTACACCAGGCGCCGGGTGGCGCTTTCGAGCATGCGCCGCAGCGGCGGCGTATGCGTGTGGCTGATCAACTCCACCGGCTGCACCGGCGCGATGTGCGCGCTGGCCAGCAGCGGATCCAGATCCACCCCGAGCAGGCGCGCATAGCTGCGCAGCTGGCCGCGCACGAACACCGGCGCACCGAGGCGCTCCCATTGCTCGGTTTCCAATGCACGGATCACGTGCAGCGGCATGCGCAAGCGGCTACCGACGTCGTCGATGCTCAGGCCGGCGGCTTCGCGCGCTTCGCGGAGCTGTTGCCCGCAACCTTTGGCGCCGTCGAAAGCGTTCGGATTGGAATCACTGATCACAATGCACTAGCCCCGGGAGTGGTGGTCGCGGCATCGGGAAACTCCTTGCGCAACCGCTGTTGGTAACGGCCGGCAGCAGCCATGTCGCCCAGCCCTTGTTCAATCTGAATCGCAAGTTGTAACACGGATGCAGTGGCCGGCGCAGCCGACAGACGCCGTTCGGAGAAGGCGCGCGCCTCGAAAAAGCGCGTCTGCGCCGCTTCGTCGCGCGCCATCGCTTCCAGCGCGTAGGCATTGTCCGGCTGCAGCGCCAGCGCCTTGCGCAAGTCGCGTACGCCGCGTTCGCGCTGGCCGATCTGCAACGCGCAACCGCCGGCATTGGCCAGGGCCGATGCCGGCGTGGCGTAGCCGGGGGCCGCCAGCGCGCGATCGAACCACTGCAGCGATTCGGCGATGGCGCCGTTGGCGCACAGCCAGGCGCCGTAGTTGTTCAAGGTCTCGCCGCGGTTCGGCGCCAGTTCGGCCGCCTTGCGGTAATGCTCGCCGGCGGTGACGGCATCGCCGCGGCGCCCGGCGACCACCGCCAGCAGCGTGTGCGCCTGCACCGAATCCGGCGCCAGCGCCAAGGCCTTGCGCGCATGGTCCGCGGCGCCGGCCAGATCGCCGCCGCTGAGCCGGTTGCCGGCCAGGCCCAGCTGTTCCTGCAGCGCATAGCGCGCCTTGACCTGACCGTTGTCGCGGAAATCGTAGTCCGGCGCCACCTGCTCGACACTGCGCAGCTTGCCCGGCTTGCTGCTGCGTCCAGCGCAGGCCGACAGCGCCAGCAGCGCCGCGACCGACAGCGCGATGGACAGGGCGTGTCTAGGCCGCCGCATCCCGGTCCGCCTGGGTCTGCAACTGGCGCTGGAAATCGGCCTGGCGGCGGGTGCGGTCCAGCACCTGCCCCTTGAGCTGACCGCAGGCCGCGTCGATGTCGTCGCCGCGCGTGCGCCGCACCATGGTCAGCACCTGCGCATCGAGCAGGATCTTCTGGAACGCACGGATTTCCGTTTCGCCGGAGCGCTCGTAGCGCGTGCCCGGGAACGGATTGAACGGGATCAGGTTGACCTTGCCGGCGTTCGCGGCCTGCACCGCGTTGTCGAACTGGCGCATCAGCCGCGCCAGCTGCCGCGCATGCTCGGGCTGATCGTTGATGCCCTTCATCAGCGTGTATTCGAAGGTCACCGACTCGCGCCGCTTGTTGGCGCGCAGGTAGCGCGCGCAGGCGGCCATCAGTTCGGCGACCGGGTACTTCTTGTTCAGCGGCACCAGCGTCTCGCGCAGCGCGTCGTCGGCCGCATGCAGCGACACCGCCAGCGACACGTCGCTCTCGGTGGACAGGCGATCGATCATCGGCACCAGGCCGGAGGTGGACAGCGTGACCCGCTTGTTGGCCAGGCCGTAGCCGAGGTCGTCGCGCATCACACTCATCGCGCGCACGACGTTGTCGAAATTCATCAGCGGCTCGCCCATGCCCATCATCACCACGTTGGTGAGACGGCGCTGCTGATGCGGCACGTTGCCCAGATGCCGCGCCGCGACCCACACCTGGCCGACGATCTCGGCGGTGGACAGGTTACGGTTGAAGCCCTGGGTGGCGGTCGAACAGAACGTGCAGTTCAATGCGCAGCCGACCTGGGAGGACACGCACAGCGTGCCGCGGCCCTTGTCGGGGATGTACACCGCCTCGATCGCGTTCTTGCCGTCGCTGCCCATGGCCAGCAGCCATTTGTGGGTGCCGTCGGTGGACGGCTTGTCGAACACGATGTTGGGGACGACGACCTCGGCATGCTGCTGCAGCTTGGCCCGCAGCGCCTTGCCGAGATCGGTCATCTGGTCGAAGTCGGTGACGTAGCGATGGTGGATCCACTTCATCACCTGGTGGGCGCGGTAGCGCGCTTCGCCAAGCGTGTCGGCGAAGAAGCGCTCCAGGCCCTCGCGATCGAGGTCGAGCAGGTTCTGCTTGGCGGCCGCACCGGTCCGGATCGGATCGGCGAGCGCCAACGGCGTGTGGACGACCTCGTTCACGATGACCTCTTAGCGCGAAACCACTTCGGTGGCGGCGAAGAAATACGCCACTTCGTTGGCGGCGTTCTCGACCGAATCGGAACCGTGCGCGGCGTTGGCGTCGATCGAGTCGGCGAAATCGGCGCGGATGGTGCCGGGCGCGGCGTCCTTCGGATTGGTGGCGCCGAGCAGGTCGCGGTGCGCAGCCACGGCGTTCTCGCCTTCCAGCGCCTGGATCATCACCGGGCCGGAGATCATGAACTCGACCAGCGCGTTGAAGAACGGACGCTCGCGATGCACGGCGTAGAAGCCCTCGGCCTCGCGGCGCGACAGCTGCTTGTACTTGGCGGCCACGACCTTCAGGCCAGCCTTCTCGAAGCGGGAATAGATCTCGCCGATGACGTTCTTGGCGACGGCATCGGGCTTGATGATGGACAGGGTGCGCTCCAGCGCCATGGGAAGTTCTCCGTTGGGCGGGCCACTAGATCAGTCGGCCCGAGGTTAGCATGAAAAAAACCCGCGTCAAAACGCGGGCTTAGCCAGAATTGCGATGGACAATTCTATCCAATCGCAACGTGATTTGCACGGCCGCCGGCAGAATGGTGCTGCATTGCAGCATGACGCAGGCGGATGCCAGGCCTAGACTCAAACAATCGTTTGATTGATTCTGGCGGCCGTATGGCAAAGCAAGCGCACTTCTCGACCAAGGACCGCATCCTCAGCGCGGCCGAGGAACTGTTCGCCCAGCACGGCTTTTCCGGCACATCGCTGCGCCAGGTCACCAGCCAGGCCGACGTCAACATCGCCGCGGTGAACTACCACTTCGGCTCCAAGGAAAACCTGGTCAACGAGGTGTTTCGGCGGCGCATGGACGAGATGACCTCGGCGCGCCTGACACAGCTGGAAACCGCGCAGCGCACGTATCCGGGCCAACTCGGGCCGGTGCTGGCGGCGTTCGTGGAGCCGGCACTGGCGATGGCCAAGGACCGCCAGAGCGGTGGCGCCTTCGTGCGCGTGATCGCCCGCGCCTATGCCGAAAAGAACGACAGCCTGCGCCAGTTCCTGTCCGACCACTACGGCCACGTGCTGCGCGAATTCGGCAAGGCCATCGCCGTCTGCGCGCCCGAACTAAGCAAGGAAGAACTGTACTGGCGCTTGGACTTCCTGGCCGGCGCGCTGACCTACGCCATGGCCGACTTCGGCCTGATCAAGCGTCCCGCCGGGGTCAGCGAAGGCGCGCATCGCGCCCATGCCGCGCGCGAACTGATCCGTTTTGCCGAGGCGGGCTTCCTGGCCCGCTCCGCGCCGTAATTCCGCAAGAACCGTCCTGTCCACATCCCGCAATCGTTGACCCACAGAGGCTGATCGCTATGTCCAACCCCCTGCTAGTCCGCCGTGCTGCCGTCCTGGGCGCGGGCGTGATGGGCGCGCAGATCGCTGCGCACCTGACCAACGCCGGCGTCGACACCGTCCTGTTCGACCTTCCTGCCAAGGACGGCCATCCCGACGGCATCGTGCTCAAGGCCATCGCCAACCTGACCAAGCTGAGCCCCGCCCCGCTCGCCAGCGCCACCCTGGCCGAGGCGATCACGCCGGCCAACTACGCCTCCGGCCTGGAACAGCTGCGCGGCTGCGACCTGATCATCGAAGCCATCGCCGAGCGCATGGACTGGAAGCAGGACCTGTACAAGAAGATCGCCCCGTTCGTGGCCGATCACGCGGTGCTGGCCTCCAACACCTCCGGGCTGGGCATCAACGCGCTGTCCGACGTGCTGCCCGAGCAACTGCGCCACCGCTTCTGCGGCGTGCATTTCTTCAATCCGCCGCGCTACATGCACCTGGCCGAGCTGATCCCGGCCAAGGGCACCGATGCGGCGGTGCTGGAAGGCCTGGAAGCGTTCCTGGTCACCACCCTGGGCAAGGGCGTGGTCTATGCCAAGGACACCCCGAACTTCATCGGCAACCGCATCGGCGTGTTCTCGATCCTGTCCACCATCCACCACACCGCGCAGTCCGGCCTGGGCTTCGACGAAGTGGACGCGCTGACCGGCCCGCTGGTCGGGCGCCCGAAGTCGGCGACCTACCGCACCTCCGACGTGGTCGGCCTGGACACCATGGCCCACGTCATCAAGACCATGGCCGACACCCTGCCCGACGATCCGTGGCACCAGTACTTCGCCTCGCCGAAGTGGCTGGACGCGCTGATCGCCAAGGGCGCGCTCGGCCAGAAGGTCGGCGCCGGCATCTTCCGCAAGGTCGGCAAGGACATCGTGGTGCTGGACCTGGAGAAGCAGGACTACCGCCCGGCCGACCGCACCGCGGCGCCGGACGTGGTCGAGATCCTGAAGATCAAGAACCCGGCGGAGAAGTTCGCCAAGCTGCGCGAGAGCCAGCACCCGCAGGCGCAGTTCCTGTGGGCGACGTTCCGCGACCTGTTCCACTACAGCGCCTACCACCTGGCCGACATCGCCGAGACCGCGCGCGACGTGGACCTGGCGATCCGCTGGGGCTACGGCTGGTCGTTGGGTCCGTTCGAGACCTGGCAGGCCGCCGGCTGGAAGCAGGTCGCGCAGTGGATCGCCGACGACATCGTGGCCGGCAAGGCCATGTCCAGCGCACCGCTGCCGGACTGGGTGTTCGACGGCCGCGACGGCGTCCATGCTGCCGAAGGCAGCTACAGCCCGGCGCGCAACGCCAAGCTGCCGCGCTTGGCCCTGCCGGTGTACCAGCGCCAGCGCTTCCCCGATCCGCTGCTGGGCGAGACCTTCGCGCCGGGCGAGACCGTGTTCGAGAACGACGGCCTGCGCCTGTGGCACGACGGTGACGACATCGCCGTGGTCAGCTTCAAGACCAAGATGAATACCGTGTCCGACCAGGTGCTCGACGGCCTGCAGGAAGCGGTCGGCCGCGCCGAGAAGGACTTCAAGGGCCTGGTGCTGTGGCAGCACAAGGAACCCTTCTCCGCCGGCGCCGATCTGGCCGGCGCGCTGGGCCTGCTGCAGGCCGGCAAGGTCGATGCGTTCGAGGCGATGGTCGCCAACTTCCAGGCCACCAGCCAGCGCATCAAGTATTCGCTGGTGCCGGTGGTCGCGGCGGTGCGCGGCCTGGCCCTGGGCGGCGGCTGCGAATTCCAGATGCACAGCGCCAAGACCGTGGCCGCGCTGGAGAGCTACATCGGCCTGGTCGAGGCCGGCGTCGGCCTGCTGCCGGCCGGCGGCGGTCTGAAGGAGATCGCGGTGCGCGCCTCGCAGGCGGCCGGTCCGGGCGGCGACGTGTTCGCCGAGCTGAAGAAGACCTTTGAGACCGTGGCGATGGCCAAGGTTTCCACCTCGGCGGTCAACGCCAAGGAACTGGGCCTGCTGCGCGGCACCGACAAGGTCGTGTTCAACAGCTACGAGGCGCTGTACATCGCCAAGGCCGAAGCGCGCGCGCTGGCCGAGAGCGGCTACCGCCCGCCGCTGCCGGCACGCCGCATCCAGGTCGCCGGCGACGTCGGCATCGCCACCTTCAAGATGCTGCTGGTCAACATGCTGGAAGGCCGCTTCATCAGCGACTACGACTACGAGATCGCCACCCGCATCGCGACCGTGCTGTGCGGCGGCGAAGTCGATCGCGGCGCGCTGGTGGACGAAGAGTGGCTGCTCAAGCTCGAGCGCAAGCACTTCGTCGAACTGGCCCAGCAGGAAAAGACCCAGGCGCGGATCGGGCACATGCTCAAGACGGGTAAGCCGTTGAGGAACTGATTGAAGACGGGACTCGGGACTCGGGACTCGGAAACTCAAAAGCGCGCTTTGGCGGCTCTTGCTTTTCCGAGTCCCGAGTCACGGGTCCCGAACCAGCAAACTTCCAGCCATTCGAGACTCCCCAAATGACCAGACAAATCCAAGACGCCTACATCGTCGCCGCCACCCGCACCCCGGTCGGCAAGGCGCCCAAGGGCGTGTTCCGCAATACCCGTCCGGACGACCTGCTGGCGCACGTGCTGCGCGCAGTGGTCGCGCAGGCGCCGGGCATCGACCCTTCGCGCATCGACGATGCGATCATCGGCTGCGCGATGCCCGAGGGCGAGCAAGGCATGAACGTGGCGCGCATCGGCGTGCTGCTGGCCGGGCTGCCGAATTCGGTGGCCGGGCAGACCATCAACCGCTTCTGCTCCTCCGGCATCCAGGCCGTGGCGCTGGCCGCGGACCAGATCCGCCTGGGCAATGCCGACCTGATGCTGGCCGGCGGCACCGAGTCGATGTCGATGGTGCCGATGATGGGCAACAAGGTCGCGCTGTCGCCAAGCGTGTTCGCCGACGACCACGTCGCCATCGCCTACGGCATGGGCATCACCGCCGAGAAGGTGGCCGAGGAATGGAAGGTGTCGCGCGAGGACCAAGACGCGTTCGCGCTCGCCTCGCACCAGAAGGCCATCGCCGCGATCGCCGCCGGCGAATTCCGCGACGAGATCAGCCCGTACGAGATCCTGTCGCACCAGCCCGACCTGGCCGGCAACGTGATCGCGCTGCGCAAACGCCTGGTCGATACCGACGAGGGTCCGCGCCCGGACAGCTCGATCGAAGGCCTGGCCAAGCTGCGCCCGGTGTTCCGCAACGGCCAGTTCGGCGGCAGTGTCACCGCCGGCAATTCCTCGCAGATGAGCGACGGCGCCGGCGCGGTGCTGCTTGCTTCCGAGCAGGCGATCAAGGACTACGGGTTGACTCCCCTCGCCCGCTTCATCAGCTTCTCGGTCGCCGGCGTGCGCCCGGAAGTGATGGGGATCGGCCCGATCGCGGCGATCCCGAAGGCGCTCAAGCAGGCCGGGCTGAGCAAGGACCAGATCGACTGGATCGAGCTCAACGAAGCCTTCGCCGCGCAGTCGCTGGCGGTGATCCGCGACAGCGGCCTGGATCCGTCCAAGGTCAATCCACTCGGCGGCGCGATCGCGCTCGGCCATCCGCTCGGCGCCACCGGCGCGATCCGCACCGCCACGCTGGTGCACGGCCTGCGCCGCCGCCAGCAGAAGTACGGCATGGTCACCATGTGCATCGGCACCGGCATGGGTGCGGCCGGTATCATCGAAGCGCTCTGAGCGGCGCGTTTGGGCAACGAAAAAGGGCAGCCCAGGCTGCCCTTTTTCTTGCATCGGCGGGTGCGCTGCCGAACCCCGTACGCAACGCGGCGGACCCGCGCGCTTCGGCAGCCTCGCCGTGCGTTTACTTGCTGCCGGCGTCCACGTCGGCCAGCGCACGACGCATCATGTCCTGCGCCGGCTTGCTCAGCTTCTCGTGCTCCAGCGCATAGCGGATGGTCGCCTCGATCAGGCCGATATGGGTGCCGCAGTCGAAGCGGGTGCCCTCGAAACGGTAGGCATGCACCGGATCGCTCTCGATCAGCGCGGCGATCGCGTCGGTCAGCTGGATCTCGCCGCCGGCGCCCGGCACCGTCTTTTCCAGCAGATCGAAGATCTTGGAACTGAGCACATAGCGGCCGACCACGGCCAGGTCGCTCGGCGCATCGGCCGGCTTGGGCTTCTCGACGATCGCGGTGATCTTGCCTTCGCTGCCGTCGAACGCCTCGGTGGCAACGATGCCATAGCTGCCGGTACTCTCGTGCGGCACGTCCTGCACGGCGATCACGCTGGCGCCGGAGCGCTCGGCCACGTCGGCCATCTGCGTCAACGCGCCGGGGCCGCGGTTCCAGATCAGGTCGTCGGGCAGCAGCACCGCGAACGGCTCGTCGCCGATGATCGACTTGGCGCACAGCACCGCATGGCCGAGGCCGAGCGCTTCGGCCTGGGTCACGAAGATCGCGCGCACCCCGTTGGGCAGCACGTGGCGCACCAGTTCCAGCTGCTCGAGCTTGCCGGCGCGTTCGAGCTTCTGTTCCAGCTCGTAGGCCTTGTCGAAATAGTCCGCAACCGCATGCTTGTAGCGGTTGGTAACGAAAATGAGGGTGTCGCAACCGGCCTCGATCGCCTCGTCCACGGCGTACTGGATCAACGGCCGATCGATGATCGGCAGCATTTCCTTGGGCACCGTCTTGGTGGCGGGGAGGAAGCGGGTACCCAGACCTGCAACCGGGAAAACTGCCTTGCGGATTCTCTTGCTCATCAGAGCCTTCTGGCCTCGCGTGCGGGGAAGGGAACAATTGTAGCGGAGCTATCCTGACCAGCTTGTTGTCGCAGCGGCGAGAATTCGGGCATTGTCGTACGCAGCACTTTTTCGATGCTATCGCTGTCGTATTCGGCCACCGCGGCGCGCAATTGCTGCAGGCCCTGCAACACGTTCTCGCGCGAGAACGTGCGTGCGCCGGCCTCGAGGATCTTCGGATGCGAGGTGGGACGATAGTTCTCATCGGAATAGAACAGGGTCTCGTGCAGCTTCTCGCCCGGACGCAGCCCGGTGTAGACGATGGCGATGTCGCGACCGGGCTGCTTGCCGGCCAGGCGGATCATCTGCTCGGCGAGCAGGCGGATCGGCACCGGTTCGCCCATGTCCAGCGTATAGATCGCGCCGTGCGACGCCGACGCGGCGGCCTGCACGATCAACTGGCAGGCCTCGGGAATGGTCATGAAATAGCGGGTCACCTGCGGATCGGTCACGGTGACCGGGCCGCCCTGGCGGATCTGCTCGCGGAACAACGGCACCACGCTGCCGGCCGAATCCAGCACGTTGCCGAAACGCACGGTGACGAAACGCGTGCCCACGGTCTGGTCATCCAGCGACTGGCACACCATCTCCGCGTAGCGCTTGGAGGCGCCGAGCACGTTGACCGGATTGACCGCCTTGTCGGTGGAGATGAACACGAAGGTCGAGACCTTCGCGGCGACGCAGGCGCGCGCCACGTTCTCGGTGGCCAGCACGTTGTTGCGGACCGCCTCGCGGAACTGCTTCTCCAGCAGCGGCACCTGCTTGTAGGCGGCGGCATGGAACACCGCATCCGGCTCGGCGATGCGCATCGCATGACGGGTCACTGCCGGATCGCCGCAGTCGCCCAGCACGCACTCGATCTCCAGGTCCGGGAAGGTGCGGTGCAAATCGGCGTGGATGGTGATCAAGGCCAGTTCGTCGATCTCCAGCAGCACCACCTTGCGCGCGCCATGGCGCGCGCACTGCCGGCACAGCTCCGAACCGATCGAGCCGCCGGCACCGGTCACCATCACCGTGCGCCCGGACAACCAGGCATTGATCAGCTTCCAGTCCGGGGTCACCGGCTTGCGCCCGAGCAGGTCCTCGATCGCGACCTCCTTCAATTCGCCCGGCAGATAGTGGCCTTCGAGCACGTCGAGCAGGCGCGGCACGGTCCGGAACGGCAACCCGGTGCTTTCGCAGATCGCCACCACCCGCTGCATGCCGGTCGCATCCAGCGACGGGATCGCGATGACCAGCAGTTTGGCCGCGGTTTCCTTGGCGATCGCGCCAGCTTCGTCGATCCGGCCCAGGATCGGCAGGCCCTGCAGTTTGGCGCCGTGCAGATGGCCGGCATCGTCGACGAAGCCAACCGGATGATAGGCGCCGGAACGGCGCAGGTCGCGCACCAGCGCCTCGGCCGCACGGCCGGCGCCGACGATCAGCACGCGCCGCGCGGTCTCGTCCGAATGCGCGATCTGGTAGTCCTTCCAGGCGCGGTACAGCAGCCGCGGCGCGCCGAGCAGCGCCGACAGCGCGAACGGATAGACCATCAGCACCGACAGCGGAATGGCATCGAAGCGGCTATATGCCAGCCCCAGCACGATCGCGACCAGGCCATAGAAACTGGCCTTGAAGATGTTCAACAGATCCGGAACGCTGGCGAAGCGCCACAGCCCGCGGTACAAGCCGACCTTCCAGAACACCAGGCCCTGCGCCACCAGCACGATGGCGGTATTGAGATTCCACAAGGGCAAGGGATTCTCGCCGGGCAGCATCGTGTAACGCGCCGCATGCAGCAACTGCCAGCAGATCCACACGATCACAAGATCGTGCACGACCACGGAGGCCTTGGGGAACAGCTCGGTCAGACGGTCGCGGGTCGATAGCATCAGTTATCCATGAGAGTTCAGCACAATCCCTTGCGCAAAGTCAGCCAAAGCGCACTCGCCAATGCATACCAGGCAAGCGCCAACCCAGCCTGCCCCGCGGTTTGCAACGTTTCACCTAACCAGGCAATTGTAATCGCGACAATGCTGAACAGGGCATAGGCGAAGGTCACAAGCGTGTGGCTCCTACCTGTATGTACCCAACGCTGGTAAAAATGTTGCGCATGCGGTTGCCACCAACGTTCGCCAGCGAGCATGCGCGACAGCAATGTGAAGCCGGCGTCGATGGCGAAGGCGGAGATTGGTATCAGCAGTAACCATGGCGTGAGCTGGGTCACGCTGTTGCATAGCGCGAACAATGCGGCGACCAAGTATCCCAGCGCCCCACTCCCGACGTCGCCGAGGAAGATGCGCGCACGCGGATAGTTGAACGGCAGGAAGCCGGCGCAGGCCACGATCAACACCCAGCACGGCCAGCGCAACGGCGCGGGCAGCAGGCAGGCGAAGCCCAACGCCACCAGCATCGCCTGGCTGGTCGCCAGGCCATTGATGCCGTCCATGAAGTTCCAGATGTTGATCAGCGAGATCGTCGCCAGCCAGGTCAACGCGGTCAGCCAGGGATTGTGCTGCAATCGGTAGACGAGTCCGGCCAACAGGGTGGCCGCCAGCGCATGCACCAGCAGCCGCAGCGCGGCCGACAGCGGGCGGTGATCGTCCCACCAGCCGATGCCGGCGACCAGTACCAGCCCGCCAGCGAACGCCGCAATGGCCATGCCCTGCGGCGGCCACAGCGCCGCCGCATACGCACAGGCCGCCAGCACCGCGGCCACGATCGCCACACCGCCGCCGCGCGGCGTCGCCACCGTATGGCTGCGACGCTCGCCGGGCGCGTCCATCAACTTGCGCGTCAGGGCATAGCGGCGCGACAGCCAGGTCCCGACCGCGCTGAACGCCGCCAGCGCCGCGAGCAGCGCCCACCCTGCGACCGGCACCTACACCACCGCGTAGTTGAGCAGCGGCTTGACCGTACCCCACTCCTTGCAACTCGGACATTGCCAGTGGTGGGTGCGGGCGCCGAAGCCGCAGCGCGTGCAGCGGTAGCTGGGATTGCGCACCAGCAACTGGTCGGTGATGTGCTTCAGATCCTGCAGTGTGGCGGTCGAATCGGCGCCCTCGGCCAGGGTCAGGTCGATCAATGCCGATTCGCCGCGCACCGAGGGCCGGTCCTTCAGCTGCCGCCCGAGGTAGGCGCGCGCCGCGGACACGCCTTCCTGCGATTCCATCAAGCGGGTCAGCGCCAGCACCGGGGCGATGCCGCGATAGTGCTCGGTCATTTCCGACAGGAAAGCGCGCGCGCCGCTGAGATCGTTGCCGCGACGGTAGCAGTCCATCAGCGCCGGCATGATCTCCGGCAGATAGTCCGGATCGTGGCGCGCCGCGCGTTCGAAGGCGCGGATCGCGGCCTCGTCGTTGCCGTCGTCCACGTCGATGCGCCCTTCCAGGATGCCGGCGCGCACCGAGGTGGCGTCGGCCTGGTAGGCGCGCGCGATCGCCGCCCGCGCCAGCTCGGACTTGCCGGAGGCGCGGTAGCGGTCGGCCAGTTCGCATTCGAACTGCGCGATCAGCTTGCCCATCGGCTCGCCGGTCACGTCTTCGTAGCGGGTGGCGTTGTCGATCGCCTTTTCCCATTCGCGCTCGGCCTGATAGATGCCGATCAAGTGCTTGAGCGCCTGCGGCGCGCGCTGGTCGATCTGCGCCAGCTCGGTGAACACGGTCTCGGCCCGATCCAGCAGGCCGGACTTCATGTAGTCCTCGCCCAGCGCCAACAAGGCCTGCACGCGCTGCGGATCGCTGAGGTCGGCGCGCTGCACCAGGCCCTGGTGCAAGCGGATCGCCCGATCCACTTCACCGCGACGGCGGAACAGGTGACCGAGCGCGACCTGGGTCTCGAAGGTTTCTTTGTCGAGTTCGGCGATGTGCAGGAACAGCTCGATCGCCTTGTCCGGCTCTTCGTTGAGCAGATAGTTCAGGCCGCGGAAATAGGTGCTGGAAAGCCGGCTGACCTGCGTGTCGCCATGGCGTTGGCCGCCGCGGCGGCCGATCACCCATCCGCTCAGGGCCGCCAATGGCAGGAACAGGAAGAACCAGAACCACTCGGTCAGGAAGTCCATCGAAGATCAGCGTCCGTCCACAGGCGGGGGATAGGTCGGTACCGGCGCGACGGCCGGTGCGGCGGCGGCGATCGCGGCCTTGTTGGCGCGGCGCAGCTTGGCGTACAGCGGGATCACCAACGTGGCCAGCAGCAATGCCGCGCCGATCACCACGCCGGCGAACAGCGAGACGATGATGGCGATGCCGGAGGTGGTGTTGATGCCGGTGAAACCGAAATTGATGACGATCTGCTGCGAATTCAGCGATCCGATGACCAGCCCGGCCAACAGGAACACCAGCAGTATCAGCAGACGGGCAATTTTCATGAAGCTCTCCAGCGTCGGGAGACACTAGATTAGCCGAACCGGCGTGGGTTCCGGAAAAGTCCGGGACGCAGCGGCACAGGCGTGGGGCGTATCAGGGCGTGTCGGACTCGACCGGAACGACGCCGCTGACGCGTTCGCGCAATTCCTTGCCTGGCTTGAAATGCGGCACATGCTTGCCGGGAAGCGCGACGGACTCGCCGGTCTTGGGATTGCGTCCCAGGCGTGGCGGCCGGTAATGCAGGGAAAAACTGCCGAAACCGCGGATCTCGATGCGGTCCCCGCCGGACAGCGCACCGCCCATCATCTCCAACAGCGATTTCACCGCCAGATCGACGTCGTCCGCCTTCAGATGCGCCTGCTTGCGCGCCAGGATTTCGATCAGTTCGGACTTGGTCATTACGGCTTCGTGCGATGGGGGTACAACCCGGCACGGCCCGGATCGACCGGGCCGTGCCAGAAACGCTGCATGTGGCGGATTACTCGGACTTGTTGCCGTTCAACTGCGCACGCAGCAGCGCGCCTAGCTGGGTGGTGCCGCCCGACGCGGACTGGTATTCCTCCAGCACTTCGCGCATTTCGGCATCGTCCTTGGCCTTGATCGACAGCTGCAGGGTACGGCCCTTGCGGTCCATGCCCACGAACTTGGCTTCGATCTTGTCGCCGACCTTCAGGTGCTGGGTCGCATCGTCGACGCGCTCGTTGGCGATGTCGCGCGCGGCGACGTAGCCCTCGATGCCGTCGGCCAGGTCGATGGTGGCGCCCTTGGCGTCCACTTCACGGACCACGCCCTCGACCTTCGACCCCTTCGGGTTGGCCGCCATGTACTGGCCGAACGGATCCTGCTCCAGCTGCTTGACGCCCAGGCTGATGCGCTCGCGCTCCGGATCCACCGCCAGCACCACCGCTTCCAGCGTGTCGCCCTTCTTGAAGTTGCGCACGATGTCTTCGCCGGTGGTGTTCCAGCTGATGTCCGACAGGTGCACCAGGCCGTCAATGCCGCCGTCCAGGCCGATGAAGATGCCGAAGTCGGTGATCGACTTGATCTGGCCGGACACCTTGTCGTTCTTCTTGTGGGTGGCGGCGAAGGTCTCCCACGGATTGGCGGCGACCTGCTTCATGCCCAGCGAGATGCGGCGACGCTCCTCGTCCACGTCCAGGACCATGACCTCAACCTCGTCACCGACCTGCACGACCTTGGACGGGTTGACGTTCTTGTTGGTCCAATCCATCTCGGACACGTGCACCAGGCCTTCCACGCCGGGCTCGATCTCGACGAACGCGCCGTAATCGGTGACGTTGGAGACCTTGCCGTACACGCGGCTGTTGGCCGGGTAGCGACGCGCAATGTTGTCCCACGGATCCTCGCCCAACTGCTTCAGACCCAGCGAAACACGGTTGCGCTCGCGGTCGAACTTCAGCACGCGCACGTCCAGCTCGTCGCCGACGTTCACGACTTCGGACGGATGGCGCACGCGCTTCCAGGCCATGTCGGTGATGTGCAGCAGGCCGTCGATGCCGCCCAGGTCCACGAACGCGCCGTAGTCGGTCAGGTTCTTGACCACGCCCTTCAGGATCGCGCCTTCCTGCAGCTTGTCCATCAGCTGCTCGCGCTCTTCCGAGTGCTCGCTCTCGACCACTGCACGACGCGAGACCACCACGTTGTTGCGCTTGCGGTCCAGCTTGATGAGCTTGAACTCCAGCTCCTTGCCTTCCAGGTAGGCCGGGTCGCGCACGGGGCGCACATCGACCAGCGAACCCGGCAGGAACGCGCGGACATCCTTGATGTCCACGGTGAAACCACCCTTGACCTTGCCGCTGATGCGGCCGGTGATGGTCTCGTTCTTTTCCAACGCCTCTTCCAGCTCGTCCCACACCATCGCGCGCTTGGCCTTCTCGCGCGACAGCACGGTTTCGCCGAAGCCGTTCTCGAGCGAGTCGAGGGCGACCTTGACCAGGTCGCCTTCGGCCACGTCGATCTCGCCAGCGTCGTTACGGAACTGTTCGATCGGCACGATGCCTTCGGACTTCAGGCCGGCGTTGATCACCACCACGTCGCCGCGGACTTCCACGACGACGCCGGTGACGATGGAGCCCGGCTTCAGCTTGGCCAGATTGGTTTGACTGGCTTCGAACAGTTCGGCAAAAGATTCGGTCATTTGAAATTACTCTAGTGGACACACGGACAGGGCGTTTCTTCTGGAAACGGCGAACTGCCCACCTGGTTAGTCGGCCCAAACCGCGGCCGGGTGTGAAATGGGAAAAACCGCAGCGCGACATTGCGCGGCGGAGCGTGGAACAACGGTGTTGCGGCATTACGTGGTGAAGCGCACTGCGGTGCAACTGGCCTGGATGGCACCGAAGCGGCGCCATGCTGCTGCCCTACTCCCGGCGCGACCCTCAGGCGGGCAGCAATTCCAGGACGCGGCCGACCACCTGTTCGATGTCCATGCCGGTGGTGTCGAGGAGGACGGCATCGTCTGCCGGCCTCAGGGGCGCCACCGAACGTTGGGCATCGCGTGCGTCGCGGGCCATGATCTCGCGCAGCAGGTCATCGAATATAACGGAAACTCCTTTTCCCTTCAACTGCTTATGCCGGCGCATGGCGCGCTCCTCGGCGCTGGCGGTCAGGAACACCTTGTACGGGGCGTCCGGGAAAATCACCGTGCCCATGTCGCGGCCGTCGGCGACCAGCCCCGGCAGGCGCCGGAACGCGCGCTGGCGCTGCTTCAGCGCCGAACGCACCTCAGGGATCGCGGCGATCGCCGAGGCCACCGCACCGGTGGTCTCCAGCCGCAGCTCGTCGGTGGCGTCGACCTCGTTGATCCTGACCCGCAGGCCACCGCCGGCCTGATCCTCGAAGCTGACATGGGTATCGAAGGTGCAGCGCACCAGCGCCGCGGCGTCGGAAATGTCCAGGTTGGCCCAGCTGGCGGCCACCCCGACCGCCCGGTACAGTGCGCCCGAATCCAGGTAATGCCAGCCCAGCTTGGCGGCGACGATGCGGCTGACGGTGCCTTTGCCGGCCCCGGAAGGGCCATCGATGGTCAGGACGGGAGCGGGGTCGTTCATGCGGTTCCTCGGACGGGGGGCGACGCATTGTAGCCCCGGCGCCGGCCCGGCTGGCGCAAGCAGTTGAAACCATGAAGAAAACCAGGATATACTCGCCCGCTTACTGATCCAGCGACGTGGTTTCGCCGCGCCGTCTCCTTCTCTAATCCGCAAGTTTACGCCGAGGTGTGCCATGAAAGTCCTGTCCTCCCTGAAGTCGGCGAAGGCCCGTCACCGCGACTGCAAGGTGGTCCGCCGCCGCGGCAAGGTCTTTGTGATCAACAAGACGAACCCGCGTTTCAAGGCTCGCCAGCGCTGATCCGACGACGGCCCGCCCTGCGGCGCCGCGCGCACGCTTGCGGGTCATCGACGAAAGCCGCCTTCGGGCGGTTTTTTGTTGCCGAAATTTGCTGTAATCGCCGTTCGTCCTCTGGGGAGCACACCGTGATGAAGCACCGTCTGACCGCACTGCCGCTGCTGCTCATCCTGGGCCTGGCCGCGGGCGCCCACGCCGAGACCCTGCTGGTGGAGCGGGTCAAGCAGGAACCCGTGGCGGCGATGCCGGCGCGCGGGCTGAGCATGGACGAGGTCGAGTCGCGCTACGGCGCCCCGCAGTCGAAGCTGGAACCGCGCGGCGGGCAGAAGCGGCAGTGGCCGACGATCAACCGCTGGGTGTATCCGGCCTTCACCGTGTACTTCGAGAAGCACAAGGTGGTGGATGTGGTGGCCAACAAGGCCGATGCCAACGAGGTCGGGCCGAAGCCTGCCATTCGGTAGTGCGAGTTGGTATGCGAGTCCCTCGCAAGAGCCCGCACATCCATGTGCGGGGATCAAATGAAAAGCCTGGGCTTCGGCTTGGGCATGACGTGAGTAGTGGTCGCAATGACTGATCGCCTTCGCCTTCCCGCGGAATGGGAGCCCCAGTCCGCCATCCTGATCGCCTGGCCGCATGCCGGCACCGACTGGGCCGAGCGCCTGGCCGAGGTCGAGGAGACCTATATCGCGCTGGTCGCGGCGATCGCGCGCTATCAGCGCATGCTGATCTGCGTCGCCGATGCCGACCTGCAGATCTACGCCGAGGCACGGCTGCGCTCGGCGCGGGTGGACATGAAGCGCGTGCGGTTCGTCGAGGCCGAGTACGACGACACCTGGCTGCGCGATTCGGGCCCGATCACCCTGGCCCGCGCCAGCGGCGGTTTCCAGTTGCTGGACTTCCGCTTCACCGGCTGGGGCGGCAAGTTCCAGGCCAGCCGCGACGACCAGTTGGTGAGCGCGCTGGCGGCGCAGCGGCTGTTTGCCGACAGCGATGTGCGCAGCATCGATTTCGCGCTGGAAGGCGGCGCGATCGACAGCGACGGCGCCGGCACCCTGCTGACCACCTGGCAGTGCCTGCACGAACGCCATCCGCAGCGTGCGCGCGAATCGCTGAGCCATGACCTGGCCGACTGGCTGGCGCAACAGCGCGTGCTGTGGCTGGATCACGGCTATCTGGAAGGCGACGACACCGACGCGCATATCGACACCCTCGCCCGCTTCGCCAGCGAAGACGCGATCGTCTACCAGGCCTGCGACGACGCCAGCGATTCGCACTACGCCGAACTGCAGGCGATGGGCGCCGAACTGGCGGCGCTGCGTACCGCAGACGGCCGCCCGTACCGGCTGTTCCCGCTGCCGTGGGCGCAGCCAGTGCTCGACCATGGCCGACGCCTGGCCGCGTCCTACGCCAACTTCCTCATCGTCAACGGCGCGGTGCTGATGCCGGCCTATGGCGATGCCGCCGATGCGCAGGCGCAGGCGGTGATGGCCCAGGCGTTCCCGCAACATGAGATCGTGCCGATTCCGTGCCGCGCGCTGATCTGGCAGAACGGCAGCCTGCACTGCATCACCATGCAGTTGCCCGAGGGCGTGCTGGCGGCCTGATCCGCGTTCGCTGATCGAAGGCGTACCCAACGACGGAAGGCGTTCGCCGGGTCGCATCGACCCGCAGCAATCGGCAGACGCGCCGCCGAAAAACGCCGCTCCCGAGGCGGCGATGGGCGGCAACACGCCGGAATTCCGATCCCTCGGTGGAACTCAGGCAACGGACCGGATTGGGCGCCGCATGGCGCTGGCGCCCACAACGCCGAGCCACCGGAACGTGGCCACAGAGCGCCGGGCGGCATTCATCTGCCGGGAACCTGCCGCGGCGCCATCCGCGTTACCATGCGCGCTTTCGCCGACCATCCTTCCGCCAATGAGCCGAAACACTCTTTCCGTCGCGCTGATCCAGGAGCGCAACCATGGCGATGCCGCGGCGAATTTGGCGGTCATCGAATCGCGCGTGGCCGAGGCCGCGGCGCAGGGCGCGCAGTTGGTGCTGCTGCAGGAACTGCACAACGGCGCCTACTTCTGCCAGCACGAGTCGGTGGACGAATTCGATCTGGCCGAGCCGATCCCCGGGCCCAGCACGGAGCGCCTCGGCGCGTTGGCCAAGCGCCATGGCGTGGTGCTGGTCGGCTCGCTGTTCGAGCGTCGCGCCGCAGGCCTGTACCACAACACCGCGGTGGTGTTCGAGAAGGACGGCCGCCTGCTCGGCAAATACCGCAAGATGCATATTCCGGACGATCCGGGCTTCTACGAAAAGTTCTACTTCACCCCGGGCGACCTCGGCTTCACCCCGATCCAGACCTCGGTCGGGCGCCTGGGCGTGCTGGTGTGCTGGGACCAGTGGTATCCGGAAGCGGCGCGGCTGATGGCGCTGGCCGGCGCCGAGCTGCTGCTGTATCCGACCGCGATCGGCTGGGATCCCAGCGATGCGCAGGCCGAGCAGGAACGCCAGCGCGACGCCTGGATCCTCAGCCACCGCGGCCATGCCGTCGCCAACGGCGTGCCGGTGCTCAGCTGCAACCGGGTCGGCCACGAAGCCTCGCCGCTGGCCGCCGATGGCGTGGTCGGCGCGGCCGGCATCCAGTTCTGGGGCAATAGCCACGTGCTCGGCCCGCAGGGCGAGTTCATCGCCGAAGCTGGCGCCGAACCGACCCTGCTGGTCTGCGACGTGGACCTGCAGCGCAGCGAGCACGTGCGGCGGATCTGGCCGTTCCTGCGCGACCGCCGCATCGACGCCTATGGCGACCTGCTGAAGCGTTACATCGACTGAGCCGCTGCACCCCGGCGCCGATCAGGCGCCCTCCGATGAGTGATGGAATGAACGAACTTTCCCAGGCCGGCGACGACGCGCTGTTCGCCGGCCAGCCGTACCGCATCGTCGAGCGCGATGGCGTGCGCTACACCCTGCTCGGCACCGCGCATGTGTCGCTGACCAGCGTCGCCGCGGTGGAACGGGCGATCGACAGCGGCCGCTTCGATGCGGTCGCGGTCGAACTGGACCCGCAACGGCTGCAAGCGCTGACCGACCCGGACGCGCTGACCAAGCTCGACCTGGTGCAGGTGATCCGCAAAGGCCGGGTCGCATTGTTCGCGGCGAACCTGGCGCTGGCCGCCTACCAGCGGCGTCTGGCCGAACAACTGGGCATCGAACCGGGCGCCGAACTCAAGCGCGCGGTGCTATTGGCGCGCGAGCGGCAGCTGCCGGTGTACCTGATCGACCGCGAGGTCGGGCTGACCTTCAAGCGCGCCTCCGGCCGGCTCGGTTTGTTCGGCAAGCTCAAGCTCGGCAGCGGCCTGCTCGGCGGCCTGTTCGCCTCCGACGAGGTCGGCGAGGCGGAGATCGAGAAGCTCAAGCAGGGCGACATGCTCGAGGCCAGCTTCGGCGATTTCGCCAGCGAGAGCCCGGCGCTGTACGACACCATCATCGCCGAGCGCGACCGCTACATGGCCACCCGCCTGCGCGAGGAACACGCGCAGCGGACCGCGCCCAGCCAGACGTCGATCGCGCCCCCGGACTATCTCGAGACCGCGCGCGCCGACGGCATCCGCGACGTGCTGGCGGTGGTCGGCGCCGGCCATCTGGCCGGTCTGGCCAGGCACTTGCAGGACGACCAGGACGATCCGGCCACGCTGCGCAAGACGCTGGAAGACGTGCCAACCAAGAAAAAGGTTCCGTGGATCACCCTGACCCTGACCGCGCTGGTGCTGGGCGGCGTTGCCTGGGGCTACTGGCGCGGCGGCTTCGCGCTGGGCACCGACCTGCTGCTGCAATGGGTGCTGTTCACCGGCGGCCTGGCCGGGCTGGGCTGCCTGCTGGCCGGCGGCCATCCGCTGAGCATCATCGCCGGCGCCATCGCCGCGCCGCTGAAGCCGTTCCGGCCCGGCGTGCCGGCCGGTGCGTTCAGCGCGCTGGTCGAGGTGCATATGCGCAAGCCGGCGTACGGCGACTTCCTGGCGCTGCGCGACGACGCGCAGAACCTGCGCGGCTGGTACCGCAACCGCGTCTCGCGGGTGGTGCTGACCTTCCTGCTGACCAACCTCGGCAGCATGATCGGCGTGTGGCTGGCGGGTTTCCGCATCTTCGGCAAGCTGGCCGGTTGAGCGCGCCGCGGCGGCAGGGCCATGCGCCCTGCCCCATTGCATGACCACCATGTCGTTGAACATTGTGGGAGGGGCTTCAGCCCCTCACAGAGGTTTTTCCGCGCGATGCGGCAGGCGACGCGCGCGCCAGCCACTGCGTCGCCTTGGTCAGGACACCTGCGGCACCACCACACCACGGCCGCCGCGGGCACGGCGCACCAGTTGCGTCACGCCGCCACTGAGATCGTCGAGGATCGCGTAGATGGTCGGCAGGAACAGCAGGCTGACCACCGTGGAGAACGCCAGGCCGCCGGCGATCGCACGCGCCATCGGGTAATAGGCCGGGCCGTCGCCGAACATCTGCGTGGTGGTCAGCGAGATCGGCACCATCGCCAGGATCGCCGTGCCCATGGTCATCATGATCGGCCGCAGCCGCTCGCGCGAGCCTTCCACCAGCGCTTCGGTGCGGCCCATTCCGCGCCGGCGCAGGTTGTTGATGTGCTCGATCATCACGATGCCGTTGTTCACCACCACGCCCATCAGCACCAGGATGCCGATGAAGGCCATGATCCCGAAGTTGGTGCCGCTGAGCCAGAACAGCCAGAACACGCCGAAGATCGAGAACAGCACGCCGCTCATGATCGCCGCCGGGAACAGCAGCGATTCGAATACCGCCGCCATCACCACGTAGATCATCAGCAGCGCGATCAGCAGGTTGAACAGCATCTGCTGGCCGGCCTGGTCCTCGTTCTGGCCGTCGGCGCCGTCGAAACTGTAGTGGTAGCCGGCCGGGAAGCTGACGCCCTTGAGTGTGTCCTGCATCGCCTGCTTGGCCTCGGCCGGGGTGACCTTGACCCCGAGGTTGGCGGTGATGGTCAGCGTGGTCTGGCGGTTGGTGCGCCCGATCTGGGTCGCCGCCGGTCGCGTCTGCACGTCCACCAGGCTCAACAGCGGCACGCTGCGCCCGTCCTTGGTGCGCACGTTGAAGCTGTCCAGGTCTTCGGGCGTGGTCTGCTCGGCGCCGGCGAAGCGCACCCACACCGGCACTTCGGTGTCGCCGCGGCGGAACTCGCGCAGCGAGGCGCCGCGCAGCGCCAGGCCGACGAAGCTGGCGACCTGCTCGGCATTGAAGCCGAACGCCGACGCGCGCTCGCGGTCCACCCGCACCGCCAGCTCGGTGCTGCGGTCGCCGGTGTCCACGCGTACGTCGCGCAATTCCTTGCGCCGCGCCAGCAGCGGCACCACGTCGTCGGCGATCGCGCGCAGGGTCTGGGTGGAATCGCCGACCAGTTGCACCTGCACGCTCTGCGCACCGCTGCCCTGCCCATTGCCGTTGCCGTTGCTGCTGACGCTGTAGTCGGCCAGCGCCGAGCGCGGCAGTTCCTTGCGGATCTGCTCGATCAGCGCCGGCAGGTCGCGCACCTGCTTCAGGTCCACGGTCAGCGTGGTGCTGCTGCCTTCCACTTCGCTGAACCAGGAATACACCTGGGTGACGTGGTAGCGCTGGCGGCGCGCGTCGATGAAGCGTTCCAGCCTGGCCACTTCCGCGGACAGCTGCTCGCGCGTGTACGAGCCCTTCCACTGGTAGCCGATGAAGATCTGCTCGCCGCCGTCGCCGCCGAACATGTCCTTCTTGGTCTGCAGCATCGGCACCACGCTGAGCGCGGCGATCAGCGCGATCGCCGCCACGCTCCAGCCGCGATGGGCCAGCGACCAGCGCAGCAGCCGCGCGTAGCGGCGCTGCAGGCGCGGGATCAGGCCGCGCTCGGAGCGCACCAGCGCCGGCGTGCGCATGCGCGCGGACAGCATCGGGATCAGGCTCACGGCCACCAGCCACGAGGCCAGCAGCGACACCGAGATGGTGATGGCGATCTGCGCCATGAAGATGCTGATGTTGTTGGTCTCGCCGAACAGGTTCGGCACGAACACGATGCAATGGCACAGGGTGCCGGCCGACAGCGCGATGGCCACGTTGCGGGTGCCGATGATCGACGCCAGCTGCGGCTGGTCCGGCATGCGTTCGCGTTCCTGGTAGATGCTCTCCACCACCACCACCGCGTTGTCCACCAGCATGCCCACCGCCAGCAGCAGGCCCATCATGGTCAGGATGTTGAGGGTCACCCCGGCGAAATACATGAAGCCCAGGGTGATGGTGAAGCAGATCGGGATCGCCAGGGTCACCATCAGCGTCGAGGGCCAGTGGCGCAGGAAGAAGAACAGCACCGTCACCGACAGCAGCAGGCCGACCCCGCCGGCCTCGGCCAGTTCGCTCAGCGACGAGGTCACCGCCTTGCCCTGGTTGTCGATGACCTTGACCTGCACGTCGCTGAGCGCCGGCTGGGTGCGGATCTGTTCGACCTCGGCCAGCACCGCGCGCGACACCTCCACCAGGTTGGCGCTGCGTTCCTTGTACACATCCAGGCCGACCGCCGGGCGCCCGTCCAGGCGCCGGCCGTAGTTCATCCGGGTCGGCTTCAGCCGGATGTCGGCGATGTCGCCCAGGCGCAGGCCCTTGGGGTCGATGACCAGGTCGCGCAGTTCCTGCAGGTCGCGCAGCTCGCCGACCGGCTGCACCCGCAGGCGCTGGCCATGGTCGTCGATCTGCCCGGCCGACAGCGAGAAATTGAGCTTGCCCAGGCGCTCACTGAGCTCGTTGAGGCTGAGGTTGTGCGCACTGAGCCGGTCCGGGACGATCGCGATCTCGACCTCGTTCGGCGGCGCGCCGGACACCTCCACCTTGGCCACGCCGGGAATCCGTTCCAGGCGCCGCTTGAACTCGCGGTCGAGCATGTCGTAGGCGCCGGTCAGGTCGGCCGCGCCGGCCAGGCGCACCTTCAGCACCGGCTCGTCGCTGCTGGACCACTTGAACACGTGGTAGCGCTGCAGGTCGTCGGGCAGGTCGGCGCGGATCGCGTCGATGCGCTCGCGCGCGTCGGAGGCGGCGATGGCGATGTCGCGGTCCCAGTCGGAGAACTCGATGAAGATGTTGGCGCCGTCGGCGGTGGCGGTCGAGCGCATGCGCTTGATCCCGGTCATCGTCGCCAGCGCTTCCTCGGTCGGCCGCACCAGGTTGCGCTCGACCTCGTCGGGGGTCGAGCCGGTGTACGGCAACTGCACGAACAGGAACGGCGCGGAGATGTCCGGCAGCGCCTCCAGCGGCAGCCGGAACGCCGCGATCAAGCCGACCACCACCAGCGACACGAAGCACATGATGGTGGTGATCGGGCGGCGGATGCTGAACTCGGCGACGCTCATGCCGGTTCGCCCGCGCCGTGGCCGAGGCCTTGCAGGCGCCGCCGCGCGCGCTGCCCGCGCTCGGCGTAGTCGCCGTCGGCGCGGCGGTCCAGGCGGTCGTAGACCACCGGGATCACCACCAGCGTGAGCAGCGTGGACACCAGCAGGCCGCCGATCACGGTGATCGCCATCGGCGCGCGCACTTCGGCGCCCTCGCCCGCCGCCAGTGCCAGCGGCAGGAAGCCGAACAGCGTGCACAGCGTGGTCATGATGATCGGGCGCAAGCGCGAGCGTGCGCCCTCGATCAGCGCCTCGCGCTTGGCCACGCCGTCCTCGCGCAGCTGGTTGACCTTGTCGATCAGGATGATCGCGTTCTTGGTCACCAGCCCGACCAGCAGGATCAGGCCGATGAACACCACCACCGACACCGGCTTGCCGGTCAGCAGCAGCGCCAGCACCGCGCCGACCATCGCCAGCGGGATGGTGAACAGGATCACGAACGGGTGCAGCAGCGATTCGAACTGCGAGGCCATCACCAGATAGACCAGGAAGATCGCCAGACCGAACGCGAACAGCAGCGACTTGGCCGACTGCGCCAGCTCCTCGCCCTGCCCGCCGATGTGCATGCCGACGCCGGCACCGAGCGGCTCGCGCGCGACCATGTGCTGCACCTCGCGCACCGCGCCGCCCAGGTCGATGTCGCGCAGGTTGGCCGACACGATCGCCACGCGGATCTGGTCGGCGCGGTGGATCTCGCTGGGTCCGGTGGTGGCGACCACGTCGGCGACCGCATCCAGCGTCACCGGCTTGCTGCCGCCCGGATTGACGATCAGCCGGCGGATGCTGTCGACGCTGGCGCGATCGCTGCGCTGCGCGCGCACCAACACGTCGATCTTGCGGTCGCGGAAGCTGTAGCGGGTGGCGACATCGCCGCGCACCTTCTTCACCACCACATCGGCGATCTGCCGCGTGGTCAGGCCCAGCGCACCGGCGCGCTCCTGGTCGAAGCGGATCTGGATTTCCGGAAAGCCCTCTTCCACGGTCGATTTCACGTCGGCGTAGTGGCCATTGCCGCGCAACATCGCGGTCAGCTTCTGCCCGGCGTGCTGGATCGTCTCCAGGTCCTGGCCGCGCAGCTCGATTTCCAGCGGCGTGGAGAAACTGAACAGCTCCGGGCGGCTGAAACCGACCTGCACGCCCGGATGCTTGCGCATCGTCGCGCGCATGCGCTCGCTCTGCTGCGCCTCGAACTGCGCGCTGCCGCCGCCGGCCATGGCGATGGTCAGCTTGCCGATGTTCTCGCCGCTTTCGGTGGGGCTGGCATCGAGGCGGGTGCCGCTGCCGCTGACGCCATACAGCGCCTGCACGCCGGCGTCCTTGCCGTGGGTTTCCTGCAGTTCGCGCACCAGCGCATCGGTCTGCCGCAACGGCGTGCCGGCCGGAAGCTTCACCGTCATCTCGAAACGGTCCTGGGCCAACTGCGGAATCAGGTCGGCGCCGAGCATCGGCAGCACCGCCAGCGTCGCCGCGAACGCCAGCGCGGCCAGCCCAAGCACCTGCCACGGCCGCGCCAGCGCGCCCGGCAGCAAGCGCAGATAGCCGCGTTCGG
>NZ_CAPJ01000057.1 GCF_000331775.1 Xanthomonas translucens pv. translucens DSM 18974
CGCTGCTGCCCGGCTACAGCGTGTACCTGCTCGCCTACCGCGGTTACGGCGCCAGCGACGGCACCCCGAACGAAGCGGCGCTGATCGGCGATGCGCTGGCGCTGTACGACCATGTGCGCGCCGCACAGCCGCAGGCCGAGATCGCGGTGCTCGGGCGCAGCCTGGGCAGCGGCGTGGCCAGCCAGCTGGCGGCGCGGCGGCCGCTGGCGCGGCTGGTGCTGGTCACCCCGTTCGACAGCCTGGTCGCGGCCGCGCAAGCGCACTACCCGTGGGCGCCGGTGCGCTGGCTGCTGCGCGACCGCTACGACTCGGCCAGCGCGCTGCGCACCTATCGTGGCCCGTTGCTGGTGTTGCGGGCCGGCCGCGATCAGGTGGTGCCGGCGGCGAGCACGCAGCGCCTGCTCGACGCGCTGCCGCAAGCGCCCACCCTGGTCGCCCTGCCCCACGCCGGACACAACGACATCAGCGCCGACCCGCGCTATGCGCAGGCGTTGCGGGCGTTTTTGCGCTGAACCGCAGACGCTGTAGGAGCGGCTTCAGCCGCGACAGGAACGTTTCCGGAGAGATCGGGTCGCGGCTGAAGCCGCTCCTACAGGTGGGCGGTGCCTCAGTCGTTCCGGCGCTCGTCCACCGGCACCGCTTCGGGATTGAGCGTGCGGCTCTCGCGCCGCGGCGGGGTGAACGGGGTCGGCTTGGGTACCGTCGGGGCGATGTTGCCGTACATCAGTCCGCTGCCGGCGCGCACGTCGCCCGCGGCGATCTCCAGGTCCAGGCGCTCGGCGTCGCGACGGCGGATCGCGCGGGCGATGCCCGCGGCCTCGTCCTCGGCCATGCCCAGTTCGATCAGCGCGGCCTGGCCGAATTCCACCGCCGATTCGAAGGTTTCGCGGATCTGGTAGTCCACCCCGGCGGCGATCAGCTTCAGCGAATGCTCGCGGTCGTAGGAGCGCACCAGCAGCTTGGCGTGCGGAAATTCCTGCGTGGCCAGTTCGACGATACGGTTGGCCGCCTCGCGGTTGTCGATGCACACCGCGATCGCGCGCACGCTGTGCGCGCCGGAGGCATGCAGCACGTCCAGCCGGGTGCCGTCGCCGTAGTAGATCTTGAAGCCGAACTCGGCCGCGCTCTGGATCATCTCGATGTCGTTGTCGATGATGGTCACGTCCACGTCGCGCGCCAGCAACGACTGGCTGGCGACCTGGCCGAAGCGGCCGAAGCCGATGATCAGCACGCTGCCAGTGAGCCCGTCGGCCGCCTCCACGCCATCCAGCGACGGCGCCTCCACCGGCGCCCAGCGCCGGTACAGCAGCACGAACAGCGGGGTCAGCGCCATCGACAGCACCACGATCGCGGTCAGATTGGCATTGACCTGCGCATCGATGACCCCGGCCGCGGCGGCGGCGGCGAACAGCACGAAGGCGAACTCGCCGCCCTGCGCCATCAGCACGCCGCGGTCCAACGCCTGCGCGTGGCCGCTGCCGGTGAGCCGCGCGACCAGGTAGATGCACGCGGCCTTGGCCGCCATGAAGGCGAGCACGCCGCTGAGGATCAGGGTCCAGTTCGCCGCCACCACCGCCAGGTTCAGGGCCATGCCCACGCCGAGGAAGAACAGCCCGAGCAGGATGCCGCGGAACGGCTCGATGTCGGCCTCGATCTGGTGGCGGAAGGTGGATTCGGACAGCAGCACCCCGGCCAGAAACGCGCCCATCGCCATCGACAGCCCACCGAGCTGCATCAGCAATGCCGCCCCCAGTACCACTAGCAATGCGGCAGCGGTCATCACTTCGCGCGCCTTGGCCGCGGCCAGCAACCGGAACAGCGGGTTCAGCAGCCAACGCCCGGCCACCAGCAGGCCGACGATCGCCGCCGCACCGATGCCGATGCCGATCCAGCGCGAAGGCGCATCGGCGGCGACCGGCACCGGCGCCATCCACGCCACCACCGCCAGCAACGGCACGATCAGCAGGTCTTCGAACAACAGGATCGCGACGATCTTCTGCCCGGCCGGCAAGGCGATGTCGCCGCGCTCGCCGAGCAATTGCATCACCACCGCGGTAGAGGTGAGCACGAAGCCGGACGCGGCGATGAACGCCACCGGCAAGGACAGCCCCAGTGCCAGCCCGACCCCGGTCAGTACCGTCGCGCAGACCACGATCTGCGCCGTGCCCAGGCCGAAGATCTGCTTGCGCAGGCTCCACAGATGCGAGGGCCGCATCTCCAGCCCGATCACGAACAGGAACATCACCACGCCCAGTTCGGCCACATGCAGGATCGCCTGCGGATCGGCGAACCAGCCGAATCCGAACGGCCCGATCGCCAGGCCCGCGGCCAGATAGCCGAGCACCGAGCCCAGGCCGAGGCGGCGGAACACCGGCACCGCCACCACCGCGGCGCCGAGCAACGCCACCACTTTGATCAATTCACTGCTGTCGGCTGCACTGGTCATGCGCCGATTCTACGCACATGGTCGGACCGGTCTCATGCACCGATGTGCGGGACGGCATACTGCGGCGGCGACGCCATCGATACGTCGCTTTCGTCTGCAACGTTCGCTTCGCCATCCGCGCGGCGGGACTGAAGCACGGTTCCACAAAATCGGTCGCCCCCCTTGTAGGAGCGGCTTCAGCCGCGACGGGCTTTACCGGTGAAGCCACGTCGCGGCTGAAGCCGCTCCTACAGAAAAGCCCGGATGCCGTGCTCAGGTGTGGGCGCCGCAGAACTGGGCGTAGTCGATGTAGCCGGGGAACGCCAGGCCGGGCGCGCAGACCGGGCACTGCGGATCGGCGGCCAGGCGGGTTTCGCGGAAGCGCATCGCCAGCGCGTCGAAGTACAGCAGGCGCCCGCGCAGCGGCTCGCCAATCTCCAGTAGCAGCTTCAGCACTTCGTTGGCCTGCAGCAGGCCGACGATGCCGGGCAGCACGCCGAGCACGCCGGCCTCGGCGCAGCTGGGGGCGAACTGCGGCGGCGGCGGCTCCGGGAACAGGCAGCGGTAACACGGCGCCTGGCCGCGCCGGCGGCCGGCGTCGAACACGCTGACCTGGCCTTCGAAGCGCTGCACCGCGCCGTACACCAGCGGCTTGCCGAGTTTCACGCAGGCGTCGTTGAGCAGGTAGCGCGCCGGGAAGTTGTCCGAGCCGTCGAGCACCACGTCCACGTCCTGCAACAGGCGTTCGACATTGGCCGCGCTCACCCGTTCGCGCACCGCCTCGACCCGCACGCCCGGATTCAGCGCACCCAGCGCCGCGGCCGCCGACGCCACCTTGGACTGCCCGACCCGCGCCTCGGTGTGCAGGATCTGCCGCTGCAGGTTGCTGCGATCGACTACGTCGTCATCGGCGATGCGCAGCTGGCCGACTCCGGCCGCCGCCAGGTAGAAACCTGCCGGCGAACCCAGCCCGCCGGCGCCGACCAGCAGCACGCGCGCCGCCTGCAACCGCCGCTGGCCGTCGATGCCGACCTCGGGAAGGCGTAGGTGGCGCGAATAGCGCTCGAAGAAATCCTGCTGCTCCGGCGCCAGCGCCGGCCGCTGCAGCGGCAACCCATCGCGCTGCCAGCGCGTGGTGCCGCCCAGCACCGAGGCAATCGCGCAATAGCCGGCCTGCTGCAGGAACAGCGCCGCTTCATGCGAGCGTTTGCCGCTCTGGCAGATCAGGATCGTCTCGGCATCGGCCGCACCGACATGCGCGGCCGGATCGTCCTGCAACTGCGCGCGGGCCACGCCGAGCGCGCCCTCGGCCATGCCGGCGGCGCGCTCGTGTTCCTCGCGCACGTCGATCAGCCGCGCACCCTGGGCGATGCGCGCGCGGGCCTGCTGCGGGGTCAGTTGTCGAATGCTCATGCGGGCATTATCGGCGCAAACCTGTGGTGCGTCCTTCGCTCAGCAACCCACACACGCGCGGCTCAGTACGCGAACACCTCGACCACGTCGCCGGCATCGAAACGGCGCGCGCCCTCGTCCAGGCGCAGCAGCACGTCGCTGTCGGCGGAACCGCGCAGGCGGTGCGAGCCGTCGGCCGGGTTCGGCTCCACCCACAGCTGCCCGTGCGCGTCGCAGCGCATGCGCCCGCGCAGGAATTCCAGGCGTTCGTGGCGCTTGTCCCAGCCCGAGGCCAGACGCGCGCGCCATTGCGGGCGCGGCTCGGTGCGCTGCTGCAGCGCGTCCAGCAGCGGCCGCCCGATCGCCATGAATGTGGCCAGCACCGACACCGGGTTGCCGGGCAGGCCCAGGAACAGAGCACGGTCCAGCTCACCGAACAGCAGCGGCATGCCGGGGCGCATGCGCACCTTCCAGAAATGGATGCGGCCGCGCTCGGCCAGCAACCGCGGCAGATAGTCCTTCTCGCCGGCGGACACGCCACCGCAGGTCAGCACCACGTCGAACGCCGAGGCCGCATCGCTCAGCATGCTTTCGATCCGCTGCGGATCGTCCGGCAGCGTCGGCCACGCGGTCGGCTCCAGGCCGAGCAGGCGCAGCTGCGCCATCAGCATGTCGCGGTTGCTGTTGTAGATCTGCCCGGGCTTGAGCGGCATGCCCGGCTCGACCAGCTCGTCGCCGGTGGCGAACACTGCCACGGTCGGTCGCGCCGCCACCGCCACCTGCGCCACGCCAAGCGCGGCGGCCAGACCGATCCGCGACGGCGTCAGCACCACGCCCGCTTCGAGCACGCGTTCGCCGGCACGCACATCCTCGCCGCGGACGCGCACATGCGCAGCGGCGGCCGGCGCGGCCGGCACCTGCACCTGGCCGTCGCACTCGACGACGTTTTCCTTGATCACCACCGTATCGGCACCCGCCGGCAGCGGCGCGCCGGTGGTGATGCGCAAGCATTCGCCGACGCCGATCGCCTGCTGCAAGTCCTCGCCGGCGAACTGCTCGCCGGCCAGGCGCAGCATGGTGGGCGCATCCGCACGCAGATCGGCATGGCGCAGCGCGAAGCCGTCCATCGCGCTGTTGGCGAACGGCGGCAGGTCGATCGGCGCGTCCAGCGGCGCGAGCAGGATGCGCCCGTCGGCGCGCGGCAGCGCCAGGCGTTCGGTCGGCAACGGGCGCGACTGGGCAACGCTGGCGACGATGGCCAGCGCTTCGGAATAGGCAATGCGGGAGGGATAGTCGTTCATGGCGCCGGCAGGATACCTGCTGCGTGCAGATCCTGCGGCGTGTTGAGGTTGCCCAGGAGCACCCCCGGCAGGCGCACGCAGGCCAGCGTCAACGCTCGCTGCAGGGCGCGCGGCGCGTAATCCCGCGCCGCCAACGCCGCGGCCAGCGCGGGACGCAGGCGGGCGACGCGGTACAGCGCCGCCAGCGGCTGCAGGCCGTCGTCGTCCTCGACATAGGCGCCATCGCCGGCACCGACCGCATCGATCAGCAGCGTCGGCAGTGCCGACGGAAGCCGGCGCAGATCCACCGGCAAGGTCAGCAGCCATGGCGTGGTGCAGGCGGCGGCCAGCGCATCCAGGCCGGCGATCGGCCCCAGCGAGCGTTCGGCGCCCGCTGGCGCCACGATCCGGTCGGGCACCGCGTGCAGGCCGACGGCGGCATAGCGCGGCAGGTCGCGGTTGGCGCTGACCAGTACCGCGGCCACCGAGGGCGCCAGCGCCTGCACCAGTTGCCGCACCAGCGGCTGCCCGTCGCGTTGCAGCCAGGCCTTGTCGCAGCCGCCCAGGCGCTGCGCGCGGCCGCCGGCGAGGATGCCCAGCGTGACCTCGCGCCGCGCGTCCATTGCCGGACTACTTGCCGCGGACGTGCTTCATCAGGCGCCGCTTCTTGGCGACCTGGCGCTCGGTCAGCACGTTCTTCTTGCCTTCGTACGGATTGGCGCCTTCGCGGAACATGAAGCGCACCGGCGTGCCGACCAGTTTGAAGCGCTTGCGGAAGAAATTCTCCAGATAGCGCTTGTACGACTCCGGCAGCACCTTCAGCCGGGTGCCGTGGACGATGAAGGTCGGCGGATTGCTGCCGCCCGGATGCACGTAGCGCAGCTTGGAGACGTGGCCGCGGATGCTCGGCGGCGGATTGGTCTCGTAGGCCACTTCCAGCGCCTGGTTGACTTCGCTGGTGCTGAAGACGCGCACAGCCGAGGCATGCGCGCTGTGGATCGCGCGGAACAGTTCGCGCAGGCCGGAGCCGTGCTTGGCCGAGATCCGCACCGCTTCGGCCCAGGGTACGAAGCCGAGCTTGCGCGACAGCAGCGCCTCGGCCTGCTCGCGCTGGTAGTCGGTCAGCCCGTCCCACTTGTTGACCGCCACCACCAGGGCGCGGCCGGCGTCCAGAATCGCGCCGAGCACGCTGGCGTCCTGGTCGGTGACGCCTTCGGTGGCATCGAGCAGCAGCACCGCGACCTCGCATTGCTCGATCGCCTGCAGCGTCTTGAACACGCTGAACTTCTCCACCGCCTCCTCGACCCGGCCGCGCCGGCGCAGGCCGGCGGTGTCGATCAGCCGGTACAGGCGATCGTCGCGTTGCAGGTCCACCGCGATCGAATCGCGGGTGGTACCCGGCACTTCGGACGCGATCATCCGCTCCTCGCCGAGCAAGCGGTTGACCAGCGTCGACTTGCCGACGTTGGGACGGCCGACGAAGGCGATGCGCATGCGCGCAGGATCGGTGTCCAGCGTGGCGCCGGCGCCCTCTTCGGGCAAGCGCGACAGCACTTCCTCGAGCAGGTCGTCGATGCCATGGCGGTGCGCCGCGGACACCGCAATCGCCTCGCCCAGGCCGTAGCGCGCGAACTCGGCGCGCACCTGGTCTTCGTCGGTGCCGTCGATCTTGTTGATCAGCAGCAGCGTCGGCCGCGCCAGCTTGCGCAGCCAGGCCAGGATCTCGTCGTCGAGGGAGGACGAACCCTCGCGGCCATCGACCACGAACAGCACCAGGTCGGCTTCGCCGGCCGCGGAGCGCGCCTGCTCCGCAGTGGCGCCGGCCAGGCCTTCTTCCTCGCCGGAAATGCCGCCCGTGTCGACGATCACGAACGGGGTGTCCGGCTCCAGCCGGCACACCCCATAGTTGCGATCGCGAGTGACACCGGGCTGGTCATGGACCAGCGCGTCGCGGCTGCGCGTGAGCGCATTGAATAGCGTGGACTTGCCGACATTCGGCCGTCCAACCAGGGCGACCAGCGGCAGCATCGCGAATTCCTTCCCTTATTGACCCAACCGGAACGCGGTCAGGTCGCCTTTCGTGTTCTGGACCAGCAGGATGCCATCGGCCACCACCGGCTGCGCTACCAGCGCCTTGCGTCCCACCCGCTCGCGTGCGGCGATCTCGCCGTTGTCGAGCTTCAACCAATGCAGGTAACCCTTGTAGTCGCCGACCACCGCGTAGTCGCCCTGGATCGCCACGCCGGTCAGCGAACGCCGTGCCAGCGCCGGCTGCGACCAGGTCGCCGAGCCGGTGGCCTTGTCCAGCGCCCACACCGAACCGGCGTTGTCGGCCACCACCACGCTACTGGAACTGACGCCGACACCGCCGGCGCCGCCATGATCGCGGGTCCACAGCGGACGCCCGCTGGGGCCTTCCAGCGCCACGGTCTGATTCTTGAAGCTGGTCGCGTACAGGGTGGTGCCTTCCAACACCGGCGCGCCGTCCACGTCGGCCATGCGCTCCAGTTCGGTACGCCCTTCCGGCACGCCGATGGTCTGCTCCCACAGCACGCGCCCATCCTGCATCGCCAGCGCCGCCAGGGTGCCGTCGTCGTTGCCGATGAACAGCACGCCCGGGCCGGACACCACCGGCGCGTTGCCGCGCACGGTCAGGGTTGGCAGTTCCTGCGCGTGGAACCAGCGCTGCTGGCCGCTGCTCGCATCGAACGCGGTGACGTGGCCATCGTTGCTACGCACGAACACCAGGTTCTGCGAAACCACCGGCGCGGCGATCACTTCGTTGGGCACCTTGGCGTGCCACTTCTCGGTACCGCTGGCGGCGTCGAGCGCGATCACTTCGCCGTTCAGGCCGCCGACGACGACCAAGCCCTCGCCCACGCCAGGACCACCGGCGAAGCGCGGCAGCGGACGGTTCTTCTCCAGCCGCTTGCGCTCCTTGGCCTGCTGCTTCTCGTTGCGCAGGCGCTGCTTGTAGGCCACGCGCTCGTCCTTGGACAGGCCCTTGCTGGACTCCCCCTCGACCTGGCTCTCCGGCTGCGCCTGCACCTGCGACATGCGCTCCTTGCGCGCCTTCTTGGCGTCGTATTCCCACAGCGTCTTGCCGGTCTGCAGGTCCAGCGCGTAGACCGAACCGGAGGCCGCGGCCAGGTACACCTTGCCGTCGGCCACGGCCGGATGCTGGCGCACGCCGATCCGCTTCTCACCCTTGCCGGCATCGGTGGACCACAGCTTGACGACCTTCACCGACGGCTTGAAATCGACCAGTTCGGCAGGCTCGGCGGCCTTCTTGGCGGCCGCGTCCTTGCCTGCGAACCAGCCCTTGACCGTGCTGCAGCCGGACAGCGCCAGACCCAGCAGCGCGATGGTCGCGATGCGCTTGAACATGACTACCTTCATCAGATCGGCTCCGCAGGATTCGGCACGGTGCCGCCCGCATCCATCAATTTCGTTTCCAGCAGTCGCCGTTGCGGCGCCGCCACGTCCAGGGTGGTCAACGACTTGGCGTACGCCTCGCGTGCCGCGTCGCGCTTGCCCTGCGCGATCAGCGCATCGCCACGGATCTCCAGGCTCTGGTTGTCGTCGGCCATGGCCAGCAGCTTCAGCGCGTCATCGCTCTTGCCGGTCTCGATCAGCAACCGCGCCACGCGCTGGTCGACCAGCAGCTTCAGCTCGCCCTCGGCCTTGAGGCCGCGCAGCGTCGCCAGGGCCTGGTCGTACTTGTTGTCATCGGCTTGCGCCTTGGCCAGGCGCAGCGCGGCCAGTTCGGCATAGATGTTGGCCGGACCCTGCTGCAGCGCCGCCATGTCCTTGCTGGCCTTGTCCAGTTGCTTGGCCTGGATGCTCTTGAGCACGGCGTCGTAGCGGGAATTGGCCAGCGCCAGGTCGTTGGAATGCTGCTTGGTCCACCACTGCCAGCCAATGATCGCGCCGACGCCCAGGGCAATGCCGCCGATCAGGCCGGCGCCGTTTTTCCTGAGCCAAGTGCGGACGCGTTCGCTTTGTTCGTGCTCGTCGAGCAGGTCGTCGATCGCCATGCGTACTCTCGCCCCGCCGCAACGACGGGACATGAAATGTTGAGATTGAGGAACCGCGCCGCCGTCACTCGGACGCTGGCACCACGGAACCGTCAGAGGATACCGCAAAGCGGGCCACGTTCGCGCGCTTGTACGGCGTCAGATCCACGGTACTACCGGATTGCTGAACCTGGACCGCCGAGGCATTGCCGAGCACGATGCGGCCCACTTGACCCGGCGCGTAGTCGCGCTTTTCGCCGGCTTTCAGCAATGCCTTCTCCAGCGGCGTGCCGTCCGGGGCGATGATCTGCACCCAGCTGTCGCCCTGGAACGACAGGCTCAGGCCGGGCTTGTCCGGCTCGCTGGAGGCGCGCGGCAGCGGCGTCA
>NZ_CAPJ01000056.1 GCF_000331775.1 Xanthomonas translucens pv. translucens DSM 18974
CGCGCCCCGCTCCAACCGGCGCAGCCGCCGCTCCAGGTCGGCGATATGCCGATGCGCGGCATCCAGCTCAGTGCGGGTGGGCAAGCCCAACTGCTCGCACAGCTGCTCGGTCTCGCGTTGCAACAGCGCGCGCAGGCGCATCTGCGCATTGGCGAAGCCGGCGTAGACCTCGCGGAATTCTTCCGACAGCGCGGACGCGGCGTAGGCCTCTTCGGCGGCGTCGATCCACAAGTCGAACATCGCCCGCGCATTGGTCAGCTGGCGACCCGGATCCTCATGCTCGCGCAGCTTGGCCTCGAACACGCCGAAGGCGCGATCGATCGCGCCCTGCAGCTGGCCCAGGTAGGCCTGCAGCTGCGCCTGGTACTCCTGCTGCGCCTTGGCCAGCGCGCGCCAGCGCGCGTGGTGGTTGCGGCCCGGACCGAAGCCCGGCATCTGCAGCCACGGCCCGCTGTCGCGCTGCCAGCCCTGCAGCCAGTGCGCCGCCTGCTGCAGCCAGGGATCCATGCCGGCCTGGCCGGCGCCGCGCGCGCTGCCGATCAGCCATTGCAGCATCTGCTCGCGCTGGCCCTGCACCTGCTGCTTCCAGGCCTCGGCCACGTCGGCACTGCTGGCATCGCGCCCGGCGAACTGCGCGGCCACCTGCTGCATCGCGCCGAACCACTCGCCGGCCTGCTGCTGCAACTGCGACACCGCATCCTCGGCCTGCGTCCCGGTGCCACGCGGCAACCATTGCGCCCAGGTGTCGATCGCCTCGCGCCACGAACCGTGGCCGGCACCATCGGCGGGCGCTTGCGCGGCCGCACCGCCGCCCTGGCGCAGCGCGTCGCTCCACGCGCCCCAGTACTGCCGCGCCAACGCTTCGAAATCGCCGGCACCGCTGCCGCCGCTAGCCTTCATCGCCACCCTCCCAGGTCGAACCGGGATGATAACAACCTGCCAACGCTCAAGGCTTGGGAATGCGCAGGGTCTTGCTGATCATCAGCGAACCGGACAGGGCGAAAAGCAGCACCAGCGGGTGCAGCAGCCACGGCCCCAGCCGCCATTGGCCCCACCACAGCGCATCGCCGAGATGGCCCAGATGCGCGGCGACCGCCAGCACGATCACCAGCGCCAGGCTACTCGGGATCGGCGTGCCTTCGAAATACGGCACCTTGTCGCCGTCGCCGGCCAGCTGCTCGGCGGTGACGTTGTAGCGCGCCAGTCGGCTGACCCCGGAGCACACGAAGAAGCTGAGCACCAGCCAGTCCCAGCCGCCCTGCATGCCGCAGGCGTAGGCCAGCGCCGCCGGGGCGACGCCGAAGGAGATCACGTCGGCCAGCGAATCCAGCTCGCGGCCGAGCGTGGACGAGGACTTGCGCCAGCGCGCCACGCGCCCGTCCAGCGCATCGAACACGAACGCCAGCGGGATCAGCGCCATGCCAACCAGCAGGTCGCTGCGCCGGCCCTCCTGCAGGAAACGCATCGACGCGAACACCGCGCCTGTGCCGCAGAAGGCATTGGCCAGGGTGAACCAGTCGGCCAACTGGAATTCGCGCAGCATCGAGAAGTGGCGTTTCATCGGCATAGCGTGGCGGATCCGGGGTGAGAAGGGTGCGACCGGCACAGGGTAGCGTGGCGCCACCGCACTGGCGAGGACCGCGGCCACGGCGCCATCGCGCCACGCTGCTACGCTGCGCCCTTTCCCCGACAGGTGCCTTGCATGCAGACCGTCCTGATCACCGGCGCCGCCAGCGGCATCGGCGCCGGCATTGCCCGCGAACTGGCCGCCGGCGGCCACCACATCGTCGTCAGCGACCTGGATGCGGATGCCGCGGCCGCCGTGGCCGCGCAGCTGCGCGAAGCCGGCGGCTCGGCCGAATCGGTGGCGCTGGACGTGACCAGCCAGGCCAGCATCGATGCGGCGCTGGCGGCGATTTCGCGACCGGTGGACGTGCTGGTCAACAACGCCGGATTACAGCACGTGGCGCCGCTGCAGGACTTCCCGATGGCCAAGTGGAGCCTGCTGATCGAGGTGATGCTGACCGGCGTGGCGCGGCTGACCCAGGCCGTGCTGCCGGACATGCGCGCGCGCGGCTTCGGCCGCATCGTCAACATCGGCAGCATCCACTCGCTGGTCGCCAGCCCCTACAAGAGCGCCTACGTCGCCGCCAAGCACGGCCTGGTCGGGTTTTCCAAGGGGGTGGCGCTGGAAACCGCCGATACCGACATCACCATCAACACGCTGTGCCCCAGCTACGTGCAGACCCCGCTGGTGGACAGGCAGATCGCCGACCAGGCGCGCACCCGCGGCATTTCCGAAGCCGACGTGATCGCGCAGGTGATGCTCAAGCCGATGCCCAAGGGCGTGTTCATCGCCTACGACGAACTGGCCGGCTGCATCGCGTTCCTGGCCTCGCCGGCGGCGCGCAACATCACCGCGCAGACCATCGCCATCGACGGCGGCTGGACCGCGCAATAGCGGCGCGACGCGTGCCGCAACAGCGGCCTGGATAGGAACGGGAATCCTGGTTGGCGAATTTTTCGCCAATCAGCCGCCAAGCCCTGCGCTGCAACGCGGCGATGCGCTTATCCACAGACTTTGGCCGATTTCATCCACACCCGCTGTGGAGAAACGCCGAGCGCACTGGCGAAATTTTCGCCAGGCACAAAAATCCGACAGCGATTTCAGCGACTTGCCGTGCTTGCCCACAGGCTTGTGCAGCATCGATCCACAGCCGCTGTGGACAAGCGCAGCGCAGATGCGAGCCGCTCAGACCCGCGAATAGCGCCACGACAGCATGCGCCCGTCGCGGTACGGCATCACCCCGTGGAACGGACGCGGATCGCCATCGAACACCAGCGGCAGAAAGTGGCGGTCGCCCTCCCATAGCGGCAGCGCTTCCATCTCGGCCACCGGCACCCAGGCCAATGTGCCCTCGGCGTTCTCGGTAAAGGGGTCGCCGCGGTAGGCGCTGATCAGGAACAGGAAACCCAGCCAGTCCTCGCCATGCTTGCCGAAACCGGGCCAGCTGATCGTGCCGCGCAGTTGCAGCGCGTCGCATTCGATGCCGGCTTCTTCGCGGATTTCGCGGCGCATGCCGTCCAGCACGTCCTCGTCCGCCTCGACCTTGCCGCCCAGGCCGTTGTACTTGCCCAGGTGGTGGTCGCCGGGCCGGGCGTTGCGATGGATCAGCAGCACCTTGGAGCGGTCGGGCGACAGCACGTAGCCCAGCGTGGCGACGATCGGGGTGTAAGGCATGCGGCAGGTGGGCGAGTCGGCGGGCGCGCAGTATGCCGCATCCGCCAGGGCCAACGATCAGGGCGCGGGCGTCGCCGCGTCCTCGGCTGGGCGCCGCAACGGCCCGGCCGACTTCAGCGTGGCCACGCCGTGGCCACGCTCGGCCAGGTATTCCAGCCACTTGCTGAGGAAGGTGTTCATGCGCATGCGGTGGCTGATCAGTTCCGCCGGCGGCGGATACAGCCCCATCACGTCCTGCCAGCGGCGACCGACGTAGCAATGCGTGGTCTCGGCCTGGCGCGCGTCGCGGTACAGGCGCACGTAGGCCGAGGGGTCCGGCTCGCCGGTGAGCGGATCGCACAGGTCGTAGGTAAGGCGCAGTTCCACCGTGTAGCGGTGGTGCTCGATCACGTCCAGGCGCAGGTCCAGGCCGTCGCCGATCGAGGACAGGTAGCTGCCCACGGCCAGGTCCGAGGGCACGAACAGGCGGTTCAGGTGCACGAAGTTCTCGGCGTACAGGCCCATCAACCAGCCGAATCGGCTCAGCCGGGGGATGCGTTCGCTACGGGTCAGGGCGTGCTGCATGGCACCGATGCTACACGCTGCAACGCCGGCGCGGCAGCATTGACGGATCGCCCGCGCCGGCCTACCTTGGAAGTCTAGGCACGGTGGCGCGACCGCCTCGCCGATAGGCCGATTCCACGGAGTCGGCCCGATCCGCCCCGCCGCGTTCAGAACATCTCGCGCTGCAGCCCCAGCGTCGCCAGCACCTTGCTGGAAATCTCCTCGATCGAGGTATGCGTGGTGCTCAGGGTCGGAATCCGCTCCATCCTGAACATGGTCTCGGCCGCGGACACCTCGCGTCGGCACGTCTCCAGGTTGGAATAGCGCGAATTCGGCCGCCGTTCCTGGCGGATCTGCTGCAGCCGGTCCGGATCGATGGTCAGCCCGAACAGCTTGTTGCGGTACGGCCGCAGCCGCGGCGGCAGCCGATCGTGCTCCAGATCCTCCTCGGTCAACGGATAGTTGGCCGCGCGTACGCCATAGTGCAGCGCCAGGTAGATGCAGGTCGGCGTCTTGCCGGCGCGCGAAACGGCGACCAGGATCAGGTCGGCCTCGTCGTAGTTGATCGCGATGCCGTCGTCGTGGGTCAGCGCGAAGTTCATCGCGTTGATGCGGCGGTGGTAGGTCTCGAAATCGACCAGGCCGTGCGCCTGCCCCACCCGCGAATGCCGCGGCGCGTTCAATTCGCGCTCCAGCGGCTCGATGAACGGCGCGAACACGTCCAGCATCAAGGCGCCGCTCTCCGACAGCAGCATGCTCAGTTGCGGATCGACGCAGGAGTTGACGACGATCGGCCGCACCTGATACCGCTCGCCGGCGGCATGGATGCGCTGCGCCGCCTCGCGCGCTTTTTCCGGATCGTCTACGAACGACATGCGGTCGGTGACGAAGCTGAAACCGCTGAACTGGGTGAGCAGGCTATGCCCAATGGTTTCAGCGGTGATACCGGTTCCATCGGACACGTAGAACACCGGTCGGATCGTCGACATTGCCTGGATTCTCCTTGCTGAAACCCAACGGATGCGACCGGCCGCGCTTGTGCCGGCTCGGGTGCGCACTGCATGATATCGGCTTCTTCCCCCACGGACGCGGCCACTCTGCCCGCTTCGGGCGATGGCCCTACGGAGCATCGCGCTTGAACGAGAACATCCTTTGGTTGCACGAGTTGCGCCTGACCGACCTGGCCCGTGTCGGTGGCAAGAACTCCTCCCTCGGCGAAATGATCGGCAACCTGGCAGGTTTGGGAGTCTCGGTACCGGGCGGCTTCGCCACCACCGCCGAAGCGTTCAAGGCGTTCGTCGCCCACAACAATCTCTATCAGCGCATCTTCGACAAGCTGGCGACGCTGGACGTGGAAGATGTCGGCGCGCTGACCGTGGCCGGCAAGGAAATCCGCGGCTGGGTCACCGATGCGCCGCTGCAGCCGGAGCTGGACCAGGCGATCCGTGACGCCTATGCGCAACTGTGCGCCGAGAACGGCGGCGGTGACGTCGCGGTAGCGGTGCGCTCCTCGGCCACTGCCGAAGACCTGCCCGACGCCAGCTTCGCCGGCCAGCAGGAGACTTTCCTCAACGTGACCGGCGCCGACGACGTCGTGCGCAAGGTCAAGGAAGTCTTCGCCAGCCTGTACAACGACCGCGCCATCGCCTATCGCGTGCACCACGGCTTCAAGCACGAGGACGTGTTCCTGTCGGCCGGCGTGCAGTTGATGGTGCGCTCCGGCGTCGGCGCCGCCGGCGTGCTGTTCACGCTCGACACCGAATCCGGTTTCCGCGACGTGGTGTTCGTCACCTCGAGCTTCGGCCTGGGCGAAATGGTCGTGCAGGGCGCGGTCAATCCCGACGAGTTCTACGTCTACAAGCCCACCCTGGCGGCCGGCAAGCCGGCGATCCTGCGCCGTTCGCTGGGCAGCAAGATGATCCGCATGGTGTATTCGGACGTGCCGGGCGAGCGCGTGCGCATCGAAGACACCCCGGCCGAGCTGCGCAACACCTTCTCGATCAGCGACGAGGACGTGCAGGAACTGTCCAAGCAGGCGCTGGTGATCGAAAAGCACTACCAGCGGCCGATGGACATCGAATGGGCGAAGGACGGCGTCAGCGGCAAGCTGTTCATCGTGCAGGCGCGCCCGGAAACGGTGAAGTCGCGCGGCCATGCCACCCAGATCGAGCGTTTCGCGCTGGAACAGCGTGGCACGGTGATCGCCGAAGGCCGCGCCATCGGCCAGAAGATCGGCGCCGGCGTCGCCCGCGTGGTGCGCAGCCTGGACGACATGAGCCGGGTGCAGCCCGGCGACGTGCTGGTCGCCGACATGACCGATCCGGATTGGGAGCCGGTGATGAAGCGCGCCTCGGCGATCGTCACCAACCGCGGCGGCCGCACCTGCCACGCGGCGATCATCGCCCGCGAGCTGGGCGTGCCGGCAGTGGTCGGCACCGGCAACGCGATGGAGCTGATCGAGGACGGCCGCGAAGTCACGGTGAGCTGCGCCGAAGGCGATACCGGCTTCATCTACGCCGACCTGCTGCCGTTCGACCGCACCACCACCGATCTGGGCAACATGCCGCCGGCGCCGCTGAAGATCATGATGAACGTGGCCAACCCGGAGCGCGCGTTCGACTTCGGCCAGTTGCCCAATGCCGGCATCGGCCTGGCGCGGCTGGAGATGATCATCGCCGCGCACATCGGCATCCATCCCAACGCGCTGCTGGAATACGCCAAGCAGGACGCGGCGACGAAAAAGAAGATCGACAAGAAGATCGCCGGCTATGCCGACCCGGTCAGCTTCTACATCAACCGCCTGGCCGAAGGCATCGCCACGCTGACCGCGTCGGTGGCGCCGAACCCGGTGATCGTGCGCCTGTCCGACTTCAAGTCCAACGAGTACGCCAACCTGATCGGCGGCAGCAACTACGAGCCGCACGAAGAGAACCCGATGATCGGCTTCCGCGGCGCCAGCCGCTACGTCGATCCGAGCTTCTCGGCCGCGTTCGCGCTGGAGTGCAAGGCCGTGCTCAAGGTCCGCAACGAGATGGGCCTGGACAACATGTGGGTGATGATCCCGTTCGTGCGCACCCTGGAAGAAGGCCGCAAGGTCATCGAGGTGCTGGAGAAGAACGGGCTCAAGCAGGGCGAGAACGGCCTGAAGATCATCATGATGTGCGAGCTGCCGTCGAACGCGCTGCTGGCCGACGAGTTCCTGGAAATCTTCGACGGCTTCTCGATCGGCTCCAACGACCTGACCCAGCTGACCCTGGGCCTGGATCGCGATTCGTCGATCGTGGCGCACCTGTTCGACGAGCGCAACGCCGCGGTCAAGAAGTTGCTGTCGATGGCGATCAAGGCCGCGCGGGCCAAGGGCAAGTACGTCGGCATCTGCGGCCAGGGTCCGTCGGACCATCCTGACCTGGCCGAGTGGCTGATGCAGGAAGGCATCGAGTCGGTGTCGCTGAATCCGGACACCGTGGTCGATACCTGGCTGCGCCTGGCCAAGCTGAAAGCCGCTGGCTGATGGGCACGGCGGCAACGTTGCTGGCAGCGGTCGCGGCGGCGACCCCGGCCGCGCCGGCGGAGCGGACACAGCAGCCGTTCAACTGGAGAGACCTGGATTGGGCGCAGTACGCGCTCAATTGGGGCGTGGCGCTGGTCATCCTGGTGCTGGGGATGTGGATCGCCAAGCGCCTGAGTCAGTGGCTGCACCGCGCGCTGGTCCGCGCGCGGGTGGAGACTACGCTCAGCAATTTCCTGCGCAATGTCGCCTATGCCTTGCTGCTGGTGCTGGTGTTCGTCACCGCGCTGCAGAAGGTCGGCGTTCCGCCGACCTCACTGTTCGCGGTGCTCGGCGCGGCCGGCCTGGCCGTGGGCCTGGCGCTGAAGGATTCGCTGTCCAACATCGCCTCGGGGGTGATGCTGATCGTGCTGCGGCCGATGCGCGACGGCGACCATGTGGTGGTGGCCGGCCAGGAAGGCATCATCGACGAGATCCGGATCTTCCAGACCCGCATCCGCAGCTTCGACGAGCGCATGATCACCCTGCCCAACAGCACCATCACCACCGCGCCGATCGTCAATTACAGCACCTTGCCCAACCGGCGCCTGGAGATCACGGTGGGCGTGGGCTACGGCGACGACCTGAAGAAAGCGCAGCAGTTGCTGCTGCAGATCGCGCAGGACAATCCGAACATCCTGGAGACGCCGGCGCCGTTCGTGCAGGTCACCAACCTGGGCGAGAGCACGGTGGACCTGATGCTGTTCGCCTACGCCAGGAACGGCGACTTCGGCGCGGCCAAGAGCAGCACGCTGGAGAACATCCGCAACCGATTGCTGGAGAACGGGCTCAGCATTCCCTACCCGCAGCGCGATCTGCACGTGTACCACCACGATGCCGATGGCCGTCCGATCGCCGAGCTGCTGCTGAAGGGCGTGACCGACGACGGCGAGACCAGGCAAGGGCCGCCGCTGGCCCGTTGACGCAAGTGATTGCGCAAGGCCGTGCCGGACAGGCGCGGCCTGCGTGCCGCGCAGCGCGACTCAGCGTGCGCCGCCGCCATGCCCGCCCAACGCACCCATGAACGGGCGGTAGTAGCGCAGTTCGTCGATCGAGTCGTGCACGTCGCTGAGCGCGGTGTGCGAGGAGGTCTTGTTCAGTCCCGAGGCGACCGTCGGCGCCCAGCGCCGCGCCAGTTCCTTCAGCGTGGACACGTCCAGGTTGCGGTAGTGGAAGAAGCGTTCCAGCCGCGGCATCTGCCGGTGCAGGAAGCGTCGGTCCTGGCAGATCGAGTTGCCGCACATCGGCGACGCGCCGGCCTTGCACCATTGCGCGAGGAACGCCACGGTCTGCGCCTCGGCCTGGCCCAGGGTGATCGTGCTGTCGAGCACGCGCTGCCACAGCCCGGAATGGCGATGCTGGTTGCGGTTCCACTCGTCCATCGCTTGCAGCGTCTGCAGCGGATGCGCGATGGCGAATTCCGGACCCTCGGCCAGCACGTTGAGCTGGCTGTCGGTGACCACCGTGGCGATCTCGATGATCGAATCCTTGTCGGTATCCAATCCGGTCATTTCCAGATCGATCCAGATCAGTCGATCGTTGTCCACGTGCGGTTCCGCCATATCACCATCCAATCGTTCGCGGCGGCGCTGCCGGCGCGGGGGTTTCGTATCGGTCGTGCATGATACCGCGCGCGATACAGCGGCTTCACAGCAGCGGCTTCACATCCGCCAGCCGCCGCGCCGCGCCGCGCTGTGGCGCCTAGCCGCCGAGCAGCGGCTTGCCGCGTTTGGCGCGGAAATAGTTGCTCAGGCGCAGCCCGGCCGGCGTCGCCAACACGCCGCCGCGCACCTGCACGCGGTGGTTGTGGCGCGGATCGGCGAGCAGATCGAACACGCTGCCGCAGGCACCGGTCTTCGGATCGGCGGCCGCGAACACCAGGTGCGCCACGCGCGCATGCACCACCGCCATCGCGCACATCGCGCACGGCTCCAGGGTCACGTACAGGGTGCTGCCGACCAGGCGGTGGTTGCCGAGCCTGCGCCCGGCCTGGCGCAGTGCCACGATCTCGGCGTGCGCGCTGGGATCGTGCTGGGCGATGTTGAGGTTCCAGCCCTCGCCCAGCACCTCGTCCTGCGCCGAAACCAGCACCGCGCCGACCGGGATCTCGTCGAACTCGCGTTCGGCGCGGTCGGCCAGGGCCAGCGCATGCCGCATCCAGCGCTCGTCGCGCGCGGCGGTGTCGCTATCGCCGTTCATCGCGCTGCGGCGTGCTTGCGCACGAACGCGGCGAACACTGCCAGCGTGGCTTCGCTGACATGGTGCTCGATGCCCTCGGCGTCGCGCCGCGCGGTGTCCTCGTCGATGCCCAGCGCCAGCAGGAACTGCTCCACGGTCTGGTGCCGCTGCCGGCTGGCCGCCGCCAGCGCCTCGCCGTCCGGGGTCAGGAATACGCCGCGATACGGCCGCTGGATCACCCAGCCGCCCTTGACCAGCCGCTTGAGCATCTTCGCCACGGTCGGCTGGGCCACGCCCAGGCGCGCGGCGATATCCACCTGCCGCGCCTCGCCACCGTCGGCCAGCAGGTCAGAGATCAGCTCCACGTAGTCCTCGATCAGCTCCAGGCGGTGCGCCTCGCGCACCTGGCGGAAGCTCTCGACCTGTACTTCGGCGTCGAGCAGCACCGCCCCCGGTGCCGTCGACTTCCCGCTTTTATGCATCGCAACGCCCTTGTCCGGTGCCGGCGAACGCCGGCCGCTGCCTATTCTGGCCGAAATCGCATCTATCGCAGTGATTCGGTTTGCCAATGCTACACAGAATAGCAAGTGCTATATACTTCGCCGTGCACCCTCCCATCTGCATCTCCGCCATGGCCGATCCCCTGCCCCTGCCCGATTCCAATGCCGCCTGGCCGCAGGCCAGCGAGCAGCCGCGGCGCAGCCTGGGGCGCATGAACGGCAGCGTCGCCGTACCAAGCGGCGGACTCGGCTGGCGCCGCTTCCTGGCGTTCCTGGGACCTGGCTACATGGTCTCGGTGGGCTACATGGATCCGGGCAACTGGGCCACCGACATCGCCGGCGGCTCGCATTTCGGCTACCTGCTGCTGTCGGTGATCTTGCTGTCGAACCTGATGGCGATCGTGCTGCAGGGGCTGGCGGCGCGGCTGGGCATCGCCACCGGCCGCGACCTGGCGCAGGCCTGCCGCGAGCACTATTCCAGACCGGTCAACATCCTGCTGTGGCTGGCCTGCGAGGCGGCGATCGTGGCCTGCGACCTGGCCGAGGTGATCGGCACCGCGATCGCGCTGAAGCTGCTGTTCGGCATCCCGCTGACCCTGGGCGCGATCATCACCGCGATCGACGCGCTGCTGGTGCTGTACCTGATGCGGCGCGGCTTTCGCACCCTGGAGGCGTTCGTGATCGCGCTGCTGATGGTGATCTTCGCCTGCTTCCTGGTGCAGATCGTGCTGGCCGCGCCGCCGCTGCACGAGGTGCTGGCAGGCTTCATCCCGCGCGCCGAAGTGGTGACCAACCCGGCCGCGCTGTACCTGGCGATCGGCATCATCGGCGCGACGGTGATGCCGCATAACCTGTATCTGCATTCGTCGATCGTGCAGACCCGCGCCTACGAGCGCACCGACAATGGCCGCCGCTCGGCGCTGCGCTGGGCGTTGGCCGACAGCACCATCGCGCTGAGCCTGGCGCTGTTCGTCAACGCCGCAATCCTGGTGCTGGCCGCGGCGGTGTTCCATGCGCACGGCCGCACCGACGTGGAGGAGATCGAGCAGGCCTACGAACTGCTGGCGCCGATGCTCGGCGTCGGCGTGGCCTCGACCCTATTCGCGGTGGCGCTGCTGGCCTCGGGCATCAACTCCACGGTGACCGCGACGCTGGCCGGGCAGATCGTGATGGAAGGCTTCCTGCACCTGCGCATCCCGGCCTGGGCGCGGCGCCTGCTGACCCGCGGTCTGGCGATCGTGCCGGTGGTGGTGGTGACCTGGCTGTACGGCGAGCGAGGCACCGCCAAACTGCTGGTGCTGAGCCAGGTGCTGCTGTCGATGCAGCTGCCGTTCGCGGTGATCCCGCTGGTGCGCTTCGTCGCCGACAAACGCAAGATGGGCGCGCTGGTCGCGCCGCGCTGGCTGGTCTGGCTGTCGTGGGTCATCGCCGCGCTGATCGTGGTGCTGAACGCGAAACTGCTCGGCGACATGCTGCTGCACTGAACTGGCGCCAGCACGGCGCGGCGCTGGCGCACTGTCGGAACGCTGCGGCGCCCGCGCTTGCCGGCGCCAACCGCGCATGCGTTCAGGAATAAAGGGGAGCCGCTTCCGGTTTGCCGTGGGCGCCGGGATTGGAACGCACCTGCTGCAGCGCCGCCGCCAGCTCGTCCAGCCGGTAGGGCTTGGGCAGAATCTGCACGCCTTCCGCTTCGGCCGCCGATTTCGCCGCTTCCGCATAGCCGCTGGTGAGCAGGATCGGCAGTTGCTGGCGCCGCATGCGGATCTCGTGGACCAGTTCCAGGCCGTTCATGCCGCCAGGCATCATGATGTCGGAAAACACGATGTCCACCACGCGCTCGTTGGCCAGCGCGCCCAGCGCCGCCGCCGCGCTGGCCACGCGGGTGACCTGGTAGCCGAGCTGGCGCAGCATTTCGCCGACCAGCGCGGCGACTTCGTCGTCGTCCTCCACCAGCAGCACATAGCCGGCCTCGCCCGGAACGCGGCGCGTCACCTGCAGATCGAGCAGATGCCGCTCGTCCAGCGCCGGCGCGCGGAACGAGCGCGGCAGCAGCAGGTGGATGGCGGTGCCTTGCCCCAGGTCGCTGTCGATATGGATCGAGCCGCCGGATTGCTGGACGAACCCGTGCACCTGCGCCAGGCCCAGGCCCGACCCCTTGCCGATGTCCTTGGTGGTGTAGAACGGTTCGAACACCCGCGCCTTCACTTCCGGCGCCATGCCGGTGCCGGTGTCGACGATCGACAGGCGGATGAAGTCCGGATCGGTCTTGCCCACGCCCGGCAGATTCTGCGCCCGCACCACGATGGTGCCGCCGCTGGGCATCGCATCGCGCGCATTGACTGCCAGATTGAGCACCACCAGTTCCAGCTCGCCCGGGTCCACTTCGATCGGCCACAGGTCCTCGGCAAAATCGAAATCCACATGCACGTCGCCGCGCAGGCTGCGGTCCAGCAGCTCGCGCATGCCGCCGATCTGCCGGATCAGATCGACCGGCTCCGGCTTGAGTTCCTGCCGCCGCGAAAACGCCAGCAACTGCCGGGTCAGTCCGGCGCCGCGCTGCGCCGCCTTCTGCATGCCGTCCATCAGCCGCTTGCGCACGGCCGGGTCGGTCTGGATGTCGAGCATCGCCAGGCCGCCGGAAATCACCATCAACAGGTTGTTGAAATCGTGCGCGACGCCACCGGTCAATTGACCGATGGCCTCGATCTTCTGCGCGTGGCGCAGGGTCTCCTCGACCCGCGCGCGCTCGTCCATCTGCGTGCGCAGCAGACGGTTGGCTTCTTCCAGCTCACGCGTGCGCGCCACCACCTGCGCCTCCAGCTCCTGCGCCGCCGACGCCTGCGCCTGCAGCAGCGAGCGCACTTCGTATTGGCGGGCGCGGGCGCGCAGCGCGGCCTTGATGGTGCTGGTGAAGGTGATCGCCTGCACCGGCCGCTCGAGCAAGGCCACATTGCGCAGGGACGCCACCAGATTGCGCCGCCAGCTCACCACCGACGGTTGCTCCTGATGGCTGGTGAGCACCACGAATGGCAGATCCGACCATGCCGGCTGCGCATTGGCCCAGGCGAACAGCGCCGATGCATCCCTGCCGAACAGGCCTTCCTCGGCGACGAACACCGCGGCGGCACCGACCTCCAGTTCGCCCACCAAATTGTCCAGATCGGGACAATGGCAGGCCACCACGCCGCCACGCCGCAACAGCTCTACCGATGCCCCACCGTCGCGGCCGATCGGGGCATGAACCAGAACGCGATGCTCGGTCGCGTCGCTGCTGCTCATGCAGGCGTATCCAGCAGCAACGGCATCTCCTCTCCACTGTAACGCGGTGTTCCCGAGAAGATGCCGCTGAACCCCTTGAGCGGCGGACCGACATCGATGCCGTTGTGGCTGAGGCGGAACTCGCGGATGGTGTTCTCGTGCTGGCCGCTGCGCTTCTTCACCACCGACAGCGCCCGTCGCACTGTGCCGTCCACTTCGAAATAGCGCAGCATCAGCACCGAATCGCTCAGATAGCTGAGGTCTAGCGGCGTCTCCATCGGCCCGACCAGGCCGTGCTGCGCCAGGACCAGGATGGTCAGCACGCCCTTCTGGCCCAGATAGCTGAGTAGCTCGTGCATCTGCAGGATCAGGAAGCGTTCGTCCGGCATCGCATTGAGATAGCCATTGAGGCTGTCGATGACGATCACCCGCGCCCCGTCCACTTCCACGCTGCGGCGCACGTTGGCCGCAAACTGGCCCGGCGACATCTCTGCCGGATCGATCTGCTGGAACCGGATCAGTCCGTTGTCGAGTCTTTCCTCGAGCGCCAGGCCCAGGGTGCGCGCGCGCGCCTCCACGGTGCCGCGCCCCTCGTCGAAGGCAAAGAACACGCTGTGCTCGCCACGCTCTGCCGCGGCGATGGCATAGGTCAGCGCCAGCGAGGACTTGCCCACGCCGGCCGCGCCCAACAACAGCGCGTTGGTGCCGCGCTCCAGACCGCCGCCGAGCAGCCTGTCCAGTTCGTCGTTGCCGCTGGGGGCGACTTCGTGGATGTGGTGGTGCTTGTAGTCGGCCGCGATCAGGCGCGGATAGATTTCCAACCCGCCCTTCTCGATGGTGAAGTCGTGGAAACCGCCGCGGAACTGGATGCCGCGCATCTTGATCACCCGCAGGCGCCGGCGTTCGGCGCCGTAGTCGATGGCCAGCTGTTCCAGCAACACCACGCCGTGGGTGATGGAGTGCAACTGCAGATCGTTTTCCTGCGAAGACAGGTCGTCGAGCATGATCACCGTGCACTGCCGGCTGGCGAAGAAATGCTTCAGTGCCAACACCTGGCGGCGATAGCGCAACGGACTCTGCGCGAGCAGGCGCAGTTCGGAGAGACTATCCAGCACCACCCGCGACGGGTTGAGCTGCTCGACCTTGTCGAAGATCAGCTTGGTGGTCTCGGTCAGTTCCATTTCCGCGGGATGGAACACGGTGAGTTCGCGTTGCGGATCCAGCGCGGTCTCCGGCGGCACCAGTTCGAACACGTCAACCTGGTTCATGCTCCAGCCGTGGCGGCTGGCGACCAGGCTCAGTTCGCGCTGAGTCTCGGACAAGGTGATGTAAAGCACCCGCTCGCCGTTGCGCGCGCCTTCCAGCAGGAACTGCAGGGCGATCGTGGTCTTGCCGGTGCCTGGGCGGCCTTCGTACAGATAGAGCCGATTGGGGTCCACGCCGCCGCCGAGGATGTCGTCCAACCCCGCGCTGCCGGTCGAGATGCGCGGCGGATCGTCGCCATTCACGTGATCGTGCTGCCGATGGGGCGTCATGGTCGTCCTTATACTTGCGATTGGATGAAAGGCGCCGGTTGTCCGTCGCCGCTGCGGGCCACGCGCAGCGACTGGAACCGAGTCCACCTTCGCCAGCACACGCTGCACAATCCTGCGACAGGCACACCAAAGGGCGGAGCTCAGCGCACGAATTGCATACTCCAATCACACTACGTTCGGCAAAGTGATGGTCTTGTGTAGAAGCGCCGCACGCTCGGCAGCGTCACGATCGGCGAAGCGCGACGCGATCGCCCAGGCATGCCGACGGGCCGCGTTGCAATCGAACAGGCAACGACGCCGCGCGTCAGAACCTGACCGTAGCCGCTGTCCCGGTGTAGGAGATCCGCCTGGTGACTGGCGCCGGTTCCAGGCCGCCACCGGTCGCGCCGTCCACGAGCACCAGATCGAGTTCACGCCGCCGGGACATCCCGGGAAAACCGCCCCGTCGCGGGCCGATGGTCAGCGTCCTGGCCGCATCGTTCCAGACCAGATCGTAGGTGGCATAGCCTCGCTTCTCGTAGGCATAGGTTTCATTGTCGTCTTCGTAGAGCGTGAAGCGCGCGTCCGCACCTGGATAGATGCGGACCTCGTACGCCGCGCCCGGGTCTTGCGTGGCGTATTGCACATGCGGCCCCATCGGCACGATCGATCCGGCCCGCACATAGAGCGGCAGCAGATCCAGCGGCGTGCGGCGCGCGACGCGGCGGCCGCCATCGAAACGCTGATTGGTCCAGAAGTCGTACCAGCCCGCAGCCTTAGGCAGATAGGTCTCGACGTTGTCGTCCATGGCGGCGCGCGGGGCGGCGAGCGCCTGCCGCTCGCTCGGCGTTCGCCATGCCAGGCGCAGCATGCGATCGGCATCGCCCTGGTAATACTCGAGTCCGAGCTTGACCACCTGGCCCTTGCGCAGCGCGACCGTGGTTGCCTTGTAGCGCTCGGCGCCTGCCGCCCAATCCTGCACCACGGTCTTGCCGTCGAGCATCAGCCGGACGCCGTCGTCGGCTTCGACCCCGATCTCATACTCGCCCGCTTCCGGCACGGTCAGCGTGCCCTGCCAACGTGCCGAGAAGTGCGTCAGCCCGGCAAGGCCGGCCGGCACCTCGGCGAGCGGCGGATCCGGCCAGGTGTGGTCCACCTTCGGATCGACGAAGCGGCTCTTGGGCGTGTCGAAATTCTCGCCTTCGAAATACTGACCCGCCAGGCCCGGCTTCCCGTCCGGCGTGCGCAGCACCGCGCCCGGGATGGTCGTCGCCGGCGGCGGCTCGATGTGGTACATCGGCCGCGTCACCGGATGCACGAGAAAGGCGCCGCCGAACATGAAGGTATCGTCGATGCTGTCGGTGGCGCGGTCGTCGGGGAAATCCATCATCAGCGGCCGCATCAGCGTGTAGCCGTCGGAAGTCACCTTCCAGCTGAGGCTGTAGAGATACGGCAGCATGCGATAGCGCAGCTGGGTGCTCTTGAGCAGCGAGGCATAGACCGCAGGGTCGGTCGACTTGAACCGGTACGGCTCGCGCTCGACGTTGGTGCCGTGGATGCGCATGATCGGATTGAACGCGGAGAACTGCAGCCAGCGCGCATAGAGCTCGCGCCACGCCGGATTGTTCTCGCCACCGGGGAAATCGGCGACGAAGAAACCGCCCGTATCCTGCGTCCAATACGGGTTGCCGGTCACCGTGACATTCACCCCGTCGGCGACCTGCTGTTTCAAGGTTTTCCAACTGGCGTAGATGTCGCCGCTCCAGGACGCCGCCGCGGTACGTTGCGCGCCGGCCCACGCCGAGCGGGTCAGCGTGAACACGCGCTTGTCGCTGACCGCGCGCTGGCCGTCATACGTGCCCTGCGTGGTGAGCAGCGAATAGGGATTGAGGTAACGGGTGAAGTCGCCCAGGGCGTTGGCGCCCAGCGCCTTGGTGTCGCGGATATTGTCCTGCGCATTCCACATGGCGCTGCTGACTTCGATCTCGGTCCCATCCATCCACAGCGCATCGACGCCCTTGTCGAGCAGGCCCGATTTGAGGTGCTTGAAGTAGATCTGCCGCCCCAGCGGACTGTAGGCGTCGTAGACCCGCGCGTGCTTGGAGATCCAGTGCAGCGGCGCGAAACGCAAGTGGTGCTGGTCCAGTTCGTGGGCGAGCGCGGTATCGTCGCCGACGGAGGGCCAGATCGACACCATCAGCTTCATGTGCAGGTCGTGCACCTGGCGCGCCATGCCGGCAGGATCGGGATAACGGACCGGATCCCAGGTCATGCCGCTCCAGCTGCCGTCCTTGTCCGATCCCCAGTACTGCCAGTCCTGCACGATATAGTCGAGCGGGAATCCGTCGTTGCGGAAGCTGCGGGCGACGTCGAGCAGTTGCTCCTGGGTCTTGTAGCGCTCCTTGCTCATGAACAGGCCGAACGCCTGCTTGGGATACATCGGCGCCTGGCCGGTCAGCGCCCGGTAGGCTGCGACCACCGCATCCGGGGTGTCGCCGCCCATGAAGTAGTAATCGACGCCGCCGGGGGCGCTTTCGGCCCACATCGATGCGCCGTTCGCATCGTCCTTGAAGCGCATTTGCGAATAGGTATCCCACAGGATCCCGTAGCGGCGCGAGGACATCAGCACGGGGATGACGATGCCCACGTTGGTCTGCACCAGCAGCAGTTCCTTGCCCCGCCGATTGCTGCTCTCCTCGCCGAGGAAGCCCAGACCGTAGATCGCCTCGTCCGGGCGCAAGGTAAAGCGGTTGGCCGCCTCGAACGTCGGTGCGCCCGACACCACGACCTTCTTCAAGATCTGCGGCGCATCGCGGTTTTCTTCCGTATAGAGCTTGCCCGCCGCGTCCAAGAAACGCAGCGCGCCGGTCTTTTTGCTGATTTCCACGCGCAACCTGGCGCTTTGGAGCGTCAGCGTGTCCGCGGTCTCGCTGGTGGTGAAGGCGATTCGTTGCGGCTTGCCGGTCACCGCCAGGCTGGGAGCGGTCCAGTAGTTCTCTCCCAGGTTCGCATTCACGCGAACGGTCTGCGGCCCGTAGAAGATCACGTTCTTGGCGATCTGGCCGATGCGGACCTGGACCCCTTGCTCCAGCCGCATATACGCGAAAGACTCGCCGCGTCCGGTCGCCACAGCGCGCAGATGTCCGCGCGCATCCAGGCCGGTTTCCGTCACGCCGTCAGCCTGATTCGCACCGGCAGCGAACGATGCCGGAATGGACACCGCAAGCCCGAAGGCCAGGAACGCCGCCGCCAGAAGCCTCTGTCGCCCGATCCGCATGTGCCACTCCCTAGTCGCCCATCGCGGGCCATGACGTTCGCTTTCCGAAAAAAGTGTACGCCATGCGCTCGCACGATCAACCGAAGGTTGCAACTGCATCCGTATGGGTCCGGCACATGAGATCGTCACGATCCGCCGCGGCAGATTTCCCGACGCGTCACGGCAGGTGGCACCGCGCCTGTGATCGCCTCAGCGGCCAGGTCGTCGGAGCGGGCAGCACGGCGACATGGGGTGTGGATGGACCGCGCTAGAAGCGACGGCCCAGCGTGATCGTGCCGTGGGCAGGCGCTTCGTCCTGACCCTGGAATTCGCGGATGCGATGGTAGCAAGAGAAGGCGAAGCGCCAATGACCTCGACCCGAGACGCAGGGCACAGCCCTAAGCCCCCAATGAATTGAGCGCCTCCGAGGCCATCAAGAAGATCAACGAGGATTTCGAGGGGGCCAAAGAGCATTGGGAAGAACACTTTGATAAGTGGACCTTCGTCCACACTGCACCCGATGGGCGGTTAGGCCCCCATATCGTCGAAGCCCTGGCCAAACTCGGAGAAGACAATCAGCAGATCAAAATCGGCGACTGTGGGTACGGCGAACAAATCGCGCAGTCGTTCAAGTTCGCCGCCAACTACCGCGCACAACAAGCCAACAACGCAGTCCCCTTCAACCCCGGGCTTTATCAGTAATCACGGGTACGGACGGTGGGGGTAGGTCACTTCGGCGAAAAGCGCGGCCAAGGCGTCGATGTCCACTCTACGCCAGCTGACCGGGCTGGCTCGGAAAACGCGTCGCTCAAAGCGACGGGCCGGGGCACTGCGCCAGCGCATCTCGCAGGTACTTGAGCCTCTCCTGCTCGATGGAGGTGTTGTACGCCCTGCGCGTACCTGCCGCCTCGATCTCCCGGAAATTCTGGGCGAAGCTCTCCTCCAGTGGTTCCCGGATATGCACGGGAAGATCGTCGAAGACGTCCTTCGACGTCGTGTGCTGGAAGAAGGGCGCATCGAGCACGTCGGAGCCGCGCGCGATCGTGACGTCCACGCCATTGATGGTATCGCCCGTCCCGACGATCTTCCCTCCAAAATTCTTCTTGTGGAGATCCACCATCAAGTCATCGGCATCCGCCATCGCCTTCGCATTCGCCAGGGCGAAGATCTTGCAGTTGACGTTATCCTTCTGCGTGCCCGTGTTGAGGATGGTCAGCTCCGCGTTCTTCACGCCCTTCAACGCGGCGGTCATGACGGCCAGCGTGTCGGTGCATCCCCATACGCTGTCGACCGCCAGAACGGACACCTTGCCACGACCTCCCGACACGTCCACCGCGATGCCATGGCTCGGCGCTCCCTTTCCATCGATGCGCTCCACGTTGACGACGGCGCGCCACCGCTCGCCCCGCCGGGTATTGACGATAGCTTGCCGCAAGGCATCCGGCTCGGATCTCGACGCCTCGAAAACCTTCACATCGAGCTTGGGATGGATGTGATTCTGGGCCGCCACCATCTGTGGCTGGAGCTTCTGATCGAGTTTGGCCGCCGGATATTGTTTTCCTTGAAGCTCGGCGTGCTCCAGCGCTTGAATATAGTCCTGCAATTGAGCCGCGAGCGTAGGTCCGGACGACGATGAAGGAAGGGACGCTCGCCCTGCCATGGCGCCGGTGCCGGAGGGACGGGCGGATGTCGTCGAGCGGGCCCGCCTCGCTCGGGGAGAGCCGAGTGCCGCCAAGTCATGCAGGCTGGGTGACATGGACGCCTCGGGAGATGACGGCATAGACGGCGTGGTCTGCTCTGTGGCGTGGGTTGGATGATGCTCAGGTGAACCTGCCACGGGTGAACCTGCCACGCTCGGCTTCGAGGCGCATAGACCCATCTTGATCTCCTGCAGTGACTGTAGAAGCAAGTTTGGCGAGTAGTTCTCCGATTCGCGCTGGCTTACCGAAGTCCTGGCTGGGACGACGAAGCATTGACGCGAGGGATTCCCGATCCTTCACCCAACGCCAGATCAATGGCTTCCTGGCGTTGCGCCGGCTGAGATGGCCTTTTCGTATTCGCCAACGGATCGCGGCGGACGCAGCTGCTGCAGTAACTTTTCCAACGTGCTCAGGCGCACCGTGGCCCGCAAGGTGTCAGTGTCCATTCGTCAATCATGTCCGCCCAGTCCCGCAACATCGCCGTCCGCTGCTCGCGGTACTCGGCCTTGTTGTAGACGGCCCTGACGCCTCGCTGTTCGTGCGCCAGGCATTTCTCAATCCAGTCCGCGTTATAGCCGGCCTCATGTAGCAGCGTGCTTGCAGTGCGCCGCAAGTCAAGTACCATGTGGCCCGAACTTGGCGAGTGACTTCCCTTCACTTCTGCGCTAGCTTCCGATTGCCGAATTTCGGCTTCAGCTCGCGCTCGTAGACGGAGCGGCGCATGTCGCGGGTGGAGTCGGCCATCTGGTAGCCGCGTAGCCGCTTTTCCGCCCAGGCCCCAAACGTCTCCGCGTCCTTGACGCGGACCTTGTCCTGCGCCTTTTCCTTGGCCGGTGACTTCCCGGCCGCGATCATCCTCTTGGCCTCGCCCAACCGCTCGCGGGCTTCCGCCAGGGTGTCGCGATCATTCACCTTGTAGAGCTTGTCCTTCGGCTCGAGGTTGCGCAGCTTGGTATCGGTCAACATGGTTCTCGGCCTGATTCAACTCACCCGGTACCGGATAAGGTCACAAAAAAGCCAACAATGACGCCGGCTTAGCTGCGATCTAGTACCAACAGTTGCCAGCCGATGCCAAACGTCAAATCACTCCCACTCGATTATTAACAACAATAGAAATCTTTTTTATTTCAAACAGTTGCTAGACGGCACCCACGCAATACCATCAAAAATGCCATGCCGCACAGTTAAGTCAACCAAGATTCCAAGAGCCGCCGCAATATTGGTATGCGCCATCAAGGATGCCTGCCAACCACACAGGCACAGTCGCAGTCTTGAACGCGCCGAACTGAACCAGTTGCTCGCCCTCGGTGTCCAGCATCGCCACCGGCAACTCGGGCAGCATGCCAGTACCGATTCCACCAGGCGGAAACACGTTGCCGAAATCACGCTTCAACAGTAGGCGCGACGTGGCCTTTCCTAAGGTCATGAATGTCTCTTTGCGGACCAGCCAGTAGCACTCAACGCCCGATGTAGCGTACCGCCCCTGCCGACGCGTGAAGTCGCGTAGGTGCTGGTAGGAGCGTTGCAGCTCGATGACGATGGTGCGACCGGAAACCGAGAAGAGAACATCAGCCTCCCACTTGTCGCCGCTTGGTGATCGGCCCGGTACCTCATCACGGTTCTCGATACCCATGCCGGTTAAGGCGGCCATCACTGCGGCCTTGCCCGACTTATGCCATTTTGTCTCGGGCGCAGTGCTGCACTCATCCGACAGATGGGCGAAGAAAGGCAAACCATTGATGCTTGTCTTGAGTACTGCCGGTGCCTTGCAGCACGGCATCACGAAGTCACCTAGCTGCGCCACCTGTTTCAACGCCTCCCACTCGGCACCGGGAATGGAAGCCGCATCCACCGGCCGACCGTCGCGCGTCCAGGCTGCTTGCGTCATAGTTGACTCATCGCAGAGCCCGAACGTTTGCAGTCGCTCCCAAACGCCTCGTCCATCTGCAGCAACAGAATAGCCAGCTCGTCCGGGCTGCCATCGCGACGGACTTCAGCAAGCAACTCCGCTGCATAGGTTGGATCGGCTCTGAAGTACTCGGCCATGGCCTCTCTATGTGGTCTGTCTTTCATTTGATGCCATTCTCCTAGCCAAGATCATGGTGTCTGCACCATCCTTACCCCGATAATAGACGTCTATTCGGCCTCCATCACCTTTTCATAGGTACAGCCCCGGCTCATAGAAGCCTCTTGGATTGTGAACTTCGGGCCTAATTCTATCTGTAGATCATGCATGCGCAGACCGAAGAAATCGAAATGCTGAAGGTCTGTTCTCAACTCGTCAATAAACGTGGATTTGTAGGCATTTGCATCAAACCCCTCAAACGGCACCCCTGCCCCAGCCAACGCAGTAAAAACACGCGACACAGCGGAATTAAAGATCGGCAATATATCCAAATAGACCTGCTTGAAAGGATAGCGATCTTTTATTGCTTTGCCACACACTTTATCGAAGGCAAGACCATTTTCCAGCGCAACGAATCTGGGCAAGGCATTGGCCCTACCCATTTGATTAAGATAGACAGATTCACGGCGCGGATCGAGGCGCTCATAAATATCTTCTAACTTTATCAAGTGCATCATCATCGGAGGATTACCACCTGTTGTTCGATGCCTGGCTATTAGATACTCCGCTCCATGGAGACGTTCCGGCTTCCCATCTAACCAAATCGTCTGGAGCAAGCTGTGGAACAAAGGATGATCACGATGATGGAGTGCATTGCGTAGAGCAATTAGTAAACTGCTATCAGGATGACCATGAAAATCGAACAAACCCTGAGACACATCATACAAGGTATGAAAGCCCTCAAGGTTATACTCAAATGCTCGATCGAGATTGTGGATAGCTTCCTCTTGATCGATTGCAACCAAGTCTCGATATCTGATGAAGGCCTCGCCGTAGAGCCGCATGGCGTTAGCAAAACGTCCAAGAGCGCTGGCAATACTTTTAACTGCTATATCGTCCATCTGCTGCCGCCTACCGGTGAATAAAGGGATGACTCTCTCGGGACTCATGTGTCGAGCATGTCCCACTCATCGCCGAGCACCCAGCGTATGGCAGACAGCTTGCCATTGATCATCCCCCACTCGAAGTCGGTCCAAGGCCCCAGCTCTTCTGTGCCAAACTCTTCTTCGGCCCTCTTCATTGCGGCGAGCATTCCTTCCCAAATCGTATCTACCATTAGGTTTCGTCGTTCTTCCGGGGTGGCTTGGTTCCAAACTTCTTTAGGCACCAGCTTTTCTTCACCGTCTTCGACACGAGCGATGATGTTCCATTTCCTGTTGTACCAAACCTGCGTTGTCAGCTTGCTCTCCGCCTCAAGCAACTCAGAAAGCTGCCTGGGGTCTTGGCTGTATTCGCGCTCAAATCTGGTCTCTTCGATCAGGTCGCTCGCGAGCTCGCTAAGCAGCGCGCTAAGGTTGGTTTCGTATCGCGATCTCACACCATCAAAGAGCGGCGCCAAATCGGGGTGAGGGATACGCGTGTCAGCCCCTTTTTGGCTGAAGTCGTGGATGTTGTGGGTCACGAAGGCAAACACGTCCTCGTCTTTACGCGCGGCTAGCGCATCAATGTAGGTCTCGATAATGATGGCATCGCCAATCCCGTTCATTTGTCGATGAAATGGGGCAACCTTAGCAATGGCTCGATCCGCAGCGCGCACCTTGATATCATCGCTGGCCGGTACAGGCGTAGTCTTCCCGAACAACTTTTCGATCAAGTCCACCGCCTCGTTCACAGCCTCTCCGCCAGTGGCAACCCGGTGATCGACTTCATTTAGCTGCTTCAGCGTGGCGTCCCGCCCATCTTCTGGGGCGAATTGCATAATCGCCTCCCTAACGCGTTTGAAGTGACTGGAAAGACTGGCTCGGCTCGCAGCCATTACTCGGTCACGATTTCGAGCAAATTCCTCAATGATTATCTGAGGCATGATAAGAGCCACCTCGCCTTCATCGGTCATCGCGGACAGGGCATCAAGCAGTGGAAGTTGGCGGTGGTCCTTTGTAAGGTCGAGCCACACCGAAGTATCAATCAACAAGTTCAAGGTCATTCGCGTTCATTCCCCCGCATTCACAACGCGCCGGTATGCCAACTCGGCTTTTGCCCATTCGATAGACTCCCTCATCTCCCGGCGTAGCGCCTCGATCTCGGCCGGCGACAGCTCTCGCACGCGCGGTTCGTGGTCGTTCGTCATCGTCGTGCTTCCCCTTGGCCGGCGGCCGCCAGGGCGTCGCCCTCGGTCAATGCGTCCTCGATGAACGCACCGCGCCTCATAGCGTCGGCCCGGCTCGTTTCCTGCCCACGTAGGGCGCGATAGAGGGTCGCCGGACGTCCTCCTAGTAGCTCAGCCATCTCGTTTGTTGAACGGCCAAAGCATAATACATCATCCGTACACGGACGAATCTTTATCCGTACCTCGCTGCATTTTGGATTGTGCAATCCAAAACGTAGCCCACAGGCTGTCAATGCGCGGCCTGTGCGGGCCCGCCGTGAGTCGGCTTGAAGGTGAGCCGCAGGCCAAGCGCTTGGGCGACTTTCACCACGGTTGCGAAGCTCGGGTCGCCATCGCCTGAAAGGAACTTGTCCAGTCCTTGTTGGCTCATTCCCACGTCGCGGGCAAGCTGGCTAAGGTTGCGGGCGCGGGCCACGTCTCCAAGCGCCGCCGCGATCAGTGCGGGGTCGCCATCCTCCATCACGGCATCGAGATAGGCCGTAATGTCGTCCTCGGTCTTGAGATAGTCTGCCGTGTCATAGCGGCTGAATTTGACTTCCATCGTGGTCACTCCGTCCACTGCGCTGCAATGGTCTTGGCTAGGGCAATGTCCCGTTCCTGGCTGCTCTTGTCGCCCCCCACAAAGCAGCAGCACCAAGGGGCCGACAACCCGGTCATCCTCGAATAAGCACCAAAAGCGAAAAACCGAAACGGCCCGCAGGGGCCGTTTGTCATTTCCGGGTAAAGACGATAGCACTCATCTGCTCTCGAATTCCTGCCTGCAATTCGCGGAATTCGATCATCATCCGCTCGACGTCTATGGGTTTTGCACCTTGGCCGCGCTTTTCCGCAAGCCAGAGTTTCAATAGGCCAGCTACCCGGCCAAGATCGCCATTCAGCTTCACCAACTCGCGCACCGCCTCAAGATCGGCCCGTGCACCGACCGGTCTGTTCAGACCAACGGCGCGCAGGTAAGCGGAACGAGACAAGCCAGTTTGGTCAGCTAGCTCTGTAATGGCAGCTTTTTCCTCATCCGTTACCCAGACCTCTATGGGCTTACCGCGCCGCCGCGCCGCCGTAACTTTTGGTGCCATCACTTCGCTCATGATGATCAACTCCTATTGTGGACAATTCCGCACTTGAACGCGGCAGCGTCTGTGTGCCTCGCAGAGCAAGATGCCGTCGAGCCGCAGGCGAGTAAGGGGCGGTGGTGGATGGAGACGGGCTTGCCCGTACCCGTACAACACACATCTTGCCAGCTATCTCTCCGCGATTTTATGCGACTGGAGCAGAATCGCCAATAAATTATTGCGTAATCGCGTACATTCGCGCTAATTCGCATACATTCGCGTGGCGTCGCGTTAGTCAATTCTGTAATCGCGTAGAATCGCGCACATTCGCATAGAATCGCATTTTCGACTGAGTTCATGACAATCAAGGATGCCCTGATACCAAAAGGGAACGTCTTTGAGTGTCAGTCCTTTGCCAGCCAAATCTAAGCCTTGCAAGCTGCTCGACTCTGGTGAGAACATGTCCTTCGATTACAGAATTTTTTCGAAACTCAATCATCAGGAAACAACGGAGTAATCATGGCACGAAAAACCCTCGCTGAGCGCCGTTCCGACGCCCTTTCTGAGCTTGAAATGGCGAAAACGAGATTGGCTAAACTCGACAACGAGGCGGCGGAAAGAATCGGAAGAATTGCGATAAAGTCAGGACTTATTAATCTTGAGCTTACGGACGATCAAATCCGGGAAGAATTCGATAGAATCGTGCAAAGAATTAGCAAGGGGAATTGATCATGAAGACAGCTCACCGCATCGCCACATTGGCCAATCAACTCAACGAATTACAGGCCTGCCTCGGTCGAGCCAGTGGGCGGCCTAGCAAGAGCGTTATGGAGCCCAGCGCATAGCGGCCGAGCTGGCTTCTTCACTCGAAGAGTGGCACCTTGAAGCTCTGCACATACCTGAAACGGAGCGTGACCTCTATCGCGCACAGAACCCCTACTACGCGGCCCACTAACGCGCCGCGCCGCCTTATCAAAAGCTCACTTCGGTGGGCTTTTTTTGTCCTAAAAACGTATCAATCCGGACAGCCAAATCCTTCCCGCATTCCTAGAAAAATGCCAACTAAATCAGAGCACTACACACAGCCACTGGTTAGATTGACGGACAATTTCCGGACATAAGTAATTGAATTATAATGGAATTCCGGTTTGACTGCATATTGAAAACGGCCCCGTATCAGTCAATAATCAAACCTCGACATGTGACGAAACGAGGTATTCAGCATGGAAACAGAATCGCAAAAAACGTCGTCCTATGCTGCCCGGAAATTCGGGCGAGGCGCAGCGCTCACTTTGGCAATGGCGAGCGCAGGCCTTGGTATAGTTCTCTACATGACACCGGCTCCGGCTTACGCAATCTATTGCGCCAACTGCTCGACGTTCTATCAACAGATGTTCGAGTACGCCGAAGCGGTCAATACGCAACTCAATACGGCACAGCAACTGGCAACTCAGATTAAGCAGTATCAGGATATGGTTACGCAGGGCGTCAGCCTGCCCAACTCGATGTTTGGCAGCATCGCGGCCGACCTGCAAAGCGTAGCCAGTGTCTATACGAAGTCGGAAGCCTTGGGCCGCCAGGTCCAGAACATGGATTCGCAGTTCAACACGCAGTTTCCGGGATTCGAATCCTACCTGAATCAAGCCGCGAACTCGACGGAAGTCCCGGCGCGGGATCGTTATCAGAAGTGGTCAGAGCAAGGGCGCGACAACGTGAAAGCGGCGATGGAAGCGGCGAACCTCAATACCGGCACTTTCGAATCTGAGGACGCGCAGCTTGCCCGTATGGTCTCCCGCTCGCAGTCGGCCGCTGGCCGGATGCAGGCGATTCAGGCGGGCAATGAAATTGCCTCGCAGAACGTGCAGCAACTGCAAAAGCTGCGCGACCTGATCGCCACGCAAATCAACATGCAGGGCAATTACATGGCCCAGCAAGGCGACCGGAAAGCCGCTAGCGAAGCCGCCGAGGAGCAATTTCGGAGCCGTGAAAATACACGCGGTCCATCTGAGGGTTTCTGACCATGATGATTTCTAAGGCACTGATTGCCGCCCTCTGTTTTGTCTCGGCCATCGGCGGGTCGGCACTGACGGCCGTGGTCGTCAAGAACACCACTACTGCGCCGGAATGCGCAGCGGTCAGCAATGGCTATCAGGATGACCATTTCCGCAGCCGCCCGAACACTCGCGGCCCGTCTGAGGGGTTCTGACTATGCGACATTCAACCGTTTTCGTATTCGTGGGTGCAGTGCTCTTGCTATCTGCAAATAGCGCGATGGCTGCAGGAGTTGATTTGGCACAGAGCAACACTTCTATGAACAGCCTTTTACGGCTGATTCAGAACGCGTCAAACCAATGGGCACCGCGCCTGCACGACTACGCCTTGTGGCTGTTAGGATGCCTGTCCGTCATTCAGTTGGTTTGGACTTTTGCTCCTATGGTCATGCGCGGAGCTGAACTGGGCGAAATCCTCCATGAGCTGGTGAAATTCATCCTCGTGGTGGGGTTCTTCTACGCGATGCTCGATCACGCAACCGAGTGGGGCGGTGCCATCGTCAACAGCTTCCGGCAGGCCGGAGCGCACGCTGCCGGGTTGAGTAGTGCGGAGCTGATGCCGGGGGATATGTTCTCAATCGCTGTGGACTTTTCACGGCAGGTGCTGACCGCTGGTGTTTCGATGTTCAGCCCGATCACGTCAGTCGTAGTGGCCGTGTCTGCATTGATCGTCCTGATGTGCTTTACGTTTATAGCGGCACTGGTGTTTGTGACTCTCGTAGAGGCCTACGTCATCATCAATGCGGCGATCCTGTTTATGGGCTTCGGCGGCTCTCAATGGACACGCGAATATGCACTGGCACCAATTCGCTACGCCGTTGCGGTTGGTGCCAAACTGTTTGTCCTGACGCTGATTGTCGGCCTGATCATGCAGGTTTCCGCCGAATGGTCGGCGGCCTACACGAATGACGAAGCGTCGTTGATGACCTTGGTCGGCCTATCTTTGGTGTGTGCCTACCTGACCAAAACCATCCCTGAGCTGATCGGCGGCATGATTAGCGGCACGTCGATGGGTGGCGGCTCAGCAATTGGCGGCATGGCCGCAGCCGGTGCAGCAGGTGCAGCAGGTGCGGCGGCCGCGATAGCTACTGTTGCGACAGCAGGCGTAGCAGCCCCGGCCGCAGGGGCACTAGGAGTCTCGGGTGCTGGGGCAGGCGCTGCCGGTGGTGGCGGGCTAGCCTCTGCGCTAAACGCCAGCATGGCAGGCGGCAGCGGCACAGGGGTCGCCGGTGGCGCGACGGGCCTTGGCAGTGCCGGAATTGGCGCAGCCACAGGCGGAGGCAGCAGTGCAGCCGCAAAGGCCGCAGGTTCTCGCGTCGGTGGGGGGGCAGCATCAGCAGGGGCCAATCCACTATCGGCGGCCGCCTCGCCAGCTAGCAAGGAATCAGGCAGCGGCTTGACGCAAGATGCCAAACAGGCTGAGAAAGCCGCGAACGGCAACGACGACGATATGGGTCAGCAGGCCGCTGCGCAGCAACAGCAGATGGCACCAAAAGAAGGGGCTGGCAGCACCGGCAAGGCTGTTGCTCAGGGTGCCGAGGTGGCCACAAGGGCGCTTGGCGTGCTGGGCGCTATCAGTGTGCCTGGCATGGAAAGCTCGCAAGGACTTTCGCTCGGTAGCGCAGGATCTCCCCCGCCAGTCCCCGGCGATGACAGTCCAAAGCCTAACGGCGGCGCGGAGCCGCCTGTACCAGCGGAATCCAACATTATTCGTCCGGCATCGGACACCACGAGTACCGGAGGCGTCGGCACGCTCAATGTGCCCGGCATGGCTTCTGGCGCTAACTCTCAATCGGAGGCGCAATCATGATGAATGACGTATTTCTTGGCCTGATGATGCTCGGCGGCTTTTTTGTTCTCGGTATTGGTCTGTGGGCACTTGGCCAGTGGCTGCGGCGCAAAGGCTACGGCCCGCAGCTCGATGCACTGGATAAGCATTACATGGCACTACAACACCGGGTCAACCGAGTAGCTCTACCCGCCGCCGCGCATTTCTACGGCGGCATGGGTGTGCTGAATCGCATGCCACTTTTTGGAAGCAAAAATCAGGTGGTACTGGTAGAGCGTGTCAGGATGGCCATCCTTCAGATGGAAGAGGAAGAACGGCAGCGGGACAAGGTCAACAGTCGCTGACGAGCGCAGCCCCCCCCCCCCAACACCCCGCCTGAGTGCGGGGTTTTGTTTGCCCGCCGCACATCCTCCGTCTATTACACACCTCGTCAGGCGCTACGCGGCATTCTGAGCAGTTGCCCGGGCGATGGTCACCCTACCCATTGCCGCACCCCTAAAAAGCGCTTGCAGCGGCTCCTGCGACCCTTTGACTAGCGCAACGGGCTGTCCGGCTCGTAGCTCTTACCTCTGGAGTCAATTCCGATACAGCAGTCGGCCCGATGTACCAGGTGCTTGAGGTGGTGTGTATTCGACGGAACGACCCACAGCCCCTCCTTTTGGTGCCTCACGGCCGTAGGCCGACTGGCAGCACCGGAACGCGCCTAAGCGCGGGCTGTGCCGCGCAGGACTGAATATCCTGAATATCCTGCTAACTCCGGGCGGGTGTGGCACGTTTCGGGCGGGTGTGGCACGCTGCCGGGCGGGTGTGACACGCCATCGGGCGGGTGTGACACGCTTCAAGTGTTGTAAGCACCGCTTTTCTTGATGCGCTCACCATCGAGGACCAGCCCAATTGCCCGTAAATCTTCACACTCCTCTTTAAGCCTACGTCGCGCATTGCGCATCTCTTGACTTGAGGCTTGTCCGGCAACCGCCACGATAACGGTGTCTAGATACCAACCGCCTGTCGGCTCTACTTTGTGGCTCAACACATGCCGCGCTACCGCTTGGCTTATGCCATGCTGGAGGCGGGCAATGGGGGCCGGGTCGTAGTACAAGCTCAGATCATGTTCAAGTAGCATCACTAGCGCTATTCCAAGCCGCACCCGCCATAGATTCCGCTCTCCCCCCGTCAGAGGATCGGGACGTGTCTTGGATGAAGGGATAACGTGGTCAATCAATCCGCCGATGATTGGAAAATCAAATTGCGGCGTCTCAATTGTGATCGTTGCGGCCCGCAGTTCGGCCAGCAGCTTTTCGATCTGTGCAAAGCTGTAGCGGCTGTCGGAAAGTGTCTTTCTCACCCGAGCGGGGTCTACCAGAAGCTCTACGCCACCATCTGAGACAAGGCGCCGACATTCTGCGCAATACAGGACCGCTTCCACTATGTCCGCGTGCCTCTGGCCTAGCCTGCCTGCCACGCGGCAGCGCCCAAATGATGTATTTGCCCAATCACCTTCGCGCAGTCGCGGGCGCTGGCTAGGCTGATAAAGCATCACTCGGGCCTGTGCGGTAGTACTGGTGGGGACCACGGCGTTACCACCGCTCATCGTCACTTCCACTTACGACGTGCAGGGCGCGCTGCTTCGTCACCGCCTCCAATTGCACCGGCACAAGAACGCCGCCGTCGTGGCGTTTGTACCATTGATCGATCGGAGTGGCATCGTAGTTCTGTTTACTAACACCAAAACGAACAAAGAAACCTCTTCGGTCATTACCGATGGGTTTCCGATCATAGCTGCGGTCGCTGAGAATTTTGGCCTGTTCTTCAGTCATCTTGGCGACAAAGCCGCACCAGCGGGCGTTGTCGATTAGAGCGGATGCACCTCGTGCTGCCTGCTGCTGATCGGTTTGACCCTCGCGGGCGCTTCCCTTGCTGACATGGTGCAGGTACAGAACTGAGGCCCCGGTATGAACCGCAATGTGCTCCAGCATGGCGACCAGCTTGGCCATTTCGCCGTTGCTGTTCTCGTCGCGGTCGTGAATCCGGCTCAGTGTATCCAGCACGATCAATCGAGCACCGGAACAGAATTCGATTAGGTCAGCGCGTTCGGCGTCAACCATCACGTTCATGAGCGCACCCATGATCGGCTTGATGGTCAGGTTCTCCGCGATGGCTTCACGCGCCTCTTGACTTAGGTGCTGACCGATAGCGTGAATACGGCGCACCAGTGCGACCTCCGGGTCTTCTCCAGCGAAATAGACCACCCGGCCAGCGCACGCGGGGGCAAGCCCTACAAGATCGCCACCGGCAACGCTGCACGCGATGGCCATTGCCGCTTCCAGAGCCCAGAAGCTCTTACCTGTAGCTCCGGGAGCCACCAACGCTCCTACTGTCCCTGCGAGGAAGCCCGGCCAAATAAAGTCTAGTGGGCGCGGCTCGTTCTCGAACGCAGCCCGTAAGTCAATTGCCACAACTTAGGCCCCCATTCCGGGCCGGGGAGCTGGGCCTGTCCCCTTGCACGCATCAATCCATTGTTCGACCTCGGCCAAATCCCACACTACCTTGCGGCTGCTAAGCGCAATGCGGCGGGGAAATCGCCCCTGCTTCTCAAAGTTGTAAATCGTCCGTTCGCACAGCGGGATCATCGCCAACAACTGCTTCTTACTGATGAGAGCCTTGCTCGATTTTCTCGTTTCTTTCTCCACACCGAATACCTCGCTTTGTCACTCTCCGAGGCTTGATTATTGCCCCGCAATGCTTGTCAATTCCAGCATTTTCAGGAATTTTTTTCAATAAAATCAAGTATTTATATTCCGCAAAACGTCTATTTTCCGGACAAGAAAATTCACCCATTCCTTTGATCTACGAAGGTTTTTATCAAGCCAATTAGTCGGGATAAATGTGTCCACTAAACGGATGCTTCCGGACAAAAAAAAGCCCACCGAAGTGGGCATTTCGCTACAAAATGGAAGGTTACTGGTTGCTCAGGAGTCGACAAGCTCGGAATCAGTCCTTGCCGCGAGGTCTTCTGAGTGTCCATTCGTCGATCATGTCCGCCCAATCTTGTAGCATCGCCCGGCGCTGATCGCGGTACTCAGCCTTGTTGTAGACGGCTCGCACGCCCTTCTGTTCGTGCGCCAAGCACTTCTCGATCCAGTCAGTGTTATAGCCCGCCTCATGCAACAGCGTGCTGGCTGTGCGCCGCAAGTCGTGCGGCCCAAACTTGCCGAGCGACTGCCCTTCCTTCTGGGCCAGACGATAGGTCAGCGTGAGCACCTGATTGAGCGTCGCGCTGCTCATCGGCAAGTCGGAGTCATAGCGCGATGGCAAGACGTACTCCGAACCGCCCGCGAATGTTTTCAGGGCGATGAAAATGTCGAGTGCCTGCCTAGATAAGAACACCAAATGGGGGTTGCGTCGCTTCATCCGCTCCTTGGGGATTGTCCAAAGCGCTTCGCTGAAATTGATCTCGCCCCACGTCGCATTGGTCAGCTCACTCTTGCGAACCATCGTCAGCAATAGCAGCTTAGCTGCCGCCCGAATGGACGGCGTTGTGCCGATCCGCTCCATGTATTGGTACATCAAGCCGATTTCTTCCGGCGTAAGTGCTCGGTCACGTGGCTCGAACTTAGCGATAGTCGTGGGGCGCACCAGATCGGCCGGGTTCTCAACCTTCTGGCCGCGTTCGATGGCCCAACGGAAGACCTGCATCACGATTTCTCGGCAATGCACCGCCGTTGCCGGTGCCTGTCGTTCAACAATGGTATCGGTCAACGCGCGCAAGTCTTCGTGAGTAATCTCTGCCAGCTTGTGGTTGCCAAATTTCGGCTTTAGCTCGCGCTCGAAGACCGAGCGGCGCATGTCGCGGGTGGAATCGGCCATCTGATAGCCGCGCAACCATTTTTCGGCCCACGCACCGAACGTCTCCGCATCCTTGATGCGGGCTTTGTCCCGCGCCTTCTCCTTGGCGGGCGATTTCCCGGCGGCGATCATCTTCTTGGCCTCGCCCAACCGTTCGCGGGCCTCCGCTAGGGTGATCCCCCCTACACCATAACGGCCAAAAGTGATGGTCTCCTGCCTGTTATGGATCGAGTAGTTGTAACGAAATGAAATAGAACCGGTCGGTGTGATGGCCACGTAGAGGCCGTCACGGTCATTGACTTTGTAGAGCCTGTCCTTTGGCTTGAGGTTGCGTAGCTTGGTATCGGTCAGCATGTTTTGGTTGGGCCTCCACTCAAAAATACCATGCTCAGAAGTCTCTGTGATTTCACGTTAAAACTGTTGTAAATCAAGTTGTTAGGTTGACTCAATACCATGAATTTACCGTCAAAGTCAGCATGGTATCGAGTGCCGAACATGGCATCAGTTCAAATCGTACCATCCACCATGCCATAAAAAAGGAGTGCTTGGCGATGCGAAAATTTGCCAGATGGTGCTAGGTAGAAAACGAAAAAAGCCCGCTGTTACGCGGACTTAGGAGTGTTTTATGCTCTTTGTTGCCGGTCTATGCCGGACGTGGGATCATTCCCACTCGATCGTTGCCGGCGGCTTGCCGGAGATGTCGTAGACCACGCGCGAGACGCCGCGCAGTTCGTTGATGATGCGGTTGGAGACGGTGCCGAGGAAGTCGTACGGCAGGTGCGCCCAGTGCGCGGTCATGAAGTCGATGGTTTCCACCGCGCGCAGGGCGATCACCCATTCGTAGGCGCGCGCGTCGCCGACCACGCCCACCGACTTGACCGGCAGGAACACCGCGAACGCCTGGCTGGTGGTGTCGTACAGGTCGGCCTTGCGCAGCTCTTCGATGAAGATCGCATCGGCCTTGGCCAGCAGCTCGGCGTACTCGCGCTTCACTTCGCCGAGGATGCGCACGCCCAGGCCGGGGCCGGGGAACGGATGGCGGTAGACCATCGTGCGCGGCAGGCCGAGCTCCACGCCCAGGCGCCGCACTTCGTCCTTGAACAACTCGCGCAACGGCTCGACCAGGCCCAGCTTCATGTGCTCAGGCAGGCCGCCGACGTTGTGGTGGCTCTTGATCACGTGCGCCTTGCCGGTCTTGCTGCCGGCCGACTCGATCACATCCGGATAGATCGTGCCCTGCGCCAGCCACTTGGCGTTGGCCAGTTTGTTCGACTCTTCGTCGAAGATCTCCACGAACAGGTTGCCGATGATCTTGCGCTTGGCTTCCGGATCGCTGACGCCGGCCAAGGCGTCGAAATAGCGGTCGGCGGCGTTGACCCGGATCACCTTGACGCCCATGTGCTCGGCGAACATCGCCATCACCTGGTCGCCTTCCTGCCAGCGCAGCAGGCCGGTATCGACGAACACGCAGGTCAGCTTGTCGCCGATCGCCTTGTGCAGCAGCGCGGCGACCACCGACGAATCGACGCCGCCGGACAGGCCCAGGATCACGTCGTCGTCGCCGACCTGGGCGCGCACGCGCGCGATCTGGTCGTCGATGATGTTGGCCGCCGTCCACAGGGTCTCGCAGCCGCAGACGTCGACCACGAAGCGGCGCAGCAGGGTCTGGCCCTGCAGGGTGTGGGTAACTTCCGGATGGAACTGCACGCCGTACCAGCGCTTGGCCGCGTTGGCCATCGCCGCGACCGGGATGCGCTCGGTCACCGCGGTGATGGTGAAGCCCGGCGGCACCTTGGAAACGTGGTCGCCGTGGCTCATCCACACGTTCAGGCGCGCGGTGCCGGGGTGGTCGCTGAGGCCGGAGAACAGCGCGTCGGGCGCGATCACCTCCACTTCGGCATGGCCGAACTCGCGCTGGTCAGCCGCCTCGGTGGCGCCGCCCAGCTGCGCGGCCAGGGTCTGCATGCCGTAGCAGATGCCGAACACCGGCAGGCCGCTGTCGAACACTTGCTGCGGCGCGACCGGCGCGCCCGGCAGCGTGGTCGATTCGGGGCCGCCGGACAGGATGATGCCCTTGGCGCCGAAGCCGGCGATCTCGGCAGGATCGTGGTCCCAGGCCCAGATTTCGCAGTAGACCCCCAGTTCGCGGATGCGCCGCGCGATCAGCTGCGTGTACTGCGCGCCGAAATCGAGGATGAGGATCTTGTCGCTGTGGATGTTTGACATCGGGACTCGGGACTCGGGACTCGGGACTCGGGATCCCGCGATCCGGTAGCGATCGACGATGAAGAAACGGCGAGGAGGAATCGCTTCGTCCATCGCCGTCCAACTGCTGTGCCGAGTCCCGAGTCCCGAGTCCCGAGTCCCGGCGCTTACCCCATGCGATAGTTCGGCGGTTCCTTGGTGATCTGCACGTCGTGCACGTGGCTCTCGCGCTGGCCGGCACCGGTAATGGTGACGAAGCTGGGCTTGGTGCGCATGTCCTCGATGGTCGCGCAACCCACGTAGCCCATCGTGGCGCGCAGGCCGCCGACCAACTGGTGGATGATGCCGCTGAGCGGGCCGCGGTACGGCACGCGGCCTTCGATGCCTTCCGGCACCAGCTTGTCGGCGTCGGAGGCGTCCTGGAAATACCGGTCCTTGCTGCCCTTCTCCATCGCGCCCAGGCTGCCCATGCCGCGGTAGCTCTTGTAGCTGCGGCCCTGGAACAGCTCGACCTCGCCCGGCGCTTCCTCGGTGCCGGCGAACAGGCCGCCGACCATCACCGTGGAGGCGCCGGCGACCAGCGCCTTGCCGATGTCGCCGGAGTAGCGGATGCCGCCGTCGGCGATCAGCGGGATGCGGTCCTGCAGCGCCTCGGCGACCATGTCCACCGCGGTGATCTGCGGCACGCCGACACCGGCGACCACGCGCGTGGTGCAGATCGAGCCCGGACCCACGCCGACCTTGACCGCGTCGGCGCCGGCGTCCATCAGGGCCAGCGCGGCATCGCCGGTGACGATGTTGCCGCCGATCACCTGCAGATGCGGATACATTTTCTTGACCCAGGCCACGCGGTCGATCACGCCCTGCGAATGGCCGTGCGCGGTATCCACGATGACCACGTCCACGCCGGCCGCGGCCAGCAATTCGATGCGCTGCTCGGTATCGCCGCCGACGCCGACCGCTGCGCCGACCAGCAGGCGCGTGGAGGCGTCCTTGGCGGCGTTGGGGTTGTCGGTCTTCTTCTGGATGTCCTTGACCGTGATCAGGCCGCGCAGCTCGAAGCTGTCGTTGACCACCAGGATCTTCTCGATGCGGTTGCGATGCAGCAGCTGCAGCACTTCCTCGTCGCTGGCGCCTTCGCGCACGGTGATCAGGCGATCCTTCTTGGTCATGATGTGGCGGACCGGATCGTCGAGCTTCTTCTCGAAGCGCATGTCGCGGCTGGTGACGATGCCGACCAGCTCGCTGCCGTCGACCACCGGCACGCCGGAAATGTTGCGCGCGCGGGTCAGTTTCAGCACTTCGCCGATGGTCGTTTGCGGACCGACGGTGAACGGCTCGGTGATCACCCCGGCTTCGAACTTCTTGACCTTGGCCACTTCCGCCGCTTGCTGCGCCGGGGTCAGGTTCTTGTGGATGATGCCGATGCCGCCGAGCTGGGCCATGGCCACCGCGAGGCGGTGTTCGGTCACCGTGTCCATCGCCGCCGACAGGATCGGCAATTTCAGGCGCAGGTCGCGGGTCAGCCGGGTTTCCAGGCTGACGTCCTTCGGCAGGACGATCGAATGGGCGGGGACGAGCGAAACGTCGTCATAGGTAAGAGCTTCAGCCTGGATGCGCAGCATCGGCGGACCCGAATGTGGGGAAGCGCGGCATTTTAACCTGAAAGGCGAGTCCAGGCTATGGGAGAAGAGCCGGGACTCGGGACCGGGGACCCGAAGAGCGTCCATCGGTAAAGCCACACAAATCTCGGCCGTCAGACGCTCGCGCCTGGTTTTACCGAGTCCCGGCCCCATCCGCCGCCTCGATCGTGTTCTGCATCAGCGTGGCCACGGTCATCGGTCCGACCCCGCCCGGCACCGGGGTAATCCAGCTGGCGCGCTGCGCGGCCGCATCGAAGCCGACGTCGCCGACCAGGCGGCCGTCGTCGAGGCGGTTGATGCCCACATCGATCACCACCGCGCCGGGCTTGACCCACTCGCCCGGGATCAACCCGGGACGGCCCACCGCCACCACCAGGATGTCGGCATCACGCACGCGCGCCTGCAGCACCTCCGGCGGGGTGAACTTGTGGCAGCAGCTCACCGTGCAGCCGGCGATCAGCAGTTCCAGCGCCATCGGCCGGCCGACGTGGTTGCTGACCCCGACGATGGTGGCGTTGCGGCCGCGCACCGGCTGGTCGGTATGCCCGAGCAGGGTGACGATGCCGCGCGGCGTGCACGGGCGCAGGCCGAATTCGCGCAACGCCAGGTGGCCGACGTTCTCCGGATGGAAACCGTCCACGTCCTTGCGCGGGTCGATGCGGTGGATCAGCCGGCTGGCATCGGGAATGCCCGGCAGCGGCAACTGCACCAGGATGCCGTGGATCTTGGGATCGGCATTGAGCCGGTCGATCAGCGCCAGCAGCTCGGCTTCGCCGGTCCCGGCCGGCAGGTCGTAGTCGAACGCCTCGATGCCGACCTTTTCCGCCGCGCGGCGCTTGTTGCGCACGTAGACGGCGGACGCCGGATCGCCGCCGACCAGCACCACCGCCAGGCCCGGCCGCGGCTGCCCGGCCGCCAGCCGCGCATCGACCCGCAGCTTGAGCTGGTCGAGCAGTTCGTCGGCGATGCGCCGCCCGTCGAGGATGCGGGCCGGAATGGAGGAGACGGGCGCGGAATCGGTCATCGAGGCGAGCGGGTGTAGAGTTTGGGGACCCCCATTGTCCCCGATTCCGCCATGACCGACACCACCCGCATCGAGGCCGCCGCGTTCCGGCGGCTGCTGCAGCACCTCAACCAGGAGCGCAGCGACGTGCAGAACATCGATCTGATGATCCTGGCCGGCTTCTGCCGCAACTGCCTGGCCGACTGGTACCGCGAGGCCGCGGCCGCCGAAGGCGAGATGCTGAGCAAGGAACAGGCGCGCGAACGCGTCTACGGCATGCCGTTCGCCGACTGGAAGGCGCAGTTCCAGGCCGAAGCCACGCCGGAACAACTGGCGGCCTTCGCCGACGCACAACGCCGGCACCCATAGATGCTGCGTCACCTGGGCATCGTGGCGGCAATCGCGGCCGTCGCCTACCTGGTGGTCTGCGCCCTGCTCTACCTGGGCCAGCGCGACCTGCTGTATTTCCCGCAGGCGACCCGCGTGGCGGCGGCGCAGACCGATTTCACCCTGCCGCGCAGACCGGCGTTGCGCCTGCGCGGCTGGCAGCTCAATCCCGGCCGCGACAAGGTGTTGCTGTACTTCGGCGGCAACGCCGAGGACCTGCGCCAGGCGCGCGCGCAACT
>NZ_CAPJ01000055.1 GCF_000331775.1 Xanthomonas translucens pv. translucens DSM 18974
CCAGGCCGAACGCCAGCAAGCGCGCGCCGAGCCGGCGCGGGGATCGTGCAGCACGCCGCATCACGCGCTCACGCGCCGCCATCGCGCTCGGCCAGCCAGCGGTGCAGCGCCGCCGGCACTTCGCGCTGCGCGCGGCCGGACACGTAGATGCCGATGTGGCCGCCGCGGAAACTGAGTTCGGCATAATCGTCGCTGCCGACCAGGCCGCGCAGCGCGCGCGAGGCGTCCGGCGGCACCAGGTGGTCCTGTTCGGCGTAGATGTTGAGCACCGGCATGCGCACCTGGGCCAGGTCCACCGCGTGCTCGCCGATGCGCGCGCGGCCATGCACCAGCGCGTTGTCCTGGTAGAACTGCTTGACGAATTCGCGAAAGGTCTCGCCGGCCAGGTCGGGCGAATCGAAGATCCACTTTTCCATGCGCAGGAAGTCTTCCAGCGCGCGCGGATCGTCGAGGATGTCCAGCAGTCCCACGTATTTCTGCAGGTTCAGCCGGAACGGCTTGAGCATCAGGTAGCTGGCGTTCATCAGGTCCGCCGGCACGTTGCCCAGCGTGTCCACGAACAGATCCACGTCCACCTGCCGCGCCCAGTTGGACAGCATGTTGTCCGGCGTATGGAAATCCACCGGCGTCACCATCGTCACCAGGTTGCGCACCTTGTGCGGCTGCAGCGCCGCATAGCACAGCGAGAAGGTACCGCCCTGGCAGATGCCGAGCACGTTGATCGGCACGCCGGCAGCGCCGCGCAGGTGATCGACCGCGCCGTCGATGTAGCGCAGCAGATAGTCTTCCAGGGTCAGGTAGCGCTCGGAACGGTCGGGATAGCCCCAGTCCAGCACATACACGTCCTCACCCAGCGCCAGCAGGCCCTTGACCAGCGAGCGGTCGGCCTGCAGGTCGACCATGTACGGCCGGTTGACCAACGCGTAGACGATCAGCAGCGGCACCTTCGCAGTGGGCGGCCGTTCGCCGACGAAGCGGTACAGCACCACCTTGCCGTCGCGCCACACTTCCTGCCGCTCGGTGACGCCGTACTGCACCTCGTCCAGCCCCGGCAGCACGCGCAGCCCTTCCATGAGCTTGCGCTGCAATTCCAGGGTTTCCTGCAGCAGGTCGTCGCTGCTGAAGCTCAACGGCCCTTTCATGCGCGGCTCCTACGCGGCGCCGCGCCCGACTTGCCACGCGCCGGCTTGACCGCCGCAGGCTTGGGCTTCGTGACGGGCTTGGGCTTCACATTGGCTCTGGATTTTGACTTCGCGACAGGCTTGGGCTTGGCCGGCGGCTTGGGCGTGGAAGCGGCGCGCGCGCCGGACGGCTTGGCAGCGGCCTTGGCCCTCGCGCCAGTT
>NZ_CAPJ01000054.1 GCF_000331775.1 Xanthomonas translucens pv. translucens DSM 18974
CGTTGCCGCCACGCGCATCGCGTTCGCGACGCGGCGCGCCCGGCGCCGGACGCGCGCTGCCATCGCGCTCGCCGCTACGCGCCGATGCCGCTGGCGGCGCATCGTCCAGGCGCCGGGTCAGCGCGATGCGCTTGCGCGCCACATCCACTTCCAGCACCTTGACCTTGACGATGTCGCCGGCCTTGACCACGTCGCGCGGATCCTTGACGTAGCTGTCGGACAACGCCGAGATGTGCACCAGGCCGTCCTGGTGCACGCCGATGTCGACGAAGGCGCCGAATGCGGCGACGTTGCTGACCACCCCTTCCAGCACCATGCCCGGCTTGAGGTCCTTGATGTCCTCCACTCCGTCGGCGAAGCGTGCGGCCTTGAACTCCGGGCGCGGATCGCGGCCGGGCTTCTCCAGTTCCTTCAGGATGTCGCGCACGGTCGGCACGCCGAATTTCTCGTCGGTGAACTGGTCCGGCTTGAGCGCGCGCAGGAAACCGCCGTCGCCGATCAGCGCCTTGATCGGCTTGCCGGTGGCGCCGACGATGCGCTCCACCACCGGATACGCTTCCGGGTGCACCGAGGAGGCGTCCAGCGGCTCGTCGCCGTCGGCGATGCGCAGGAAGCCGGCGCATTGCTCGAAGGTCTTGTCGCCCAGCCGCGGCACCTTCAGCAGATCCTTGCGGCGCTTGAACGGGCCGTTGTCGTCGCGGTGGCGGACGATGTTCTCGGCCACGCTGGCCGACAACCCGGACACGCGCGACAGCAGCGCCGCCGAGGCGGTGTTGACGTGGACGCCGACCGCGTTGACGCAGTCCTCCACCCGCGCATCCAGCGCCCGCGCCAGGCGGTACTGGTCAACGTCGTGCTGGTACTGGCCCACGCCGATCGCCTTCGGTTCGATCTTGACCAGCTCCGCCAGCGGATCCTGCAGGCGCCGCGCGATCGACACCGCGCCGCGCAGCGACACGTCCAGCTGCGGGAATTCCTTGGCAGCGAATTCGGACGCCGAATACACCGATGCGCCGGCCTCGCTGACCACGATCTTTTCCAGCGTCAGCTGCGGGTTCTGCTTGATCAGATCGGCGGCGAGCTTGTCGGTCTCGCGGCTGGCGGTGCCGTTGCCGATCGCGATCAGCTCCACGCCATGCTGCGTGCACAGCTGCCGGAGCGTGTGCAGCGACTGGTCCCACTGCTTGCGCGGCTCGTGCGGATAGATGGTGTCGGTGGCGAGCAGCTTGCCGGTGGCATCGACCACCGCGATCTTGCAGCCAGTGCGGATGCCCGGATCCAGGCCCAGGGTCACCCGCGCGCCGGCCGGCGCGGCCAGCATCAGGTCCTGCAGGTTGTCGCCGAACACCGCAATCGCCTCGGCTTCGGCCTTCTCGCGCGCCTGGTTGAACAGGTCCAGCAGCAGGTGCATGTGCAGCTTGGCGCGCCAGGTCAGGCGGCACGCGTCGAGCAACCAGCGGTCGCCGGGACGGCCCTGGTTGGCGATGCCGGCGCGCAGCGCGACGCGGCCTTCGGCGTACTGATGGCCGGCCTCGGGGTCGCTGCCCGGGTCCAGTTCCAGATAGACGATTTCCTCGCGGCGCGCGCGGAACAGCGCCAGCAGCCGGTGCGAGGGAATCTTGCCCAGCGCTTCGGCGTGGTCGAAGTAGTCGCGGTACTTGGCGCCCTCCTGCTCCTTGCCTTCGGCCACGCGCGCGCGGATCACGCCGACCTCGGCGAGCCAGGCGCGCAGTTCGCCGACCAGCGCCGCGTCTTCGCCCCAGCGCTCCATCAGGATCGCGCGCGCGCCTTCCAGCGCCGCCTTGACGTCGGCCACGCCCTTGTCGGCATCGACGAAGCCGGCGGCGAAACTGTCCGGCGTCAGCGACGGATCGGCCAACAGGCCGTCGGCCAGCGGCTCCAGGCCGGCCTCGCGCGCGATCTGCGCACGCGTGCGGCGCTTGGGCTTGTATGGCAGATAGAGATCTTCCAGCCGCGACTTGGTGTCGGCGGCGACGATCTCCGCGCGCAACTCGGCGCTGAGCTTGCCCTGTTCGTCGATGCTGGCCAGCACCGCGGCGCGGCGGTCTTCCAGCTCGCGCAGATAGGTCAGGCGGGTTTCCAGGTTGCGCAGCTGGGTATCGTCCAGGCCGCCGGTGACTTCCTTGCGGTAGCGCGCGATGAACGGCACGCTGGCGCCTTCGTCGAGCAGGGCGATGGCGGCGCGGGCTTGCGCCGGCTGCGCGCCGATCTCGGCGGCGATAGTGTTGGCGATCTGCTGGGCGAGCTGAGTATCGTGCATTGCGTCCGGCCGGAGCCGCCTTGCGGAAAACCGCTATTTTCGCAGTGTCGGCGCCATCCGGGAACCCGTTGACAGGCGCCCCCCCGACCTGTCGGCGTCTGCTCACCCCAGCGTCCGCCCCGGCAGGATCAGCTCACCCCGGTGGGACCGTCCAGCACGGTGCGCACCTTGCGGGTCAGTTCCTGGCGGTTGTAGGGCTTGGACAGCACGTCGAACTCGGCGCCGCCGGCGTCGGTACGCTCGATCGACGTCTCGGCATAGCCGGTGGTCAGCAGCACCTTGATCTTGGGCCGGCGCCGCCGCGCCTCGCGCGCCAGCATCACCCCGTTGAGCCCGCCGGGCATGATCAGGTCAGAATACAGCAGGTCCACCTGCAGTCCGTTGTCGAGCAGTTCCAGCGCTTCGCGCGCGTTGTGCGCGACGTGGGTGGCGTAGCCCTGGTCCTCCAGGAACAACCGCGCCAGTTCGGCGATGTCCGGCCGGTCCTCCACGATCAGGATCGTCTCGTCGCCCTGCCGGTCGGAGGCGCGGCGCGCACGCGAGTCGCGCGGCGACATGTTCTCGATATTGTCGTCGATCGGGAAGTACAGCCGCACCGTGGTGCCGTGGCCGTGTTCCGAATACAGCCGCACCGCACCGCCGGACTGCTTGGCGAAGCCGTACACCATCGACAGGCCCAGGCCGGTGCCCTTGCCTTCTTCCTTGGTGGTGAAGAACGGATCCAGCACCCGCGCCAACACCTCCGGCGGCATGCCGCTGCCGTTGTCGGTGACCGACACGCAGACGTAGTGGCCGGGCAGCAGATTGTCGTAGGTGGTGGGTTCGTCAGCGCGGATCGAGACGTTGCGGGTCTGGATCACCAGGCGCCGCGCGGGCTGCTCGGCCATCGCATCGCGCGCGTTGATCAGGATGTTCAACAGCGCCACTTCGGCCTGGGTCGGATCGATCCGGCAGTTGCGCAGGTCGGCCGCCAGGTCCAGCGAAAACGCGATGCCGTCGCCCAGGGTGCGCTCGGCCACATCGCTCATGCCGGCGACCAGCGCGTTGAGATTGAGCACCCGCCCTTCCAGCTTCTGCTTGCGCGCGAAGGCCAGCAGTTGCTGGGTCAGCCTCGCGGCCTGGCCGGAGGCGTCGCGCGCGCGCTCCACGCTCTTGCGCAGCCGCGCCGGATCCAGCGGCTCGCGCTCCAGGCCATGCTCGATCAATTCCAGATAACCGGACATGACCTGCAGCAGGTTGTTGAAGTCGTGCGCGATCCCGCCGGTCAGCTGGCCCAGCGCCTCCATCTTCTGCGCCTGGCGCAACGCGTCCTCGGTATCGCGGCGGCGGCTGACGTCCAGCTGCGAGCCGAAGTAATAGACCAGCTCGCCGTGCTCGTTGTAGACCGGCGAGATGAACAACGCGTTCCAGAAACTGGAACCGTCCTTGCGGTAGTTGAGGATCTCCACCGCCACTTCGCTGCGCGCGGCGATCGCCTCGCGCACGCTGTCCACGGTGTCGCGGTCGGTGTCGGGTCCTTGCAGGAAGCGGCAGTTGTTGCCGAGCAGCTCTTCGCTGCTGTAGCCGGTCATCTCCAGGAACGCGCGGTTGACGAACACGATCGGATTGTCCGCCTGGCGCGGATCGGTGACGATCATCGGCATGCGCGTGGTTTCCACGGCGGCGAAGAAGATATCGCTGCGGTGCTCGGACAGATCGGCGGTGGTACTTTCGTGGACGGTGACGCGTGGGGCCTTGCGGGTATCGGGTGCGGGCATGTTCGAAGGCAGATCGATGCGAACCGTTGCTGGCCCGCCTAGGCGGGCGGCCACGCCGGGGTCCGCATGCCGGCGTCAACGCGAATAATACTGGTGCAATCGCTCCACCACGATCTCGTCCTGCAGCGATTCCAGCGCCATGATCCGGACCCGGCGGTCGCTCAGCGCCAGCACGCGCTCGACATAGATTTCCGGCCCGGCGTCGGTCTCTTTCATCGATTTGCTGAAGCCATAGGGCATCACGCCCTTCTGGCCATCCTTGCTGCCACCGATATACAGAACGACCGACATGACGCTTCCTCTGCTTGGAATTGGTAGAGCTGGCGAGCAGCCTACACAGCGCATCGTGACGGATGTCTGCACGCGGGTTAATCGCGGCTGTCGCCAGCACAGGGCCTGCCCGCATCTCACGCCGGCTTAACCGGCGGTGCGCATTAGTCGCGCACTCCCCATTGCAGCGAACAGGCATGGATCTCAAGAGCGGCTATCCTTTCTGGTCGGTGCGCAACGGCCTGATGCAGAGCTTTCCGCAATTGCACAGTGACCTGCGCTGCGATGTGGCGATCGTCGGCGGCGGCATCACCGCGGCCTTGATTGCTGACGAACTGATCGCGCATGGCCACGACGTGGCGGTGCTGGAGCAACGCGACATCGGCTGGGGCAGCACCTCGGCCAGCACCGCGCTGCTGCAATACGAGATCGACACGCACATGCTCGATCTGGCCAAGCGCTACAGCGAAGACGCCGCCGCCCTCGCCTACCGTTCCTGCGCGCAGGCGCTGGAGCAGTTGCGTGCGCTGGTGCGGCCGCTGCGCGACGTCGATTTCGGCTGGAACGACAGCCTCTACTACGCCAGCCGCCGTCGCCACGTCCGCGTGCTGCAGCAGGAACTGCAACTGCGCGCGCGCCACGGGCTGGACGTGGAATGGCTGGATGCGCAGGCCTTGCGCAGCGCCTACGGGGTCGAGGCGTATGGCGCGATCCTCAGCCACCAGGCCGCACGCGTGGATCCCTATCGCCTGACCTATCGCCTGCTCGGCCGCGCGCTCAAGCGCGGTGCCGGCGTCTACGACCGCACCCGCATCACCGATATCCAGGTGAACGGCCGCGGCGCCATCCTGCGCACCGAGCGAGGCGTGCAGGTCCGCGCCGGCCATGTGGTGATGGCCGCCGGCTATGCCAGCCAGGGTTGGCTGGACCAGCGCGTGGCCAGGAACCGCAGCAGCTACGCCTTCGTCAGCGATCCGCTGGACGACGCCCAGCTCGGCGCACTGAAGGACACCATGGTGTGGGAAAGCGCGCGCCCCTACCTGTATCTGCGCAGCACCGGCAATGGCCGCATCGTCGCCGGCGGCGAGGACGACAGCGTGGATATTCCCGCGCGCCGCGATGCGCGGGTGGACGCCAAGGCGCGTAAGCTGTGCCGCAAGATCGCCAAGGCGCTGCCGGGCCTTGAAGTGCAGCCGACCTTCGCCTGGGCTGGCACCTTCGCCGAGACCGCCGACGGCCTGCCGTTCTTCGGCCCGCACCCGCAGCACGGGCCGCGCATGCAGTTCGCGATGGCCTACGGCGGCAACGGCATCACCTACAGCATGCTCGGCGCCGGCCTGCTGCGCGCGCAGATCGAGCGCCGTGCGCATCCATTGCAGCGACTGTTCGGTTTCACGCGGCTGGACTGAGCGTCAACGCCGCCACGGCCACCAGCCGTGGCCGTGCAAGGCATAGTGGTCGGCGGCGCGCTCCAACGGGTTGCGCACGCCGACCCCGCCGCAGGCGAAGTACACCGGCAGGAACAAGGGGCCGAGCAGCAAGTATTGGAGCACGTGGGCACGCTCGTGGTCGCCCAGGCGCACGTTCGGGTGCCGGCAGCGGCCGGCGGCATGTTCGTAGGTGGCGCACGCCACGTCCAGGTCGTCGGCACTGACCAGGATCACGTTGCCGAGCGTCAACGCGCCGCGCGGCCCCCACGGAAAGCGGTCGAACACCAGCGCCAGCTCGCGCCGGCTGACGTACGCGCGCGCGCCGAAGGGCATGGCGGCGAAGCCGGCGATCAGACCGAGCAGCGTATTGGGCGAGGTCCACAGCGCGCCCAGCGAAAAACCGGCCAGGCGTAGCGCGGCCAGCGCGGGCCGGGTCAATCGGCTTCGTTGGGGATCAGCAGCCACAGGATCAGGTACACCAGGATGCCGGGGAACGCGGCCGAGGCGATCGAGCCGACCACGTACACCACCCGCAGCAGGGTCGCGCTCCAGCCGAAGCGGTGCGCGATGCCGCCGATCACGCCGGCGAGCATGCGGTCGTCGAGCGAGCGCGACAGGGTGCGGCTGGGCTGGGACATGGCGGCGGCTCCTGCGGCGAAGGCGCAGCTAGTCTGGGCGCGACGCCGCCGACGCGGCGTGACGGCGCAGCGCGGCCAGTTGCTGCGCGAACCAGCTCGCCGCGTCCTGCTCGGGCTGGCCCGGACAGGCTACCCGGTAGGCCGTCCCACTGCGACTGCTGCGGCTGGCGCCGCGCGCGATGAATTGCTCGGCGCTGGCGGCCAGGTCGCGCTTGCGCAGGTAGTCGTACTTGCGCTGCAGATGCGCCTTGGCCTCGGCCGCCGGATACCAGTTGCCGTTGCGCTGGAACCGGCATGGCGAGGCCTGCAAGGCCGCCAG
>NZ_CAPJ01000053.1 GCF_000331775.1 Xanthomonas translucens pv. translucens DSM 18974
GCCGCCGGTGCCGGCGGCGGCGGTGAGCGGCCCCGGCTCGCCGCAGGAGGTGCCGCCCCTGCCCGGCAGTTTTCCGCTCGATCCGGCCACCCTGCCCGCTCCGATCCGCGACGAACTGCGGGCGCCCGATCCGCTCGCCATCGACACCGCCGCCAACGCGCTGAAGGACGGCCTCAACCGCTGCCCGAAATGCGGTGCCACCGACATCCGCCCCAAGCTCGGCACCGACCTGCTGGTCTGCCAGTACTGCCGCAACGAATGGCATGGCGCGCGGGTCGAGGAGGTATTCGGGTTCGGCGAAGGTCTCGACGCGCTGCGCGGCACGGTCATCGCTTCGGGTGCGCGCGACATCGCCGCCGACGCCGCCGTCCTGATGAGCTTCAAGTGCAGCGGCTGCGGCGCCGAGGTCACGGTCAACACCGAGAGCACGATGACCGCACGCTGCCACTGGTGCCGCCACGTGTTCGGCATCAACGAGCAGGTCGCCAACGGCGCGGTGCCCGACGCGGTGCTGCCGTTCCACATCAAGAAGGAGGATGCGGTCGCGCGCATCCGCCAGTTCGTGGACAAGCGGCACCTGTTCGCGCTGAAGGCGTTCAAGCAGCAGTTCACGCCCGATAACGTAGTCGGCGTCTACCTGCCCTACATGATCGTCGATGGCAACGTCAGCGCCAGCGTGGCCGGCACGGGCGAGATCGAGACGCGCAGGTACACGCGCGGCACGGAAAAGAACAAGACCACGTACTACGACGCCGACGTGTACCAGGTGCAGCGGCACGTGGATTTCACCGTAGACGACCTGCCGCTGGAATCGTCTTCCGAGCGCGGCAACCTGGACACCCAGGCCAACACCAACAACATCATCAACACGATCCTGCCGTTCGACACCAAGAATGCGGTGCAGTGGAATGCGTCGTATCTGGCGGGCTTCACCTCGGAAAAGCGCAACCGCGACGTCGAGCAGCTGCGGCCGCGGCTGGAGGATCAGTTGCTGTCCATCGCCCGTGCCCAGATCGAAGACTCGGTCGGCCGCTACGACCGCGGCGTGCGCTGGGAGCAGGAGCGGCTCGAGGTCCACGGCACGCGCTGGGTGTCGATGTACCTGCCGGTGTGGCTGTACTCGTACCACCAGCCCGGCCGCAACGGCGGCATGCTGCACTACATTGCGGTGAACGGCCGTACCGGCGAAACCATGGGCAGCGTGCCGGTGCAGCAGTGGAAGCTGCTGCTGACCGCGCTCACCGCCGGCACCTTCATCGAAGCCATCGCACTGTGGATCCTGGTAGGCAGCTCATGAGCGACGACAGCGGACTCTGGTTGCTGCTGGCCGGCCCGGCCGGCGCGAGCGCGTTGTACTGGACCTTGTACAGGCACTACCGCAACACCGACAAATCGCACGCGTTCGAGCGGGAGACGACGGTGGAGGCCAAGCCGGTGACCGGCTCGGACAGGAAGATCGACACGATCACGGGCACACAGGAAAGTCGCATCCGCGGCGACAATGTGCGCGCCTTCCGGGCGCGCGTGCAGGGGGACACTGGCTGAGGCGCCATCCAGATCCATGCCGCGCCAAGGGGGCTGCTGGCGGTGCAGGCCCGAGATGCAGCGCTGCGACGCGACGCTCCATCCATGGCGCGATGCTTCCGCGCCGATCGCGTCGCGCGCCCTCGCCTATCGCTCAACGCCCTTTGCGCAAGCGTCGCTGCAGCCCCGCGATCTGCCGCGGGCTGAAATCCCGTGCATGGCGCTGCAGCAGTGCGAGGATCGCCGCATGCGCCTCGCCGGTGCGGCGCTGCAGCTCCTGCGCCGCGGCGCGCTCGATCGCCTGCCACTGTGAAGGGGTCGTGCCGGTCGGACCGGCTGGTCGCTTTGCAGTCAATGCGTTTGTCCGGTGATGGAAATCCAGGTTGGCCGCTTGCATCGGCCAGGGACAATTTTACTGCCAAAGCCATCGTGAGCGGGCCGGCCTTGCCGCCGGTATCGCGCACCGACGCGCGCCGCCCCTGCCTGCGCGGAATTGCGCAGGCAGGGCCAAGAAAGCCCAGCGCGATCGGCATCATAGGCAAAGTCCATGGCCGCAGCGTCGGTAAAGCCGACCGGCATACCCGCCTCGGCCAACGCCTGGATCGTGGCTTCGCCCAGGCGCAGCATGTTCTCGCTTGCGATTCAGGTAGCCGCATACATGCTGTTGCTATTGGCTGCAGCCGCGACCATCCTGGGTTCGATCCCCTACAGCTTCCTGCCCAAGTCCGATCGCCTGCAGTTCCAGATGCCGGTCACCCTGCAGCCGGGCAGCGATTCGCGCGAGACCCTGCGCGCCGTGCAGTCGATCAGCCGCTGGCTGGCCGATCGCAAGCGCAATCCCGAGATCGTGGACAGCATCGGCTACGTTGCCGACGGCGGACCGCGCATCGTGCTCGGCCTGAATCCGCCGCAGGTCGCCGCCAACATCGCCTACTTCACCGTCAGCATGCGCCCCGGCACCGACCTCGACGCGCTCATCGCCCGCGTCCGCCAGCACATCCGCCAGGGCTATCCCGCCGTGCGCGCCGAGCCCAAGCGCTTCTCGATGGGCTCGACCGAATCCGGCGTGGCGATCTATACGGTGGCCGGTTCGGACGAAGCGAAGTTGCGCCGCATCGCCGCCGGCATCGCCCAGGCGCTGCGGCAGCTGCCCGGTACCATCGATGTCAGCGACGTTTGGGAGATCCGCATTCCCCGCTACGACGTCCGCGTCGATCAGGTCAAGGCGCGCCGCGCCGGCGTCGACAGCGACGACATCGCCCAGACCCTGCAAATGCGCTACAGCGGCATCGATGCCTCGGCGATCGCGGAGATTGCGCTGTCTTCGGAACCATCGGCGATCCAGCGCCGCAACCTGAGCCGCGCCATCACCGTCAGCGGGCCCAACCCAGGCATGACCACCGACGAGGTCGTCGCCGCCCTGGCCGGCAAGGTCGCCGCGCTGCGCCTGCCGCCGGGCTATCGCATCGAGATGGGCGGCGAGCTGGAGGATTCGGCCGAGGCCAACCAGGCCTTGCTGCAATACATGCCGCATGCGCTGGGCGCGATCGTGCTGTTGTTCATCTGGCAATTCAACTCGTTCCGCAAGCTGTTCATCGTTGTCGCCAGCGTTCCGTTCGTGCTGATCGGTGCGGCGCTGGCGCTGCTCGTCAGCGGCTACCCGTTCGGCTTCATGGCACCTTCGGCCTGCTCGCGCTGGCCGGCATCATCGTCAACAACGCGGTACTGCTGCTGGAGCGCATCGATGCCGAACTGGCCGATGGCCTTGGCCGGCACGAGGCGGTGATCGCCGCGGCGCTCAAGCGCCTGCGCCCGATCGTGATGACCAAGCTGACCTGCATCGTCGGACTGATCCCATTGATGCTGTTCGCCGGCCCGCTGTGGACCGGCATGGCGATCACCATGATCGGCGGCCTGGCGCTGGGCACGCTGGTCACGCTGGGCGTGATCCCGATGCTGTACGACCTGTTGTTCTCGCTGCGCAGCGGCCACAGCGCCACGCCGATGGCACAGGCGAGCGCGTGACCGGCAACAACGGCGACTCGGCGCTAGCAACCCAAGTCGTCCACGCGGCGCACGCAAAACGCGAACAAAAAAACACCCGGACGTGCCGGGTGTCTTGGTATGAAATGGCGTCCCCACGGGGATTCGAACCCCGGTCGCCACCGTGAAAGGGTGATGTCCTAGGCCTCTAGACGATGGGGACGCTGATGCTGTTGCCGCTTTGCGGACAGGCCTAGTGTCCGAAAAAGTTGGTGGAGCCAGCCGGGATCGAACCGGCGACCTCTTGCATGCCATGCAAGCGCTCTCCCAGCTGAGCTATGGCCCCACGTGCACTGGCAGGGGCGGAATCTTACCCGATTCCTGTGGAATGTACAAATCCCGCACAAAAAAGTCCGGCATCGCCGGACTTCAGGTTTCTTGCAAAGAAAATGGCGTCCCCACGGGGATTCGAACCCCGGTCGCCACCGTGAAAGGGTGATGTCCTAGGCCTCTAGACGATGGGGACGCTGATAACGATGTAGCTTTTGCGGACAGGCCTAGTGTCCGAAAAAGTTGGTGGAGCCAGCCGGGATCGAACCGGCGACCTCTTGCATGCCATGCAAGCGCTCTCCCAGCTGAGCTATGGCCCCACGTGTGCTGCGAGGAGCGGAATATTAGCGATGGCGCCCTGTATGCGCAAGCGTTTTTTGAAGTTTTTTTAACGCGGCGAAGCGTGCGATTTCGGCGATCGGCTGTCGCAAGCGCAGAGCGCATGCGTCGATCGCATCGACGCACTCCCCTTCGATCGCATTCGATCGCCAGAAGCCATGCAGTGTTGGTGTGTCTGGCCAGACAGCCGGGCCGACAACGAAGCACCGCATCGCACATCGGCGCCTATAGATAAGCCAAGCGAACTTCGTATCGGTTTGGCGCGGGAGTTCGCGTACGCGACACCATGGGCCTAGGCGATGCTGCCAACCCGGGTCCACGCTCCGTCTCGGCAAGGAGCGGATAGATGCCCTGCTCGCCTCCACCATGCACGGACAACCGGAGCCCCCTTGCAGAAGCCGTCGTGTCGATGCGGTCGCCGCGGCGCAGCGCGGTGGCAGGTCGGTGCAGAACATCCAGAACCGATCGCGCAAAAAACAAACGGCAGCCGAAGCTGCCGTAGGTCCTGGTGCCGAAGGTGGGACTCGAACCCACACGCTTTTAAGGGCGGCGGATTTTGAGTCCGCTGCGTCTACCGATTCCGCCACTTCGGCGCGGCCGGGAAGTATAGCCGACCGCAACCGCCTGCGACAGGGGTAAACCCTTCATCTTCGTTGGGATCGCGATCCAAACAGGGCCAGCGTGGCTACCGCTATAATTTCCATTACTCAAACCTTAACGAGCAAGCGATGTCGGCATTGCGGGGCCTGCGTATCCTGGTGGTCGAGAACGACGAAATGAACGCCACACTGCTGGAACTGCAGCTGGCCCAAGCCGGGGCCGAGGTGATCGGCCCTGCCGAGTCGGTGCGCCAGGCGCTTGCGTTGATCGAGCAGGAACGGCCGGACCGGGCGGTACTCGACTTCCGCCTGGCCGCTGGGGAGACCAGCGAGCCGGTTGCGCACGCCCTCACCGAGCATGACATCCCCTATGTGCTGGCCACCGGCGTCGCCGCCGAGTCGCTCCCCACCGGCTTCGCTGCCGGCGTGGTGTTGACCAAGCCCTACCTGTCGGAACAGCTGATCAAGGCACTGGTCGATGCTCACGCCAAGATGACCGCGCGACCTTGACAATCCCGGATCGGGAGCCTGCCCCGCAGGGATTGATTCGAGGGACATCGCCATCAACGCTAACGCCTGCTCGCCCCCTCCTGTCTGGCTGCCCGCCAACAGCGCCACGGGGGAGTTGTTGCGCGCCACCGATTGGTCAGGCCACGCGCTGGGGCCGATCCAGGACTGGCCGCAGAGCCTGCGCTCGGCGCTGTCGCTCTGCCTGAGTTCGCGCTTCCCGATGGTGATCCGCTGGGGCCCGCGGATGATCAATTTCTACAACGACGCCTACATCCCGATCCTGGGGATGCGCCACCCGTTCGCGTTCGGACGCGAGGTGGCCGAGGTGTGGCCCGATGTGTGGCCGGCGGTCGCCAGCCAGGCCGAGCACGTGCTGGCGACCGGCGAGTCGACCTGGAACGAGCATGTGCCGTTCGTGATGTTGCGCAACGGCTACAGCGAAGAGGTGTATTTCACCTTTTCCTACAGCCCGATCTTTGACGACCGCGGCGGCATCGGCGGCGTGCTGTGCGTGTGCACCGAGGACACCGCGCAGATCAAGCTGGAACGCGAGCGCGACGTATTGCTGCGGGCGCTGGACGCGCAACGCATGCAGATGGCCGACGCGTTCGAGCAGTCGCCGGCGGCGCTGGCGATCCTGCGCGGCCCGGACTACGTGGTCGAAAGCGTCAATCAGCACTACCAGCAACTGGTCGGGCCGCGCGAAGTGGTCGGCAAGCCATTGGCCGAGGCGATCCCGGAGATCCAGCAGCAGGGTTTCATCAGCCTGCTCGACAACGTGCGCGCCAGCGGCCTGCCCTTCACTGGCGAGTCGATGACCTTCAACCTGCGCCGCACGCCGCACGAAGCGGTTTCCGAGACCACGCTGGAATGCGTGTACCAGCCGATGCGCGACGCCGAAGGCAAAGTCACCGGCGTACTGGTGCACGGCATCGACCGCACCGAGCAGACCCGCGCGCAGGCCCACGACAGCTTCCTGCTGATGCTCGAGGACGCGCTGCAGAACCTGGACAGCGCCGAGGCCATCTGCGAGACCGGCGCCGTCCTGCTCGGCCGGCACCTGCATGCCAGCCGCTGCGCGTATGCGATCGTCGATGCCGACGAGGACGCGTTCGAGATCCGCGCCGACTACGTCGACCGCACCGCGCACGTGACCGGCCGCTTCCGCTTCAGCGATTTCGGCAGCGACCTGCTGGAGTGCATGCGCGAGAACCGGCCGTGGGTGGTGCAGGACACCGAGGCGCACGTGCCGCCGATGCGCTTCGACGACCCCGGCTACCGTCGCATGGGCACCCGCGCGTTGCTGAGCGCGCCGCTGCACAAGGCCGGCCGCCTGGTCGCCGCGATCGGCGTGCACCAGTTGCAGCCGCGGGTGTGGACCTCGGCGGAGATCGAACTGGTACGGCTGGTGGCGGCGCGCTGCTGGGAGTCGATGGAGCGTGCCAGCGCGCAAGCGGACCTGGCGCGCAGCGAGGCGCGCCTGCGCGAGCTGGCCGACGCGATGCCGCAGATCGTGTTCACCGCCACCGCCGACGGCGAGATCGATTACTTCAACCGGCGCTGGTACGAGTACACCGGCCTGCCGGCCGGCGAATGCGGCTACGACAGCTGGCGCAAAGTGCACACCGACGATGGCCTGGCGCGGGCCATGCAGGCCTGGCCGCAAGCCGTGCGCAGTGGCCAGGGCTACGAGATCGAGTATCCGTTGCGGCGCCACGACGGCAGCTATCGCTGGCATCTGGGCCGCGCGCTGCCGATCCGCGATGGCGATGGCAGGATCGTGCGCTGGATCGGCACCAATACCGACATCCACGATCGCCGCGTGGTCGAGCAGCGGCTGCAGGAAAGCGAGCTGCGCTTCCGCAACCTGTGCGACAACGCGCCGGTGCTGATCTGGATGGCCAATGCCGACGGCGATTGCGAATACGTCAGCCGCCAGTGGTACCTGTTCACTGGGCAGACCGAACAGGAGGCGTTGGGCTCAGGCTGGATGGAGAAGATCCATCCCGACGACGCCGCCGCGGTCGGGCGTACAGTGGCCCGTGCCGCCGCCGATCGGCGCGCGTTCACCATCGAATACCGGTTGCGCCGCCACGACGGCGAGCACCGCTGGTGCGTGGACACCGCCTCGCCGCGCTTCAGTTCCTCCGGCCAGTTCCTTGGCTTCATCGGCTCGGTGCTGGATATCGCCGAGCGCAAGCGCATCGAGAACGCCACCGCCGCCGAACGCGCGGCGCTGGAGATGATCACCACCGGCAAGCCGTTGAGCGCGGTGCTCGAATCGATCGCGCGCGGCATCGAGGCGCAGAGCGACGTGGGCCTGCGCTGCACCATCATGCTGGTCGACGAACACCGCCAGTGCCTGCTGGAGGGCGCCGCGCCGAGCATGCCCGCCGGGTTCCGCAAGACCATGCAGCGCCTGCCGATCGGCGAACGCAGCGGCTGCTGCGGCCGTGCCGCGTTCCTGCGCCGGCAGGTGCTGTGCAGCGACGTGCGCGTGGATCCGTACTGGCAGGAGTACCTGGTCGCGGCCACTGCAGCGGACATCGTGGCCTGCTGCTCCACGCCGATCCTGGCCAGCGACGGCCAGGTGCTGGGCGTGGTCGCGCTGTACTACCCGTTCGTGCACTACCCGACCATGTATGAGCAGGACCTGGCGCGCTCCGCCTCGCACCTGGCGGGCATCGTGATCGAACGGCGCGAGACCGACCAACGCCTGCAGCAGCTGCTCGCCGCCGAGCAGAGCGCGCGCGGCGAGGCCGAGCGCGCCAGCCGCATGAAGGACGAATTCCTGGCCACGCTGAGCCACGAACTGCGCACGCCGCTGAACGCGATCCTGGGCTGGTCGCGGCTGATGCAGGGCGATGCGGTGCGCGAGAAGGACTTGGTCAGGGGTTTGGAGGTGATCGAGCGCAGCGCACATGCGCAGGCGCAGATCATCGACGACCTGCTGGACATGAGCGCGATCCTGTCCGGCAAGGTGCGCCTGGACCCGGCCGAACTGGATCTGTGCGCGCTGGTCGGCGAGGCGATCGACGCGGCGCGGCCCGGCGCCGAGGGCAAAGGCATCGACATCGTGCTGACGCCTTGCGCCGACAGCCAGGTTCTGCCCTATGTCGGCGATGCGGTGCGGCTGCAGCAGGTGCTGACCAACCTGATCGGCAACGCGATCAAGTTCACCCCCAGCGCGGGCAAGATCACCCTGACCCTGGACAGCAGCACGACCCATCTGCGAATCAGCGTCAGCGACAGCGGCGTCGGCATCGATCCGTTGTTCCTGCCGCACGTGTTCGACCGCTTCCGCCAGGCCGACGCCAGCAGCACGCGCAGCGCCGGCGGACTCGGCCTGGGCCTGGCGATCGCCAAGCAACTGGCGGAAATGCACGGCGGCCAACTGTCGGTCAGCAGCGACGGCATCGGCCTGGGAGCGACCTTCACCCTGCTGCTGCCGCGCAACGATCTGCACGGCATCGATCCGGCGCGGCGCAACGATGGCGCGGCGATCGCCGCCACCGCGTTGCAACGCGGCGGGATCCGCCTGAACGGGGTGCGCGTGCTGGTCGTCGACGACGACATGGACTCGCGCGGGGTCACCCAACGCTTTCTGCAGGAAGCCGGCGCCGTGGCCGAGGCGGCGGTCTCCGCCGACGATGCCGAATCGCTGCTGCGCGAGCGTCCCTACGCCCTGCTGGTCAGCGACGTGGGCATGCCGCGCCGCGACGGGCACAGCCTGATCCGCAGCGTGCGCGCGCGCGGCGCCGGCGCGGTCAGCCGCATCCCGGCGATCGCGTTGACCGCGTACGTGCGCGGCGAGGATCGCTCGCTGGCGCTGGAGGCCGGCTTCAATGCGCACCTGGGCAAGCCGGTGGACCCGGTCAAGCTGGTCGCGCTGGCCGCGTCGCTGACCCAGCCGCAGATCGCCGCCGAACCGGATTCGAACGCGAAAGCCGAATCGGCGTGAGCCGGCCGGCGCGGGCCGCATGCCGC
>NZ_CAPJ01000052.1 GCF_000331775.1 Xanthomonas translucens pv. translucens DSM 18974
CCGCATGCATGCCAGCGTCGGCGTGGACCGCGTGCTGGGCATGTTCCTCAACACCCTGCCGATCCGCCTGGGGGGTTGCGGCCCCACCGTGACGCAAGCCCTGCACCACACCCAGCAAGCCCTGGCGCGCCTGTTCCATCACGAGCATGCGCCGCTGGCGCTGGCCCAACGTTGCAGTGCGGTGGACCCGACGCTGCCGCTGCTCAACGCCATGCTCAACTACCGCTATGCCGGCGGCAGCAACGTGCTGGGCGACGAGGCCCATCCGCAGCACGATGTCTTGCGCGAGGTACAGCATATCGACGCGCAGGAGCGCACCCATTATCCGCTGGCGGTGTCGGTCGACGATCGCATTGCCGACGGCGGCTTCTCCTTGGATGTGCAGTGCCTGGAACAGATCGGCAGCGAACGCGTGGCGGCGCTGCTGCTGCAGACCGTGCAGGCGCTGGTACACGCGCTGGAGCATGCGCCGGAGACTGTGTTACATGCGCTGGAGTTACTACCCGCCGAAGAGCGCGCGCGGCTGCAGCGCTTCAACACCACCGCTACCGATCTCGACGGCACGGGCTACCTGCACCGCCAGATCGAAGTGCAAGCACAGCGCACACCACACGCCATCGCCTTGGTGGAAGGCCACGAGGAGCTCAGCTACGCCGCGCTCGAGGCCAGAGCCAACCAGCTAGCTCACCACCTGATCGCGTTGGGCGTTGTGCCGGAAAGCCGTGTCGCCGTGTGCCTGCCGCGCAGTATCGATCTGATCGTGGCACTGCTCGCTGTCCTCAAAGCAGGCGCGGCGTACCTGCCGCTGGACAGCGACGTGCCGCCCGCGCGTCTCGACACCATGCTCGCCGATGCACGGCCCCGCGTGCTGCTGGCCCATCGCGAGACCGCAGCACTGCTGGTGCAATGCGATGATCGGCACAGCGTGCTGCTGGACGCCGACGCCGCGTTGTGGGCCTGCGCTTCCACCCAAGCGCCCACGGTGGCATTGCACCCGCAGCATCCGGCCTACGTCATCTACACCTCCGGCTCCACCGGAAAGCCGAAGGGAGTGATCAACACCCATGCCGCCATCGACAACCGCCTGCAGTGGATGCAGCAAGAGCTGCAGCTGCAACCCGAGCAGCGCGTCCTGCAGAAGACCCCGGTCGGCTTCGACGTGTCGGTGTGGGAACTGTTCTGGCCGCTGCGCGTGGGCGCGCGTCTGGTGCTGGCGGAACCGGGTGGTCACAAGGATCCGTCCTACCTGATCGACCTGATCGAACAGGCCCGCATCGACGCCGTGCACTTCGTGCCCTCGATGCTGCGTGCATTCCTCGAGGCCTTGCCCGACGGCGCCTGCGCCAGCCTGCGGCGCATCGTCTGTAGCGGCGAGGCGCTGCCCGCGGATCTGGCGCGTGAGGCACGGGAGCGCCTGCCACACGCACGCCTGTACAACCTCTACGGCCCGACCGAAGCGGCGGTGGACGTCAGCGTCTGGCAATGCACCGAGGCCGATACCCACAGCGTGCCGATCGGCCGGCCGATCGCCAATACGCAATTGCACGTGCTCGATGCACAGCGGCAACGCTCGCCCATCGGCGTGGCCGGCGAACTGCAGATCGCCGGTGTGCAGCTGGCGCGCGGTTATCTGGGCCGCCCGGATCTGACCGCCGAACGCTTCATCCCAGATCCGTTCGCCGAGCAACCCGGCCAGCGCATGTACCGCACCGGCGATGTGGCGCGCTGGCGTGCCGATGGCGCGTTGGACTATCTCGGCCGCAACGACGATCAGGTCAAGCTGCGCGGCGTGCGCATCGAACTGGGCGAGATCGCCGCGGCCTTGCGTGGCTGCGACGGCGTGCGCGACGCCACCGTGATGCTGCGCCAGGACAACACCAACAAACCGCGCCTGGTCGCCTACGTGGTCGGCGATACCGAGGTGCTCGCCGCCGACACGCTGCGCACGCAACTGGCCGCACGTTTGCCCGACACCATGCTGCCCAGCGCCTACGTGCCGCTGGACGCCTTGCCGCTGACCCCCAACGGCAAACTCGACCGCCGCGCCCTGCCGGCGCCGGATGCCGATGCGCTGGCGACGCAGACCTACGTCGCCCCCGAAGGCGAGCGCGAAATCCTGCTCGCGGCCCTGTGGGGCGAGCTGCTCGGCGTCGAGCAGGTCGGTCGCCACGACAGCTTCTTCGCCCTTGGCGGACACTCCCTGCTGGCGGTACGGCTGATCTCGCGCATCCGCGCCTCGCTCGGCCTGGAACTGCCCCTGGCCACGCTGTTCGCCCACCCACGCCTGGCCGATCTGGCCCAGGCCCTGGACGCCGCCGCCGCCAGCATCCTGCCGACCATCGTGCCGGCCGAGCGCAGCGCACCGCTGCCGCTGTCCTTCGCCCAGCAACGCCTGTGGTTCCTGGCTCAGCTCGATGCCCAGGCCGACCTGGCCTACCTGATGCCCAACGGCCTGCGCCTGCGCGGCCGGTTGGATCGCCACGCCCTGCGTCAGGCATTGGACCGCATCGTCGCCCGCCACGAGAGCCTGCGCACCCGCATCGCCCTTCACCAGGACGACCCGGTGCAGATCATCGCCCCCGCCACGATCGGCCTGCACGTGCGCGAACACGATCTCAGCGGCCATCCACAGCCCGAGACCGAGCTGCTGCGTCTGGCCGACCAGGAAACGCGCACGCCCTTCGACCTGGCCCACGACAGCCTGGTCCGCGGCCAGCTGCTGCGCCTGGGCGAGGAGGAGCATGTCCTGCTCGTCACCTTGCACCATCTGGTGACCGACGGCTGGTCGATGGGCGTGCTGGTCCAAGAACTGGGCACGCTCTACGCCGCCTTCGCGCAAGGCCGGCCCGATCCGCTGCCGCCGCTGCCGATCCAGTACGCCGACTACAGCCTGTGGCAACGCCGCTGGCTCGATGGGCCGCTGCTGCAGCGCCAGCTCGACTTCTGGCGCGACCACCTGCAGGACGCGCCGGCCCTGTTGGAACTGCCCACCGATCGCCCGCGCCCGGCGCGACAGGACGCACGCGGCGACACGCTCCCATTCGCGCTCGATGCCGAGCTCAGCGCCGCGCTGACAGCGCTGAGCCAGCGCCATGGCACGACCGTGTTCATGACCCTGCTGGCTGCCTGGGGCGTGCTGCTGGCGCGCCTGTCCGGCCAGGAGCAGGTGGTTATCGGTACGCCGGTCGCCAACCGCGCCCGCAGCGAACTGGAGCCGTTGATCGGCCTGTTCGTCAACACCCAGGCGCTGCGCATCGATCTGCGGGGCGAGCCCTCATTCGCCGACCTGTTGGGCCAGGTGCGCGCCACCGCGCTGGCCGCGCAGGCGCATCAGGACGTCCCCTTCGAGCAGGTGATCGAAGCGCTCAACCCGGCCCGCAACCTGGCCCACCACCCGCTGTTCCAGGTCATGTTCGCCTGGCACAACACGCCCAGCGTCGCGCTGGAGCTGCCCGATCTAAGCCTGCACAGCGTGCAAGGTCCCTCTCCCACCAGCAAGTTCGATCTGGAGCTGGCGCTGCACGAGCGCGACGGGGCCATCGTCGGCACGCTCGGCTATGCCACGGCGCTGTTCGAGCGCAGCACCGTGCAGCGCTTCCTCGTCAGCTTCGTCCTCCTGCTGCGGGCCATGCCCTCGCACGACCACGTGCCGGTGGGCCGCTTGCCGTTGCTGGATGCGCCGCAGCGCCAGCACCTGCTGGCCGTGTTCGGCACGGGCGCAACCGTCGCTGTGCCGGCGCAGCCCGTGCACCGGCTGTTCGAAGCGCAAGCGCAGCGCACGCCCGATGCCATCGCCGTGGTCGCTGGCCAGCAGTGCGTCAGTTATGCCGCACTCGACGCCCGCGCCAACCGGCTGGCGCAGCGCTTGCGCGCGCTGGGCCTGCGCGCAGGCGCGCAGGTGGCCATCGCGCTGCCGCGCTCGATCGAATTGATCGTCGCGCAATTGGCCGTGCTCAAGTGCGCGGCGGCCTATGTGCCGCTGGACAGCGCGCATCCGCGCGCGCGCCTGCTCGCGCTGATCGCCGATGCGCAGGCCCAGGTACTGATCCAGGAACCGGACGGCACGCTCGCTCCGGCCGGCGTGACCTGCTTCAGCTTGGCCGATCTCGACGAGGCGAACACGGCTGCACCACCGGCAATCACCGTGCCGCCCGCGGCCACGGCTTACGTCATTTACACCTCCGGCTCCACTGGCACGCCCAAGGGTGTGGCGGTGTCGCATGCGGCCGTGCTGGCCTTCGCACTCAGCCAGCAGCATGCGCCGTTGCAGCCGCAGGACCGCGTTGCCTTCCTCGCCAATCCCGCCTTCGATGCCAGCACGTTCGAAGTGTGGGCCACGCTGCTGCATGGCGCGGCCATCGTCGTCGTCGATCAGCAGACCCTGCTCGACCCGAGCGCACTGGCGCGATACCTGAGCGCCAGCGAGGTCAGCATCCTGCATCTGACCGCCGGGCTGTTGCCCGGCTACTGGCAGGCGATGCGCACATTCCTGCCGACGCTGCGTTGCCTGCTCACCGGCGGCGACAGCGTCGATGCCGGCACTATCACCGCGATCCTGACCCAGGCCGCACCACAACGGCTGCTGCATTGTTATGGCCCGACCGAGACCACCACCTTCAGCGTGGTCCACCCGGTCGCGACAGTGGCCGCGGACGCGGCACGGATTCCGCTCGGCCGGCCGTTGCCGGGCAGCCGTGCCTATGTGCTCGACCGTCACGGCCAGCCGGTTCCGATCGGTGTGGCCGGCGAAGTGCATCTCGCCGGAGCGCAGCTCGCCCAGGGCTATCTGCACCGCCCCGACATGACCGCCGAGCGCTTCGTCCCCGATCCGTTCGCCGCACAAGCCGGCGAGCGCATGTACCGCACCGGCGATCTGGCGCGCTGGCGCGATGACGGGCTGCTGGAGTTCCTCGGACGCAACGACGATCAGATCAAGCTACGCGGTTTCCGCATCGAGCTCGGAGAAATCCAGGCCGCCTTGCGCGCCTGCGACGGCATACGCGAGGCGGTGGTCATCGCCCGCCAGGACAGCCCTGGCGCACCGCGTCTGGTCGCCTATCTGGTCGGCGACGGCGACGGCGCCGCGCCCAGCCCCGAGGCATTGCGGACCCAGCTAGGTCTGCGCCTGCCCGACTACATGGTGCCCAGCGCCTACGTGCAACTGGACGCCCTGCCGCTGACCGCCAACGGCAAGCTCGATCGCCGCGGACTGCCGGCGCCCGACGCAAGCGCCCTCGCGCTGCAGACCTACCTGGCCCCCGAGGGCGAGCTGGAGATATTGTTGGCCGGACTATGGAGCGAGCTGCTCGGCGTCGACCAGATCGGCCGCCACGACAGTTTCTTCGCCTTGGGTGGTCATTCCCTGCTGGCGGTACGGTTGATCTCGCGCATCCGCAGCGCACTGGGCGTCGAACTGCCCCTGGCAACGCTGTTTACCCAACCTTGCCTGGCCGACATCGCCATCGTCCTGCGCAGCGCGGTAGCCAGCACATTGCCGGCGATCGTGCCGGTGCAGCGCGAGGGCACTCTGTCGCTGTCGTTTGCGCAACAACGCCTCTGGTTCCTGTCCCAGCTCGATGCCAGTGCCGCACAGGCCTATCTGCTGGCCGGCGGGGTGGACCTTCACGGCGAACTGGATCTGCCCGCCCTGCAACGGGCGCTGGATCGCATCGTCGCCCGCCACGAAGCGCTTCGCACTAGTTTCGTCTCCATCGACGACGGCGCTACCCAGATCATCGCACCACCGGAAATCGGCTTTGCGCTGCACTGCATCGATCTGCGTCAGTCAGCAGATCCGTACGCCGATGCGCAACGCCATGCCGAACAGGAGGCCAGCACCGCCTTCGATCTGGAACATGGACCCCTGGTCCGCGGCCGCCTGCTGCGCCTGGACGCGCATGAGCATCGGTTGCTGCTCACCATGCACCACATCGTCACCGATGGCTGGTCCATGGGCCTGCTGGTGCGCGAACTCAGCACCCTGTATGCCGCCTTCGCTTTGGGCCAGCCCGATCCTCTGCCGCCGCTGCCGATCCAATACGCCGACTACGCCCAGTGGCAGCGTTGCTGGCTCGAAGGCCAGCTGCTGCAACGCCAGCTGAGCTTCTGGCGCGAGCATCTGCAAGGTGCGCCGGCGCTGTTGGAGCTGCCCACCGACCGCCCGCGTCCAGCGCTACAAGACTACAGCGGCGACAGCATCGAAATCGCCATCGATGCCGAACTGACCGCGGCATTGCGCGCCTTGAGCCAGCGTCACGGCAGCACCGTGTTCATGACGGTATTGGCCGCCTGGTCAGTGCTGCTGTCGCGCCTGTCTGGACAGGACGAAGTCGTGATCGGCGCGCCTGTCGCCAACCGCACCCGCAGCGAACTCGAAGCGCTGATCGGCTTCTTCGTCAACGCCCAGGCACTGCGGATCGACCTGCGCGCCAACCCCTCGGTCGCCGAGTTGCTGGCCCAGGTGCGCCGCACCGCCCTGGCCGCGCAGGACCATCAGGACCTGCCCTTCGAGCAGGTCATCGAGGCGCTCAACCCTGAGCGCAGCCTGGCCGCGCAGCCGGTGTTCCAGGTCGTGCTGACCTGGCAGAACGTCCCCGAGGCCGACCTGACCTTGCCTGGCCTGCGGCTGCAGTCCATCCAGGCCCAGGCACGCGATGCCAAGTTCGATCTGGAGCTGTTCCTGGGCGAAGTCGGAGATCGCATCGTCGGCAGCCTGAACTACGCCACCGCGCTGTTCGACCGCGGGACCATCGAACGCCAGCTGGCCCAGTTCGTCCAGGTCCTCGCCGGCATGGCCGCCGACGCGCAAGCGCGCATCGCGCAACTGCCGTTGCTACCCGCCGACGAACGCGCCCAGTTGCAGAACTTCACCGCCACAGAGACCGCTCCGCTGGCGCAAGCCACGTGCATCCACCACCTGTTCGAAGACCAGGTGCGCCGCACGCCCGATGCCATCGCCTTGCTGGATGGCGATGTCCAACTGAGCTACGCCGCGCTCGAGGCGCGCGCCAACCAGTTGGCCCATCGCCTGCACAAACTGGGCGTTGGACCGGAGAGCCGGGTCGCGCTGTACCTGCCGCGCGGGATAGATCAAGTCGTGGCGCTGCTCGCCGTCCTCAAGGCCGGTGCGGCCTATCTGCCGCTGGATCCGGAGTTGCCCAGCGAACGCCTGGCCTTCCTGCTGGAAGACAGCCGCCCGCGTGCAGTGCTGACCTGCACCGCGCTGCAGGATCGCCTGCCCGCCAGCCGCGCCATGCTGCGCGTCAGCGTGCTGACGCTGGACACGGACGGGGATGCAGCGTTGGACGACCCCGGCGCACCGTCGGTCACCAGCCTGTGCCCGGACAACCTGGCCTATGTCATCTACACCTCCGGCTCCACCGGACAACCCAAGGGCACCCTGCTCACTCACGCTGGCGCCACGCATTACCTGCAATGGGCCATCGACACCTACCGCCCGTTCACCAGCGCGGTGGTGTCCTCCTCGCTGGCCTTCGATGCAACACTGACCAGCCTGCTGGCACCCCTGCTGTGCGGCGCACGGGTCGAGCTGCTGCCCGAGCACGCCACCCTCGACGCCTTGCGCCAGCGACTGTGCGATCCCACCCCGCTTGGGCTGGTCAAACTCACCCCGGCCCATCTGGAAGCGCTCGGCCAACAACTTGCTGAGCATGAAGGACCGCTCAGTCCAGCGGTGATGGTGATCGGCGGCGAAGCTTTGCCAGCGGCCACCCTGGCCCGCTGGCAGGCCCTCGCACCGCACACGCGGCTGATCAACGAATACGGCCCTACCGAAACCGTGGTCGGCTGCGCGGTGCATGACACCACCGCCGACGATGCCCTGGCCCCGAGTGGCCGCGTGCCAATCGGCCGCCCGATCGCCCATCTGCGCATCCACGTGCTCGACCGCCACGGTCAGCTGGCCCCGATCGGCGTCGCCGGGTACCTGCATATCGCCGGGCCGCAGCTCGCCCGCGGCTACATGGGTCGCCCCGACCTGACCGCCGAACGCTTCGTCCCCAATCCGTTCGCCGAACAACCCGGCCAACGCATGTACCGCAGCGGCGATCTGGCCTGCTGGCGTGCCGACGGCACATTGGACTTCCTCGGCCGCAACGACGAGCAGGTCAAGCTGCGCGGCTTCCGCATCGAGCTGGGCGAAATCGCCGCCGCGCTGCGCGCCTGCCCCGGCGTGCACGACGCCGTCGTGCTGCTGCGCGAAGACACTCCCGGCGAGCCGCACCTGGTCGCCTATCTGCTCACCGAACAGCCCGAGCAAGCCGAGCCGTCTGCGCTGCGCGACATCTTGGCCACGCGTCTGCCCGAGGTCATGCTACCGACCGCATACGTGCGACTCGACGCCTTGCCATTAACCGCCAATGGCAAGCTCGATCGCCGCGGACTGCCGGCAGCCGATGCCGGTGCGCTCGCCGTCCACGCCTACGCGCCACCCGAAGGCGAGCTGGAGACGTTGCTGGCCGCGCTGTGGGGCGAGCTGCTTGGCGTCGAACGCATCGGCCGCCACGACAGCTTCTTCGCCCTCGGCGGCCACTCTCTACTTGGCGTGCGCCTGATCTCGCGCATCCGCAGCACGCTCGGCCTGGAACTGCCGCTGGCTGCGCTGTTCGCCCAGCCGCGCCTGGCTGAGCTGGCCCAGGCCCTGGGAGAGGCGCGCGCCACCGCTTTGCCACCGATCCTGCCGATGCCGCGCACCGCACCAATGCCGCTGTCTTTCGCCCAGCAGCGCCTGTGGTTCCTGAACCAGCTCGATCCGCGTACCGGCGCGACCTACATCATGCACCGCGGCGTGCGCCTGAGCGGCAGCTTGCACGTCCAGGCGCTGACCCGTGCACTGGATCGCATCGTGGCGCGTCACGAAACCTTGCGCACCCACTTCGCCAGCGTGGACGACATCCCGGTGCAGATCATCGCCGCACCGTTCGAACTGGCCTTGCAACGGATCGACCTGAGCGGCGACCCGGCACCGGAAAGCGCCGCCCGCCTGCACGCCCTCAGCGAAGCAAGCACCGGCTTCGACCTCGCCAACGGTCCGTTGGTCAGAGGCCGACTGCTGCGCCTGGCCGAGGACGAGCATGTGCTGCTGCTGAGCATGCATCACATCGTCTCCGACGGCTGGTCCATCGGCGTCGTGATCGAGGAGCTAGGCGCGCTGTACGCGGCCTTCGTCGGCGATGCCCCCGATCCGCTGCCGCCGCTACCGATCCAGTACGCAGACTACGCCGCCTGGCAACATCGCTGGATCGACAGCCAACTACAGCAAAAGCAGCTGGATTTCTGGCGCACGCACCTGCGCGATGCGCCAGCCTTGCTGGAGCTGCCCACCGATCGGCCGCGCCCGCCGCTGCAAGACACCAGCGGCGACGATGTGGAACTGATCCTGGACGAACACCTGAGCCTGCGTCTGCAGGCACTGGCCGTGCAGCACGGCGTCACCATCTTCGGTCTGTTGTTGTCTGCATGGGCAGCGCTGTTGGCCCGCTACAGCGGGCAGACCGATCTGGTCATCGGCACACCGTCTGCAGGCCGTAATCGCAGCGAACTGGAACCGTTGATCGGCTTCTTCGTCAACACCTTGCCGTTGCGCATCGACCTGTCCGCTCGACCGACATTCCTGGAATTGCTGGACCAGGTCCAGACCAAGCTGCTTGCCGCACAAGCCCACCAGGATCTGCCGTTCGAACGCATCATCGAAGCGGTGCGGCCGGTCCGCAGCCTGGCGCATCCGCCGTTGTGCCAGACGATGTTTTCCGCCGACACCACGCCTGCAGGCGCACTGGATCTTCCGGAGCTGCGCCTGAGCGCTTACCCGAGCGAACATTGCGTCGCCCAGTTCGACCTGTCGCTGGACATGCAGATCGCCCCCTCGCGGATCGGCGGCGTGCTGCGCTACGCCACCGCGCTGTTCGATCGCAGCACCATGCAGGCGTATCTGCACAACTACGCGCGTCTGCTGGCGGCGCTGGCCGATGCACCGACGCTGGCGGTGGACCGGCAAGCGTTGCTGGATGCAACCGAATGGCGCGCGTTGCAGCAGTGGAACGGCACGCTACGCGCATTGCAACCGCCGACAACGATCCACATCGCGTTCCAGGCCCAGGCCCGCAGCACACCCGATGCCATCGCCGTCATCGACGGCGCCCGCCACCTGCGCTATGCCGAACTGGACGCGCACAGCGACCGCATCGCCATGCAGCTGAGCGCAGCCGGCGTGCGCCATGGCGATTGCGTGGTCACGCTGCTGCCGCGCAGTGCGGAGCTGGTGGCCGCACAGCTGGGCATCCTCAAGGCAAGCGCGGCTTATGTGCCGCTGGATCCGCGTCAACCTGCGGCCAGGCACGCCCAGTTGGCCGGGGATTGCCAGGCCCGCGTCATCGTGCACGCGGCTGGGGAGGCGCCGCCCTGGACCGCAGCGCCCTGCCTGGAAATCGCGCTGGCCGGGCAACCGACCGCCGCGTTCGCCGCGCCGCCGCTGCCGGCCGCCGCGCCCGCCTATGTCATGTACACCTCCGGCTCGAGCGGCAGCCCCAAGGGCGTCCTGGTGCCGCACCAGGCGGTGCTCAACCTGGTGCGCGACCCGGACTACGCCCGCTGGCAGACCGACGATCGCTTCGCCTTCGCGTCCAACCCGGCCTTCGACTCCAGCACGCTGGAAGTGTGGGCGCCGTTGCTGAGCGGCGGCAGTGTGGTGGTGGTACCCCAGGAGGTCATACTTGACCCGAGCGTGCTGGCCCAGTTCGTCCGCACTCATGCCATCAGCGTGCTGATCCTGGTCGCTGGTGTGCTACGGGCTTACGCATTCGAGCTGGCGCGCGAGCTGCCGACGCTGCGCTATCTGATCACCGGTGGCGACATCGCCGACCCCCAGGCGCTGGCCACGCTGCTGCGCGACACCCCACCGCAGACGCTGCTGCAGACCTACGGCCCCACCGAGACCACCCAGTTCGTCACCGCCGTTGCGGTCACCGACGTGCCCACCGATGGCCGGCGCATTCCGATCGGCAAGCCGATCGGCAATCTGCGCCTGTACGTGCTCGACCGGCATCGCCAGGCGCTTCCGGTCGGCATGCAGGGCGAACTGCATATCGCCGGTCTCGGACTGGCGCTGGGCTATCTGCGACAACCGGCATTGACCGCCGAACAGTTCGTGCCCGATCCCTTCAGCGGGGAACCGGGAGCGCGCATGTACAGGACCGGCGATCTGGGCCGCTGGCGCGCCGACGGCCTGCTCGAGTGCCTGGGCAGACGCGATGCGCAGAGCAAGATTCGCGGTTTCCGGCTGGAACCCGGCGAGATCGAAGCGGCATTGCACACCCATCCGCAGGTCGATCAGGCGCTGGTGCGGGTGCGCGAGGACACAGCAGGACAACGCCGTCTGGTCGCCTATGTGATCGGCTCGCAAAGCGATGACACGACGGCGCACGACCCGGAAGAATTGCGCCGCCATCTGGCGGCCACGTTGCCCGACTACATGCTGCCCGACGCCTACGTGGGCCTGCAGGCCTGGCCGCTCACCGCCAACGGCAAGGTCGACGTGCGTGCGCTGCCCGCGCCCGACGACACCCAGCGGGGGATTGCCGAGGCGGATCCCGCACAGGGCGCGACCGAATGCGCATTGGCGCAGATCTGGTGCGAATTGCTTGGCGTCGGCACGGTCAACCGGCACGACAATTTCTTCGCTATCGGCGGGCATTCGCTGTTGGCGGTGCAACTGGCCACCCGCATCCAGGCCCGGCTCGGGCGCCGGCTGCCGCTGTCGCGGCTGTTCGCCGAGCCGACGCTTGCGCGCATGGCCGCGGCGCTGGCCGACAGTGCCGCCGCGTCCAGCGCCCCGATCGCCGCGCTGGTGGACCGGAGCCGCTATTACGAATGATCTGACGCGTTGCAAGTCCAGCGCACAAAGCTGGCGCGCCGCGGATCCACGGCATCCACTTGCCCAGCATGCTCGTGCATCAGGCAAGTGGATGTCACTTTGAGTCAAGCGTGAGGGTTCAGTAACGGGGAAAAAGGCGTCCTGCGGTGCACGTTCGATGCGCCGCGCAGACGATCTGCGCGTGCGGGTTCGGCGGCATCCACTGGTCACTCCCATTGCGGGCGTCCCGAGTTTTTCAATGGATCGACCTCTGAAGACGTTGCCGGCCTCGACGGTTCGTGCCGGATCCGCATGCCACCGCACCCGGCGAGCGCATGTATCGTACCGGCGACCTGGCCCGCTGGCGGGAAGACAGCAGCCTGGATTTCCTCGGGCGCGCCGACGCGCAACTGAAGTTGCGTGGCTTCCGCATCGAGCCGGGCGAGATCGAGGCCGTGCTAGGCAGCCACCCGCAGGTGGCGCAGGCGGTCGTGCATGTCCAGCTCGACCTTGCCAATCCACCACGCCTGCTGGCGTACATCGTCGCCGACGCCGCAGCCGAAGAAACCGCGCTGTGCCAGCGCCTGCGCCGCTGGCTGATCGACCGATTGCCCGACTATATGCAACCGGCCGCCTACATCCCGCTGCCACGGCTGCCGCTCACGGACAACGGCAAGCTCGAGCGCAACGCATTGCCGAGCGACACCGGCCAGGCGCGCAGCGGCGAAGCGGCGCAAGGCGCGAGCGAGCAGGCCCTGGCGCGCCTATGGTGCGAGCTGCTCGGCCTGGAGACGATAGGCCGCCATGACGACTTCTTCGAGGTCGGCGGTCATTCACTGCTGGCGGTGCAACTGATCGCACGCATCGAGTCGCAGCTGCAGCGACGCATCGCCGTTTCGCAACTGTTCGCCCATTCCAGCGTGGCCGCGCTCGCGGTCCTGCTGGACGCTAGCGAGATGCACAACGACGACATGATCACGACCTGCGACCGCGAGGACTACTCCACATGAGCCGGTTCGATCCGCATACGCCCGTGTCCGCCGTCGAGCGCAGCCAAGCTCGACGGAAACGCCGGCCCAGGGCGCTTTCCGTCAACGTGGCCGCAGGATGCACCTGGCATGCCGCGACGTCGAACCAGTGCAATGCCGGTCCGAACAATGCGCACTTGCGGAATGTGGCGGCCACGCAACGGTCGCTGCTCGCGACCAGATTGCGCATCGGGCAATCTGGTCGCGAGCAGCTTTATTCGCTATCGACCGTGACGCGCGCGTCGATCAATACTCGCCGCGGCGATACCGCAGCGGCGACGCGCCCATTTGCTGCTTGAATAGACGACTGAAATGCGGGCAACTGCTGAAACCGAAAGAATAGGCGATTCCTGTAATACTCAAATTACTGGAACCACGCAGCTCCTGCGCACATTGTTCTATTCGCCGCCGCCACAGGTAACCGTTCAAACTCTCGCCGTTGCCGCCCTTGAATGCGCGGTAAACCGTGCGTTTGCTCCAACCGAGCGCGCGCGAGATGGTGTCCGGAGACAGCTTCGGGTCGCGCAGATTGCGCTCGACGAACTGCAACACCATCTCGCGCGAGGGCCGGTTGGTGGGTTCCATCTGAGGCTTCGCCACGGCGGCTTCCTTGAACGCCAGCTCCAGCAGTTTGATCATCGCCTGCGCAAAGAATTGTCCGCTCTCCGGATTGCAGAGATCTGGCTCATTGAACAAGCGTTCGACGAAACTGCATGCCAGACGCTGCATCGGCGCCGGCCTACAACGCCGATGCGAGACGACGCCATCCATCATCCTGATCGCATGCCGCGGCTTCTCGAACCAGATGAAATGCTGTTCGACACTGGATTGATTGACGATGCGCAACGCGCGCTGGATCGGCAGCACCACCATCTCGCCGGCCCGCAACCGCAACGGCACGCCATCGTGCACGAACTCGCTGGTGCCCTTTGATTGCAGCGCGATCAGGATGCGGGGATGACGTTCGGCATTGCCGCCGAACGTGAATTCCAGCGCGTGTCCGCTGGCCGACACCTTGGAAACATGCAAGGCGCCCAGGCGTAATCGGGTGACGGAACCCTGGAACGCCGATTGCGCGGCATCGAAGGAAAACGTGTGCCGCCCGGGCGTGTCGTCAACATCCGCACCGACCGAGCGTGCCATCCACTCGAGCCAGCGCAGCACACGCTCGCCAGGGTGAACGTGCGAGGTGGAAAACGCATTCACTATATCCAACGATGACGCAGACTGCACATCCGGTGCGCAACGTGAAATTTCCATTTGTGCTCGGTGTGACTTATTCATTCCATCCGGCCCTCAGGAATCAGGTTGTGGCGCCGGCATGCTAGGCAGGCACTGCGTCCTTTTCGTGACAGGTTCATAAAAATTCGTCATTGATTTGTAGAAATGAAATTTATCCAAATTAAATTTTCGATTTGAATGCGGATGTCATGCAATGGAAATGCGACGAATTCAATTGCATGTGCAAATATATAAATATGAATTGTTTTATAAATCCAACGTTAATCCATACGGAAATAGCGAACCACCGCTTCGGATTCACCACATGGTCGCCTGCATGTCACAGCCTTTTCTTAATTGCGGATCATCCTGGATGCTTGCTTCTGAGCACCGCATGCACCTGAATTCTTCTCAACGCCTGCGCCGATGCAGAACGACTCAGCTTCGACGTCAACGCATACGGGCTGGCCAAGATGCCACTGTCGTCGGCAACGCAGCGCCTTTCCCGATGACATACGGAGCGTTCGATGACTAAGAGTATTCAACAACCCGATACTGCGCCGCGTTACCACAAGATCGATCACATCGCACTGGCGGTCAACGATCTTGAAGCAGCGATCACGCTGTTCCGCGACCAACTCGGCTTTGTATTGACAGGGCGACGCCACATCAGCGGCAAGACAACCGGCATGCTTTCGGCTGAGATGCAGCATGGCGACCTCATGTTCGTGCTGTGCCAAGGCACCGAACCGCGAATCGCAGGTGTCGCGACTGATCGAGAATCACGGCGTGGGCGTCGCCCATATCGCGCTGCGTGTCGACGATGCCCATGCGGCCGCCAAGCACCTGCGCGAACGCGGCCTGGCCTTCGACACCAACGTAATCGAAGGCCAGGGGCTGCGGCAGACCTTCTCCAAACGCGACGAGGTCACTGGACTGAGCTTCGAATTCATCGAGCGCAGCGGCGAAGTCGGCTTTCAGGATGCCTCGGTCAACGAGCTCTTCGCGCAATTGGAGCGCAGTGGCGCCTATTGACCGAACATCTCGCACTTCAGGAGCCAGCCGATGCCAAACACAAACGCCTCCCAAGCGGCCGGCGGCGATCGTCTGGAGGTGATGAACTTTCTCAACGAGGTGTCGTCCCGACACCCCAACGCCATCTCGTTCGTTTCAGGACGTCCAACCGACAGCTGCTTCGATCTACAGGCCTGGATGCGTGCTGTCCCGCGCTTCGCCGCGCACTTGGCGCAGCGTCACCCCATCAGCCAGGCAGGTGCGCTAGATCTGATCGCGCAGTACGGAACCACCCAGGGCATCGTTGACGATCTGGTGGTAGCCCAGCTGGCCGTGGACGAAGGCGTACCGGCCAGCACCGATCGCATGCTGATCACGGCGGGTTGCCAGGAAGCGCTGCACTTGTGCGTCACCGAATTGTGCCGACAGCCGAACGATGTTGTGCTGGTACGCAACCCTACCTATATCGGCATCACCGGAGTCGCCGACAGCCACGGCATTGCCATTACCGCGTTCAATCGCGGCGGCCGCGCCGACGCCGAGGCACTGGCCGAGACGCTGGCCGCACTGAACGCTGCCGGGCAGCGCGCACGCCTGCTCTATCTGGTGCCGGATTTCGACAACCCCACCGGAACGGTACTGCCATACGCTCAGCGCGAAGCGATCATGGCGCTGTGCGCCGCGCACGGCATCCTCATCCTGGAAGACAATCCCTACGGGCTGTTTGCGTTCGAGGCAGAACGCGTACCCACGATGCGCGCATTGGACAGCCATGGTTGCGTCATCTATCTGGGCACCTACTCCAAGACGCTGTGCCCAGGCCTGCGCGTGGGCTTCCTGCTGCTGCCGCCGACGCTATTCGGCAGTGCGGCAGCGGCGGGCGCCATGCACAAGGCGCTGATACGGCGCAAGAGTTTCGGAACGCTCAACACCAGTCAGGTCACCCAAGCCATCGTCGGCGGCGTGCTGCTCGAACACGGTGGCAGCCTGGCGGCCTTGATCGAGGCCCCGCGTGCCCTATACCGGCGCAATCGCGACCGCATGCTGGAATGCCTGGCGCACGAACTGGGCGACATGACCCCGCAGATCCATTGGAACGTTCCGGCAGGCGGTTTCTTCCTGGTGGTCACGCTGCCGTTCGTGTTCGCCGCCGAAGAAGCCGCGTGTTGCGCGCGCGAATGCGGCGTGCTGGTGATGCCGCTGTGCTTCTTCGCGATCGATGGCAGTTGCCGCCAGCAAGTACGCCTTGCCTATAGCAACGTGGCGACCGACCGGATCGCCGAAGGCATCGCGCGGTTCGCGCGATTCGTGCGCCATCGACTGCATGCGGACAATGGCCTGCGCCAGTTGGCGCCCAGCCTTCCGTAATAGATCCCTGAGCCCCCCGTTGCCCGGTAATGCGCATTCGGGCAACGCAGGCACAACGCGAGCAGACCCGCCAAGCGACCTCCATTACCGTGGTGAAAACGCGGTTCCTGGGCGTCCACCAGCTGACAGCGCTGCGCCGGATGCAATCAATCCAGGACGACCGAGCGAGCGATCTCTGCGATCCGGGTCCGTCCGCACAAGGCCATCGTCAATTCCAGTTCGCGCTGGATCAACGTCAACACCCGCGCCACGCCCTGCTCGCCAAGCGCCCCGAGCCCATACAGCCACGCACGGCCGATATAAGTACCGCACGCCCCGAGCGCCAGCGCCTTGAGCACGTCCTGGCCACAACGGATGCCGCTGTCCATGTGGACCTCGGCGCGGCCGGCAGCGAGCTCGGCGATCGCAGGCAGGGCGCGAAGACTCGAAACGGCCCCATCCAGTTGTCGTCCTCCGTGATTGCTGACCACCAACGCGTCGGCGCCGGCCGCCAACGCCTGCCGCGCATCTTCCGCATCGAGCACGCCCTTCACCACCAGCATCCCACCCCAGCGGCTTCTGATCCAGGCCAGGTCGTCCCATCCCAGGCTGGCGTCGAACTGGCGAGCGGTCCACTCCGCAAGCGTCTGCAGATCGCCTCGATCAGGCGCGTACTCAAGCAGATTGCCGAAGCAACGGCGGCGCGTGCGCAACATTCCCAGTGCCCAGCGCGGATGGCTCAGGAAATCCAGCAGCACAGCGGGCCGCAAGCGAGGTGGCACGCTCAGCCCATTGCGAAGATCGTCATGGCGCTGGCCCAGGAACGGCACATCCATCGTCACCATCAACGTGCTGCAACCGGCAATGGTCGCACGCTCGATCAACGCCGCGACGATGCCCCGATCACGCAGCGGATAGAGCTGAAACCAGCAAGGCTGGCGCACACTCGCGCAGACCTGCTCCAGCGAGCAGATGCTCATCGTCGACAAGACGAACGGCACGCCGAACGCCTCGGCCGCGCGCGCACCGAGAATCTCGCCATCGGCGCGGATCAGGCCAGCCAGTCCGGTCGGCGCCAGCGCGACCGGCATCGCCACCGGCTGCCCGAGCATGAGCGTGGCCGTGCTGCGCAGCGAAACATCGCAACCGATACGCTGGCGCAGTGCAAGCGCATCGAAATCGCGGCGATTGGCCTGCACTGTCGATTGCGACCAGCTACCAGCGGTCGCATAGTCGTAGAACATGCGCGGCACTCGGCTACGCGCCAAGGCTTGAATATCGTCCAGGCAGGTCAGGGTCTGCATCGTGCGAGCCTAACGCGCGCAGATGACCACAATACGGCGCACATGCCCATGCATCGCAGCAGGCCAACCGGCTACGCCGCAGACAAACGCGCGTCACGGCCAGTCAAGATGCCGGCCGAGCATCGCCGTAAAAAGGCCGACATCCACCGCTTGGCAGCCAGCGCCTGGCGCGGCGTACGGCAACCGTTGGCCGCTGGTGGATGCGACGTGGCCCACAACGTCGCTCGCCTCCAGCATCGGGCAGGCAGGACGGATGCGGGATCGACGCATCCTGCCTTGCTGGAGCGGGATGCTGCTGTCACGAATCGAGACCGATATGAACGACGCTCGCCAACTGTTTCAGCACCATGAATCCAATGTGCGCAGCTATTGCCGCGCGTTCGACGTACTATTCGTCCGCGGTGCGGGCAGTGAACTGTTCGATGCGCAGGGACGCCGCTATATCGACTTTCTCGCCGGCTGCGGCGCACTCAATTACGGTCACAACGATCCGGACATGACAGAGGCACTGGTCGCGCACCTGCGCGATGGCGGCCTGGCGATGTCGCTGGACCTGCATTCGCAGACCAAGCACGACTTCATTGACGCCTTCGTCGCGCACATCCTGCAGCCGCGCGGGCTCTCGCACCGGCTGCAGTTCACCGGCCCTACCGGCGCCAATGCGATCGAGGCCGCACTCAAACTGGCGCGCAAGCGCACCGGACGTCACAACGTCATCGCCTTCAGCAATGCCTACCACGGCCTGTCGATGGGAGCGCTGGCCGCCACCGGTAGCCGCCACCACCGCATGGACCTGCCGCATGGCGGCGTCACCCGACTACCGTACGATGGTTACCTCGGCACCGAAGCCGACAGCGCCGCCTTGCTCGAGGCGCTGCTCGACGATCCTTCCAGCGGGATCGACCCACCTGCGGCGATCGTGCTGGAACTGGTTCAGGGCGAAGGCGGACTCAACGTCGCGTCCACACCCTGGTTGAAGAGGGTGTTCGCGGCCGCTCGCCGTCATGGCGCGTTGACGATCGTCGATGATATCCAGGCCGGATGTGGACGCTGCGGAAATTTCTTCAGTTTCGACGGCCAGGAACTGGTCCCCGACCTCATCGCATTGTCCAAATCATTGTCAGGCCTCGGCTTGCCGTTTTCCCTGTTGTTGGTCGCTCCCGAGCACGACAGCTGGCTTCCCGGAGAGCACACCGGCACCTTCCGTGGCAACAACCATGCCATGCTCACCGCGACCGTGGCGCTTCGCAAATTCTGGACAGACGATGCGTTCTGCAGGCAGATCGACAGGCGTGGCCAGATCATGGCCCAGGCGCTGACACGCATGGCCGCGCATGTGCCGGAAGCCCGACTCAAGGGACGCGGCATGTTCATGGGGCTCGATCTGCGCACGCGCGAACGTGCTGCCTCCGCAAGCGCACACGCATTCCGCAACGGACTGGTGATCGAAACCGCAGGGTCGCGCGGCGAGATGCTGAAAGTCATGGCCCCATTGACCACGCCCGATGCGTTGCTGCACGAAGGCCTGGAGATCCTGTCGCATGCGGTGCTGTCGGCACGCGGATAACATGCGAAAGGAGGGCGTCGAGCTCTCCAGGCTCGGTCACAACGTCCGCCTCGTCGTTTTACGCCAACGCGCGCGCGAAGTGCCAGGCCTACTGGCCCTGGCGCAGTGAGTTTGGTTCGTGAAGGTACGGCAGCTTGCGCTTGCTCATAAGTAGTCTCGTAGCTCGATCGGCGCCGGGATGGGCCGACATCGTTACCCCCTGATCGCCGGGTCGCTCAACGCATACCACTGCTGCAGGAAGTGGATCTTCAATGACCTTGCCCAGCTCGCCTATGGCGGATAAACCGAAGCCGACCCTCAATACGCGCCAGCGAGCACCCCAGCGTCGCGGCTGTTGGTGGCACATGAGCGCGCCTGATCGCGTAGACCTGTCCAGCAAAAAGCCCAGCGCATCGGTTGGGCCGTTGGTGGCAAGACCAGTCGCAGACCTTGCAAAGGCGATCAACTGAAACGTCTGTGGCGGATCTGCTCGCGTTCTTGGTTGGTCAAGTCATCAATGTGGATGTAGTGGACTCCTTGACCGCGCGGTGTGCTGAGAAGCTGCGACTCGATCTCGTCCTGGCTATGGTCGGGCGATGACATCACGATGCGGGACTTTCTGATTTAGCGCTGCGGCTGCGCACCGGGTCATCTGGGTTTCGCTGCTGCTCGAAGGGTTTCGCGTACTACGCTCAGTGGACCAGATGGGCTGCGATCAGCTTGGCGCATTGGTTGCTGATTTCGATCTCGAGGGTCGGCAGGAATTCGTGAAAAATTCTTTTCTGACAGTGATTTGCTCACTTTTGGCTGTTTTTTACACAAATCCCTACCGACCCTCATGTGGCGGCGCGACCGCCCAGCGCCGCGCCCCGTTCCCTGAGTTGCAGCAACAGACAAGATGTTCTCCGTACTGGGCTAAGGCGCTTGCCAACGCAGCCTCAGATACTCCACTACCTGCTGGGTCTGTGGAGCAGCCAGGAAGCCTTGGCGAAACAACATGCATCCGTGCACCTGCGGCAAGGATGCATTCACGTCCAATTGCCTGGCGATCTCCGGCACCCCGCCCTCCACGGTCCAATCCGGCTCCAGCGGATTGGCGATGCCGACCTTGTACAAGGCCATGCCGATATACAACTGCACGCGATAGCCGCGCACGGTCTCGGCCCACCAGCGGGCGATCGTGTCGTAGCGCACCGCCGTGCGTGCAAGCGGCCAGTAGATCTGCGGCACGATGTAGTCGACGATCTCTTCGCGGACCCAACGACGTGTATCTGCGTACGCGCTATCGAACGCGGGAGCGCCCGCCTCGGTGTCCGATCCAAGTGGATCGTCCTGATGGTTGCGCCATACGCCGGCCGGGCTGACGCCGAAGGCCACGCCGGGCCTGATCACGCGGATGGTTCTGGCCACATCGCGCATCAATCTATAGGTGTTGTTGCGGCGCCAATCGCCTTTGTCGGCGAATCCCGCTCCATACGTTGCGTAGGTCTGTGCGTCGTCGAGTGGCGACTGCAAGGATTCGGTATAAAAGTAGTCATCGAACTGCACGCCGTCCACGCGATAGCAGATCACCAGTTCCGCCACCACCTCGCAGATCCAGCGGCGCACGGCCGGGATTCCTGGATCAAGGGTTAACCGGTTTGCCGCAACGCCGACCCAGTCGGGGTGGCGCACATACACACTCGCAGGCGAATCGGGCGATACCGTGGTGAGCGCGTCCAGCGTGGACTGATCCAGGCCGGTCGACACCCGGTACGGATTGAGCCAGGCATGAACCTTCAGGCCGCGCGCGTGCGCGTGCGCAAGCAGAAAGGCAAGCGGGTCAAAGCCGGGGTCTTGTCCGAGCACGCCGGTCAAGACTGACGACCACGGCAGGATGCGCGAACGATACAGCGCATCGGCACAGGGCTTGACCTGAAAGACCAGCGTGTTCAAATGCAGCGCCGTCGCCTGCTCGATGATGGCCAGCAACTCCTGCTGCTGAACCCGCACGCGTTCGGCAGGGTCGGCGATCCGGGTAGACGCCGCGCTTGGCCAGTCGAGATTGAACACGCTGGTGACCCAGGTGGCGCGCATCTCGCCGATCACAGGCGCCGCCGCGCGCGCCGGCAGGCCGGTGATCCCGGCCACCACGGCCGCCGACCCCAGGCCGAGGAAGCGCCGCCGGTCGATCCCGGCAGATTCGCTGGCAGGCGCTGCATCCGTGCGCACCGGGTAGCGGTTGCCATCGATCTCGTTCATACGCTCTCCTGTCGTGTAGCGGGACCATCTGCGCACAAGGCGGCAGTTGCATCGTCAAGCAATGCACCCTAGCAAGCGCCAAGTTTGCACTCAACGTCCAAGTGCGACATCCGCCGAGCAAGTCACATAGGGTGCATGCAGGCCAAAAAACTATTTCATCCCAGTGCAGAAAAACGGGCTGTCGCGCAGATCGAAACGCGACGTGGACGCCGCTTGCGCTCGATATCCAGGCCAAGCCGAGGGAGCGGATTCTCCTCCCCACGAAGCCTTAACCTCCTCGTCCTATGCTACCGACGCGCCGAACCACGCCTGCCACGCCCTCACGCATATCCGTGACGTACAGAGCACGTCGCCGGCCGCCAACGGACATCGACATCGCAAAGGAGATTCTATGAAGAAGCTGCACATACTCGTGTTCGCCGGATGCCTGCTCGGCCTGAGCCCGCTGGCATCCGCGGAGGTCGTCAATTTGACCAACAGTGCGGATGGGGCCAATCGCGGCGCCGGCATTGCCGCGGTGAAGAAGAAGCTGCAGTATGCTTGCACGTCGCGCAAAGGCACGCCGGATCTGGACTCGTTCGAGGTGGTGTTCGAGAAGACCAGCCAGAACCCGGATGTCCCCAAGCCCTATTACGTGGATGGCAAGCTCAAGTGCAATCTGCCGTAAGGCTGCTGCTACCGGCGCTGCACCAGTCCGCGCCTTGAAACCATGCAAGCCGAACAAGGCCCCGCTCCGGCGGGGTGTTGTCTTTCGGCGTGCACTTCCTGCGCTGGCTTCTTCGGCACGAAGCCAGCGACACGCCGGGACCAGGCCGGCGCTGTCCTTCGCGCCCTGCCCGCTGCTGATATAGTCCGGTCAGCACGATGGGCATGGTGTCCGTCCACGCATCAAACGGAGTTGTCATGGGTCTGGTACAGGCGGTGGCGGGTGCGATCGGCGGCGTTCTCGCCGATCAGTGGAAAGACTTCTACACCGTTCCGGCCGGCCTGCCGGCGACAGCTGCGCTGTTCGCCGCGGTGCCGCACGGCACCAATGCGGGCCGTGGCTCCAACACCGGCGCGTCGTCGAACATCATCAGCAACGGGTCGAAGATCGTGGTGCCCGAAGGCTATGGGCTGCTGCTGCTCCAGGACGGTGCGATCACCGGCTTCGTCGCCGAGCCGGGCGGTTACGAATGGCGCTCCGAGGATCCTAATGCGCAGTCGATCTTCGCTGGCGACGGCCTGATCGCGCCGCTCATCCGGCAGAGCTGGGAGCGCTTCAAGTTCGGCGGCCAGCCGGGTTCGCAGCAAGCCGCATTCTTCGTCTCGCTGAAGGAGCTGCCCGACAATCGCTTCGGCACGCAGTCCGAGATCTATTGGGACGACGGTTTCCTCGGCACCCAAGTCGGCGCGGTGACGCGCGGCGCATATACGCTGAAGATCGTCGATCCGATCCTGTTCGTGAAAAACTTCGTGCCGGCGCGCTATCTGCAGCCGGGCCAGGTGTTCGACTTCACGGATCTCGACAACGCCGCCGCCAACCAGGTGTTCAACGAGGTGATCGGTTCGCTGGCGCCGGCCTTCAGCCTGTACACCAACGACCCGGGCAAGGGCAACCGCATCACCAAGCTGCAGCAGGATTCGCTCGGCTTCGCCACGAGCCTGTCCGCTGCGGTCGAGCAAGCGTACCAATGGCGCTCCGAGCGCGGCCTGGCCATCGTCAAGACCGCGATCGTGTCGATCGAGTACGACGCGAACACGCGCGAACTGCTCAAGACCGTGCAACGCGCCGACGCGCTGGCCGGTGCGCGCGGCAATTCCAACCTGCAGGCGAGCGTCGCCCAGGGCATCCAGTCGGCGGGCGAGCATGGCGGCGCCGCGGGCCTGGTCGGGGTCGGCATGGCCACGGGCATGGTCGGCGGCGTGGGCAGTCTGCAGCAGCCGGCCGCGCCGGCCGCCGACGACGCGGTCGCCAAGCTGAAGAAGGCAAAGGAGATGCTGGACCTCGGCCTGATCACCCAAAGCGACTACGACGCGGCCAAGGCCAAGGCGCTGGGCTTGTAAGCCGCCGGACGCC
>NZ_CAPJ01000051.1 GCF_000331775.1 Xanthomonas translucens pv. translucens DSM 18974
TGCCCGACTACATGTTGCCGGCAGCGTATGTGCAGCTCGATACGCTGCCGCTGACCGCCAACGGCAAGCTCGATCGCCGTGCCCTGCCCGCACCCGATGCCGACGCGCTCGCCGTGCAGGCCTACATTGCCCCTGAGGGGGAGCTGGAAACCCTGCTGGCCGCACTGTGGTGCGAGTTGCTCGGCGTCGAACGCGTCGGTCGCCAAGACAACTTCTTCGCCCTTGGCGGACATTCGCTGCTGACGGTGCGCTTGTCCGCAGCGATTCGCCGAGACCTGCAATGTGATCTGCCGATCCAAAGCTTGTTCGCGCAACCGACGCTGCAGCAGATGGCCTATCTGGTCCTGAGCACGCGTCTGCAGCAACTGCAAGCCGCCGACGCCGCGGACGTTCTCTCCAAAGCCAAACTGGAACGCTAAACCCTATGTCCTCCTCCAAGCTTCCGCAGGATATTTCGACGCTGACCAAGGAGGAGGCAAACCGACTCTGGGCCTTGTTGTCCAAGGCGGCACCTGCCGCCAATGCGCAGGAGACGATCCAGCCACGCAACCGCGATGAGGCGCCGCCGCTGTCCTTCGCCCAGCAGCGGCTGTGGTTCCTGGCCCAGCTCGATGCCCAGGCCGATCTGGCTTATCTGATGCCGAACGGCCTGCGCCTGCGCGGTCGGCTGAATCGCGACGCCCTGCGCCAGGCACTGGACCGCATCGTCGCCCGCCACGAGACCTTGCGTACCCGCATCGGCCTGCACCAGGACCAACCGGTTCAGATCGTCGGCGCCGCCGACGTCTGCTTCCGGCTCTGCGAACACGATCTCAGCGCCTGTCCCGATCCAGAAGCCCAGGCACAGATCCACGCCGAACAGGAAACCCAAACCCCCTTCGATCTGGCCCACGACACCCTGGCACGCGGCCAACTGCTGCGCCTGGACGAGGACGACCATGTCCTGCTCGTCACCCTGCACCATCTGGTTTCCGATGGCTGGTCCATGGGCCTGCTCATGCACGAACTGACCACGCTCTATGCCGCCTTCGTGCTTGGCCAACCCGATCCGCTGCCGCCGCTGCCACTGCAATACGCCGATATCGTCGTATGGCAACGCGGCCACATTACCGGTCAGGTTCTGCAACGCCAAAGGGACTTCTGGCTAGAACATCTTCGCGACGCCCCCGCCCTGCTGGACCTGCCGAGCGACCGACCCCGACCGGCGCTGCAGGACTACCGCGGCGACAGCGTCGACATCACCTTGGATGCCGACCTCACCGACGCGCTACGCCGTTTCAGCCAGCGCCATGGCACCACGCTGTTCATGACCATGCTGGCCAGTTGGGCGGTATTGCTGGGACGCCTGTCCGGCCAGGACCACGTGGTCATCGGCACGCCCGTGGCCAATCGCACCCGCAGCGAACTGGAACCGTTGATCGGCTTGTTCGTCAACACCCAGGCGCTGTGCATCGATCTGCGTGCCAACCCGAGCATCGCCCAAGTCCTGGCCCAGGTCCGCGCCACCGCGTTGGCGGCACAAGACCATCAGGACCTGCCGTTCGAGCAGGTCATCGAAGCCGTCAGTCCAGAACGTAGCCTTGCCTATTCCCCGCTGTTCCAGGTCATGCTCGCCTGGCAGAGCACACCCAGCGCCGAACCCACACTGCCGGGCCTGCGCCTGAGTCCGATCGACAAAGCCGTCAGCGACGCCAAGTTCGATCTCGACCTGTCGCTGCACGAGGCCGACGACCGCATCGTCGGCGGTCTGTGCTACGCCACCGCACTGTTCGACCGCGACACGATCGAGCGCCACGTGGCCCTGTTCGTCCGCATGCTCCGTGGCTTGCTCGCCGACGATCACGTCCGCATCGCACAGCTACCGCTGCTGCGCGACGAAGACCGCACGCAACTCCTGCAGCAGTTCAATGCCACCACGATGGCGCTACCTGCCGCCGGCTGCGTCCACAATCTATTTGAAGCGCAAGCCCGACGCACGCCCGATGCCGTCGCCCTGGTTGCCGGCGACTCACAGCTCCGCTATGCCGAGCTGGACGCGCTCGCCGATCGACTGGCAGCCCGGCTGGTCGCACGAGGCATTGGCCCGGAACGCCGTGTTGCGATCCGTCTCGAACGCAGCCCCGAGCTGATTATCGCCCTGCTTGCGGTGCTCAAAGCGGGCGGCGCCTACGTGCCTATCGATCCCGCCTATCCGATCGAACGCAGCGTCTATCTGCTGGAAGATAGTCAGGCGTGCGTGCTGTTGACCACGACCGCATTGGAAGCAGAGCTGCGTTTCAGCGAAGTCCTGCGCACCATCAGCGTCCTGTTGATGGACCAGCCCGACGCCAGCGCCCAGCATGGAGCCGTGCTGGATACGCTCGCGCCTGCACCAGTCGCGTATCCGCAGCAGCCGGCTTACGCGATCTACACCTCCGGCTCCAGCGGACAGCCCAAGGGCGTGCTGGTCGAACACCGGCAGCTGTGCAATCTGATCCATTGGCATATCGCCCGCTTCGGCCTGCAGCCCGGCGAACGCTGCACCTCGCTTGCGGGCCTTGGCTTCGATGCCAACACCTGGGAAATCTGGCCGGCGCTATGCGCAGGTGCCACCTTGCTGCTGGCACCGGCCGCAGCCAGTGCCGATCCAGGCGCGCTGCTTGCCTGGTGGCGGCAGCAAGACATGCACACCAGTTTCCTACCCACACCGTTGGCCGAGATAGTGCTGCGCGAACCTGGCCTGCCGCCGACGCTGCGCGTGCTGCTCACCGGCGGCGATCGGCTTGGCGCACTCGCGCAGGTACCAGGCCTGCAACTGGTCAACAACTACGGCCCCACCGAAGCCACGGTCGTGGCGACCTCGGCGCAGGTTACCCGCGCCGGCACGCGACCCAGTATCGGCCAGCCCATCGCCAACACCCGTGCCTACGTGTTGGACCAGCAGCACCAATTGGCGCCGATCAACGTCGTCGGCGAACTGCATATTGCCGGACGTCAGCTCGCCCGCGGCTACCTCGGCCGCCCTGGACTGACGGCCGAACGCTTCGTCCCCGATCCCTTCGCCGATCAGCCCGGCCAGCGCATGTACAAGACCGGCGACCTGGTGCGCTGGCGCGCCGACGCCAGCCTGGATTTTCTTGGCCGCAACGACGCGCAGGTCAAGCTGCGCGGCGTGCGCATCGAGCTCGGCGAGATCGAAGCGCAACTGCGCGCCTGCGATGGCGTGCGAGAGGCCGTCGTCCTCGCCCGGCAGGATAGCCCTGGCGATACCCGGTTGGTCGCCTACCTGGTTGGCGACGCGACGCCGGGCGACGCTGCCAGCTGCCTCGGTGCAGACAGGCTGCGCGCCCAGCTGGCCACACGCCTCCCCGACGCCATGATTCCGGTGGCGTATGTCCGGCTGGATGCCTTCCCGCTGACCATGAACGGCAAACTCGATCGGCGCGCGCTCCCACTACCCGACACAGACGCCTTCGATGTAAAGGCCTATGCCGTTCCCGAGGGCGAACTGGAAACCATGTTGGCCGCGCTGTGGAGCGACTTGCTCGGCGTCGAACGGATCGGCCGTCACGACAGTTTCTTTGCCCTGGGCGGACATTCCTTGTTGGGCACGCGGCTGATCTCGCGCATCCGTCATACGCTCGGCCTGGAACTGCCGTTGGCCGCGTTGTTCATGCAGCCACGCCTGGCCGAGATGGCTCACGCCCTGACCAGCGCCGCCGCCAGCCAACTGCCGGCCATCGTGCCGCTGCCCCGCGAAGACAACCTGCCGCTGTCCTTCGCCCAGCAACGCCTGTGGTTCCTGGCCCAGCTCGATGCCCAGGCCGATCTGGCCTACGCGATGCCCGGTGGCGTGGAGCTTCACGGAGAACTGGATCTGCCCGCCCTGCAACGGGCGCTGGATCGCATCGTCGCCCGCCATCAAGCGTTGCGCACCACCTTCGTGGCCAGCGGCGACAGCGCCATCCAGCGTATCGCCCCACCCGAGGTCGGCTTTGCGCTGGACTGCATCGACCTGCGTCATGCGCACGATCCCGACGCCGACGCGCAGCGCCTGGCCAAGCAGGAAGCCCACGCGCCCTTCGACCTGGAACAGGGACCGCTGATCCGCGGCCGCCTGCTGCGTCTGGACGAGCACCGCCATCGTCTGCTGGTGACGATGCACCACATCGTCACCGATGGCTGGTCGATCGGCCTGTTGCTGCGCGAACTCGGCGCCCTGTACGCCGCCTTCGTCCAGGGCCAGCCCGATCCGCTGCCGCCACTGCCGATCCAGTACGCCGACTACACCTTGTGGCAGCGCCGCTGGCTCGATGGTCCTGTGCTGCAGCGCCAGCTCGATTTCTGGCGCGACCACCTGGAGGGCGCGCCGGCGCTGCTGGCACTCCCCACCGACCACCCACGCCCGGCCCTGCAGGACTACCGCGGCGACAGCGTCGATCTGACCCTCGATGCCAATCTCACCGAGGCCCTGACGGCCTTGAGCCAGCGCCACGGCACCACGCTGTTCATGACCGTATTGGCCGCCTGGGGCGCCCTGCTGGCGCGCCTATCCGGACAGGACGAGGCCGTCATCGGCACCCCAATCGCCAACCGCACCTGCAGCGAACTGGAGCCGCTGATCGGCTTCTTCGTCAACACCCAGGCCTTGCGTATCGATCTGCGCGTCAATCCCTCCGTCGCCGAGCTGCTGGCCCAGGTCCGCGCCACCGCCGTGGCGGCGCAGCAGCACCAGGACCTGCCCTTCGAGCAGGTCATCGAAGCGCTCAACCCGGCGCGCCGTCTCGGCCATCACCCCGTCTTCCAGGCCATGCTGGTCTGGCAAAACAACGCGGACGTCGCGCTGGATCTACCCGGCTTGCACAGTCGCGTGCTGGAACAGGGCAACGCCACCGCCAAGTTCGATCTGCAACTGACCTTGCAACTGCAGGACGCACACATCGCCGGTCAGCTCACCTACGCCAGCGCGCTGTTCGAGCGCGACACCATCGAACGCCATCTGGCCCAGTTCGTGACGCTGTTGCACAGCATGGTCGCCGACGACCACGCATGCGTCGTGCAGCTGCCGCTGCTGCCGGACGACGAACACGCGCAGTTGCACGGCTTCAACGCCACCGCCACCGACCTCGACGGCACGGGCTACCTGCACCGCGCCATCGAAGCGCAGGTGCAGCGCACGCCCGACGCCACCGCCGTAGCCGACGACCGCGGCACGCTCAGCTATGCCGACTTGGATGCCCGCGCCAACCAACTCGCCCATCACCTGATCGGATTGGGCGTTGTGCCGGAAAGCAGTGTCGCCGTGTGCCTGCCGCGCAGCATCGACCTGGTCGTCGCCCTGCTGGCGATCCTCAAGGCCGGCGCGGCGTACCTGCCGCTGGACAGCGACGTGCTGCCCGCGCGTCTCGACACCATGCTCGCCGATGCACGGCCCCGCGTGCTGCTGGCCCATCGCCAGAGCGCAGCGCTGTTGACGCCACGCGACGATCGGCACACCGTGTTGCTAGACGCCGACGCCGCGTTGTGGGCCTGCGCTTCCACGCAAGCGCCCACGGTGGCACTGCACCCGCAGCACCCGGCCTACGTCCTCTACACCTCCGGCTCTACCGGCACGCCCAAGGGCGTGATCAACACCCATGCCGGCATCGACAACCGCCTGCAGTGGATGCAGCAGGCGCTGCAGCTGCAACCGGAGCAGCGCGTGTTGCAGAAAACCCCGGTCGGCTTCGACGTCTCGGTCTGGGAACTGTTCTGGCCGCTGCGCGTGGGCGCGCGTCTGGTGCTGTCAGAACCGGGTGGACACAAGGATCCAGCCTATCTAATCGACCTGATCGAACGGACCGGCGTCGACACCGTGCACTTCGTGCCGTCGATGCTACGGGTGTTCCTGGATGTCTTACCGCAAGGCGCATGCGCCAGCCTGCGGCGCATCGTCTGCAGTGGCGAAGCGTTGCCAGCGGATCTGGCCAGCACAGTCCGCGCACGTCTGCCGCAGGCGCGCCTGTACAACCTCTACGGCCCGACCGAAGCGGCGGTGGACGTCAGCGTCTGGGAATGCACCGCGGCCGACACCCACAGCGTGCCGATCGGCCGGCCGATCGCCAATACGCAATTGCACGTGCTCGATGCACAGCGGCAACGCTCGCCCATCGGCGTGGCCGGTGAACTGCAGATCGCCGGTGTGCAGCTGGCGCGCGGCTATCTGGGCCGTCCCGATCTGACCGCCGAACGCTTCGTCCCCGATCCGTTCGCCGAGCAGCCCGGCCAGCGCATGTACCGCACGGGCGATGTGGCGCGTTGGCGTGCCGACGGCGCGCTGGAGTACCTCGGCCGCAACGATCACCAGGTCAAACTGCGCGGCGTGCGCATCGAACTGGGCGAGATCGAAGCCGCCTTGCGTGGCTGCGGCGTGCGCGAGACGGTGGTCGTCGTCGATGGTGCCGATAACAAACGGCTGATCGCCTATCTCGTCGGCGACGGTGCGGCTACAGATCCAACCGCCCTACGCGCCCAACTCGCCGCGCGCCTGCCCGAGTACATGGTCCCCGCGGCCTTCGTCCACATGGACGCGTTGCCGCTCACGCCCAACGGCAAGCTGGATCGTGCCGCGTTGCCCGCACCGGACACCGACGCACTGGTCGCGAATGTCTACGCCGCGCCCGAAGGCGAACTGGAAACCCTGCTCGCCACGCTGTGGCGCGAGCTGCTCGACGTGCCGCAGGTCGGCCGCCACGACAACTTCTTCGCACTCGGAGGCCATTCGCTACTGGCGGTCAAGCTGATCGAGCGCCTGCGCCGGCTTGGCTGGCAGTTGGAAGTCCGCGCCCTGTTCGGCACGCCCACCGTCGCCGGGCTGGCCAATAGCCTGCACAGCGCCTCCCAGGTGGTCGTCCCGCCCAACCGCATCGAGGCCGACTGTAGTCGCATCACGCCCGACCTGCTGCCGCTGCTGGAACTGACCCAGGCCGAGATCGACACGGTGGTGGCCAATGTCGACGGCGGCACGGCCAACGTGCAGGACATCTATCCGCTGGCGCCGCTGCAGGAAGGCCTGCTGTTCCATCACCTGGCCGATCCCCTCGCCGATCCGTACCTGCAATCCTCGCTGCTGGCCTTCCCGACATCCGAGCAGCGCGTCGCCTTCCTCGATGCGCTCGACCAGGTCATCGCCCGCCACGACATCCTGCGCACCGGCGTGGTCTGGCAGCACCTGCGCGTGCCCGTGCAGGTGGTCTGGCGCCAGGCGACGTTGCCACGGCGTGTGCACGTCTTCGACAGCCCCGATCCGGCCACGGCGCTGCAGCACTGGATGCATGCGCCCGAGGCCGCACTGCGCCTGCAGCAGGCGCCGCTGATTCACGCCCACCTGGCCGACGATCCGGCCACCGGCCGCTGGCTGCTCGGCCTGCAGCACCATCACCTGGCGATGGACCACACCACCCTGGAACTGCTCATCGAAGAGGTGCGCGCGCATCTGGCCGGACAGCAGCACCAGTTGCCGGCACCGCTGCCGTTCCGCGACTTCGTCGCCCACACCCTGGCGGGCGTCTCCGCGCAGGAGCACCAGGCCTTCTTCACCAAGATGCTGGGCGACATCAAGGCGCCCACCGCGCCGTTCGGGGTGTTCGCCCCGGTGCGCAATCTGGAGAGTCTGCAACACCTCCGCCAGGAGCTGTCCACCACGCTCGCCCACGGCGTACGCGCCCAGGCGCGTCGCCATGGCGTCACCGCGGCCAGCCTGTTCCATCTGGCCTACGCGCTGCTGCTGGCGCGCAGCAGCGGCCGCGACGAGGTGGTGTTCGGCACGGTACTGTTCGGCCGCATGCATGCCAGCGTCGGCGTGGACCGCGTGCTGGG
>NZ_CAPJ01000050.1 GCF_000331775.1 Xanthomonas translucens pv. translucens DSM 18974
CCTCTACACCTCCGGCTCTACCGGCACGCCCAAGGGCGTGATCAACACCCATGCCGCCATCGACAACCGCCTGTTGTGGATGCAGCAAAAACTGCAGCTGCAACCCGAACAGCGCGTGTTGCAGAAAACCCCGGTCGGCTTCGACGTGTCGGTGTGGGAACTGTTCTGGCCGCTGCGCGTGGGCGCGCGTCTGGTATTGGCACAACCCGACGGCCATAAGGATCCGGCCTATCTGATCGACCTGATCGAGCAGACCGGCATCGACACCGTGCACTTCGTGCCCTCGATGCTACGGGTGTTCCTGGAGACCTTGCCGGACGGCGCCTGCGCCAGCCTGCGGCGCATCGTCTGCAGCGGCGAGGGGCTGCCGGCGGATCTGGCCAGCACAGTCCGCGCGCGCCTGCCACAGGCACGCCTGTACAACCTCTACGGTCCGACCGAAGCGGCGGTGGACGTCAGCGTCTGGGAATGCACCGAGGCCGACATCCACAGCGTGCCGATCGGTCGACCGATCGCCAATACGCAATTGCATGTGATCGATGCACAGCGGCAACGCTCGCCCATCGGCGTGGCCGGCGAACTGCAGATCGCCGGCGTGCAGCTGGCCCGCGGTTATCTCGGCCGTCCCGATCTGACCGCCGAACGCTTCGTCCCCGATCCGTTCGCCGAACAACCCGGCCAGCGCATGTACCGCACGGGCGATGTGGCGCGCTGGCGTGCCGACGGCGCGCTGGAGTACCTCGGCCGCAACGATCACCAGGTCAAACTGCGCGGCGTGCGCATCGAACTGGGCGAGATCGAAGCCGCCTTGCGTGGCTGCGGCGGCGTACGCGAGGCGGTCGTCATTGCTCGTGTCGATACTCCTAGCGAAATACAGCTGGTTGCCTATCTTGTCGGCGACACGCTAGCCGTGACCCCTGCGCTGCTGCGGACCCAGCTCCGCACACGCCTGCCCGACTACATGTTGCCGGCTGCCTACGTGCAACTCGATGCTCTGCCGCTGACCCCGAACGGCAAGCTCGACTCCCGCGCCCTGCCGGCGCCGGACGATCAATCGCTGGACCTGCACGTCTATGTTCCCCCGCAGGGCGAACTCGAACACGTGATGGCTGCGCTCTGGAGCGAGCTGCTCGGCGTCGAACAGGTCGGCCGCCACGACGACTTCTTCGCCCTGGGCGGCCACTCGCTGCTGGCAGTCAAACTGATCGAGCGCCTGCGCAGGCTCGGCTGGCAGTTGGACGTACGCAGCCTGTTCAGCACGCCGACCCTGGCGAGCCTGGCGGCAGGGTTGGCGGCGGCGTCCGAGGTGATCGTCCCGCCCAACCGCATCGGTCCAGCCTGCACCCGCATCACGCCCGACCTGCTGCCGCTGGTCGAACTGACCCAGGCCGAGATCGACACGGTCGTGGCCACTGTCGCCGGCGGGGTGAGCAATGTGCAAGACATCTATCCTCTGGCCTCGCTGCAGGAAGGCCTGCTCTTTCATCACCTGGCCAATCCGCTCGCCGACCCCTATCTGCATTCTGTCCTGCTCAGTTTCCCGTCCCGCGACCAGCTCGATGCGTTCCTCGACGCGCTCGATCAGGTCGTGGCCCGGCACGACATGCTGCGCACCGGCTTCGCCTGGCAAGGTCTGCCTGCACCGGTGCAGGTGGTCTGGCGCCAGGCCACGCTCGCGCGTCGCCTGCATGTCTTCGACGGACCCGGCCCTGCCGCTGAGTTGCAGGCCTGGATGCACGCACCGGCCGCCGCGCTCAGCGTGCAGCACGCGCCGCTGATCCATGCACACCTGGCCCACGACCCCGTCGCTGGACGCTGGCTGCTCGGCTTGCAGCACCATCACCTGGTGATGGACCACACCACCCTGGAACTGGTCATCGAGGAAGTACAGGCGCACTTGGGCGGAAGGCAGCAGCATCTGCCCGCGCCACTGCCGTTCCGCGATTTCATCGCCCACGCGCGCAACGGAATGTCCGAGCAGGACCACCAGGCCTTCTTCACCGAGATGCTCGGCGATATCGACGCGCCCACCGCGCCGTTCGGCGCGCTCGCTCCGGTGCACGGCCCAGCCGCGCTGCAACGGATCCAGCGGCCGCTGCCCGCAGCGCTGGCCCATACGGTGCGCGCACAAGCACGACGCCATGGCGTCAGTGTCGCCAGCATCTTCCATCTGGCCTACGCGCTGCTGCTGGCTCGCAGCAGCGGCCGCGACGAGGCGGTGTTCGGTACCGTGCTGTTCGGCCGCATGCATGCCAGCGTCGGCGTGGACCGCGTGCTGGGCATGTTCCTCAACACCTTGCCGATCCGCCTTGGCGGCGCACACGACACTGTGCTGCAGGCTGTGCGGCATACCCAGCTGTGCCTGGCCCGCCTGCTGCACCACGAGCATGCGCCGCTGGCGCTAGCCCAGCGCTGCAGCCGCCTCGATCCGGCACTGCCGCTGCTCAACGCCTTGCTCAACTACCGCTATGCCGGTGGCAGCAACGTCCTGAGCACAACACAGGATGATCCGTTGCAGGACGTGCAGCAGATCGCAGGCCAGGAGCGCACCCACTATCCGCTGTTAGTGTCGATCGACGACCACAGTGAAGCAGGCGGTTTCTCGTTCGACGTTCAATGCGTGCAGGAAATCGGCGCCGAGCGCATCGCCGCCATGCTACAGCAGACCCTCCACGTGCTGGTCCAGGCGCTGGAACAGGCACCGCAGACCGCACTGCGTGCCCTGGACCTGCTGACGGAGGAAGAACGCGCCAGTGTGTGTGCGCTGTCCCGCAGCAAGGCGACATACGCCGACAAGCGCTGCCTGCACAGCCTGTTTGAACAGCAGGTCGCGCAGGCCCCGCACGCTATCGCTGTGGTACACGACGACCTCGCCCTCGGCTATGCCGAGCTCGATGCCCGCGCCAACCAGCTCGCCCATCACCTGATCGCCCACGGCATCGGTCCGGAAGAGCGTGTGGCGTTGTACCTGGAACGCGGCATCGACCTGGTCGTGGCCATCCTGGCCGTGCTCAAGTCAGGTGCCGCGTATGTACCGCTGGACCCGGCCTACCCCGCGCAGCGGCTGGCCTTCATGCTCGACGACGCGCAGCCACGCCTGCTGCTCACTCATCGTGCGCTGGCGGCCAACCTGCCCAATGAATCCGGCATCGCCACCGTGCTGCTGGACGACGCGCCGGTGTGGGCGCAGCAGCCGACACACGCGCCTCAGCGCAGCGACGTGCTGGCCCAGCATCCGGCCTATGTCATCTACACCTCCGGCTCCACCGGCACGCCCAAGGGCGTAATCGTGGCCCATGCACAGGTCGTGCGCCTGCTGCACGCCACCGGCGCCTGCGTCGCACCCACCGCCGAGGATGTCTGGACCCTGTTCCACTCCTGCGCCTTCGATTTCTCGGTCTGGGAACTCTGGGGCGCGCTGGCCCACGGCGGACGCCTGGTCGTGGTGCCGCAGCACACCGCACGCGATCCGGTCGCGTTCCATGCGCTGCTCTGCCAGCAGCGCGTGAGCGTGCTCAACCAGACCCCCAGCGCCTTCCAGGCGCTGATCGAGGCGCAACGCGACAGCTCTTTGCAGCACCACCTGCGCCTGGTGATCTTCGGCGGCGAAGCGCTGCAACCGGCCACTCTGGCGCCGTGGTTCGCCCAGCACGGCCAGCGCACCGCGCTGATCAACATGTACGGCATCACCGAGACCACCGTGCATGTCACCGCGCATGCGCTCACTGCGGACGATGCGCAACGCCCCGGGCACAGCCCGATCGGCGTGCCGCTGGCCGATCTACGCGCCTATGTGCTGGCAAGCGACGGCCAGTGCCTGCCGATCAGCGTGGCTGGCGAACTGCACGTGGCCGGCGCCGGCCTGGCACACGGCTATCTGGGCCGTCCCGGCCTGACCGCCGAGCGCTTCGTCCCCGATCCGTTTGCCGAGCAGCCCGGGGAGCGCATGTACCGCACCGGCGACCTGGCCCGTTGGCAGGCCGACGGCCGCTTGGAATATCTGGGCCGCAACGATGATCAGGTCAAGCTGCGCGGCTTCCGCATCGAACTGGGCGAGATCCAGGCCGCCGTGCGGGCCTGCCATGGCGTGCGCCAG
>NZ_CAPJ01000049.1 GCF_000331775.1 Xanthomonas translucens pv. translucens DSM 18974
ACGGCGGTGGTCGTGCGCGAGGACAACGGCGACAAGCGCCTGATCGCCTATCTGGTTGTCGACGACGAGGTCGTCCTCAACGCCGACGCGTTGCGCACCCAGCTCAGCGCCCGTCTGCCCGACTACATGCTACCCGCGGCCTATGTGCCGCTCGCGGCGCTGCCGCTGACCGCCAACGGCAAGCTCGATCGCCGCGCACTGCCCGCACCCGATGCCGATGCGATCGCCACTCAGGCCTATGTGGCTCCCGAAGGCGAGCGCGAAATCCTGCTGGCCGACCTGTGGCACGAGCTGCTCGGCGTCGAACGCGTCGGTCGCCACGACACCTTCTTCGCTCTCGGCGGACATTCGCTGTTGGCGGTGCGGCTGATCTCGCGGATTCGCAACTCGCTTGGGCTGGAACTGCCGCTGGCCGCGCTGTTCGCCCAACCGCGCCTGTCCGATCTGGCCCAGGCCCTGGACAGCGCCGCCGCCAGCGCACTGCCGGCCATCGTGCCAGCCGACCGGGGTCAACCGCTGCCACTGTCCTTTGCCCAGCAGCGGCTGTGGTTCCTGGCCCAGCTTGATGCTCAGGCCGACCTGGCCTACCTGATGCCCAACGGCCTGCGCCTGCACGGTAAGTTGGATCGCCACGCCCTGCGTCAGGCGTTGGACCGCATCGTCGCCCGCCACGAGACATTGCGTACCCGCATCGGCCTGCACCAGGGCGAACCGGTGCAGATCATCGACGCCGCCGACGTCGGCTTCCCATGCTCGGACCACGACCTCAGCACTTCTCCCGATCCAGAAGCCCAGGCACAGATCCACGCCGAACAGGAAACCCAGACTCCCTTCGATCTGGCTCGCGACACCTTGGTACGCGGCCAGTTGCTGCGTCTGGACGAGGACGACCATGTCCTACTCGTCACCCTGCACCATCTGGTGTCCGATGGCTGGTCTATGAGCCTGCTCATGCACGAACTGACCACGCTTTATTCCGCCTTCGCGCTTGGCCAGCCCGATCCGCTGCCGCCGCTGCCACTGCAGTACGCCGATATCGCCGTCTGGCAGCGACGCTGGATCAGCGGCGAGGTGCTGCAACGCCAGCGCGAGTTCTGGGTCGAACACCTGCACGACGCACCCACCCTGCTTGCGCTGCCCACCGATCGGCCACGACCCGCGCTCCAGGATTCCTGTGGCGACATCGTGACATTCGCCTTGGATACGGACTTGAGCGCAGCACTGAAGGCGCTCAGCGAGCGCCACGGCACCACCCTGTTCATGACCGTGCTCTCCGCCTGGAGCGTGTTGTTGGCACGCCTGTCGGGCCAGGATCAAGTGGTCATCGGCAGTCCGGTGGCCAACCGCCATCGCAGCGAGTTCGAACCGCTGATCGGCCTATTCGTCAACACCCAGGCCCTGCGTATCGACCTGCGCGGCAATCCCTCGCTTGCAGAGCTGTTGGCCCAGGTCCGCGCCAACGCGCTGGCCGCGCAAGCGCATCAGGATCTGCCCTTCGAACAGGTGATCGAAGCGCTCAATCCCGAACGCAGCCTGGCCCACCACCCGGTGTTCCAGGTCATGTTCGCGTGGCAAAACGCTGCATCGGCCGACCTGACCCTGTCCGGCATCCGCCTACAGCCTCTGCAGTCGCAGGGCCACAACGCCAAATTCGATCTGGAACTCTTTGTGGGCGAGGACGAGCACCAGGACC
>NZ_CAPJ01000048.1 GCF_000331775.1 Xanthomonas translucens pv. translucens DSM 18974
CATCTACACCTCCGGCTCCACCGGCACGCCCAAGGGCGTGGTCAACACCCATGCCGCCATCGACAACCGCCTGCAGTGGATGCAGCAAGAGCTGCAGCTGCAACCCGGGCAGCGCGTCTTGCAGAAAACCCCGGTCGGCTTCGATGTGTCGGTGTGGGAACTGTTCTGGCCGCTGCGCGTGGGCGCGCGTCTGGTGCTGGCGGAACCAGGTGGTCATAAGGATCCGGCCTACCTGATCGACCTGATCGAACAGGCCGGCATCGATACCGTGCACTTCGTGCCGTCGATGCTGCGTGCATTCCTTGAGGCGCTGCCGGACGGCGCATGCGCCAGCCTGCGGCGCATCGTCTGCAGTGGCGAAGCGTTGCCGGCGGATCTGGCCAGCACAGTCCGCGCACGTCTGCCGCAGGCGCGCCTGTATAACCTCTACGGCCCGACCGAAGCGGCGGTGGACGTCAGCGTCTGGGAATGCACCGAGGCCGACACCAGCGGCGTGCCGATCGGCCGGCCGATCGCCAATACGCAATTGCACGTGCTCGATGCACAGCGGCAACGCTCGCCCATCGGCGTGGCCGGCGAACTGCAGATCGCCGGTGTTCAACTGGCACGCGGCTATCTCGGCCGTCCCGATCTGACCGCCGAACGCTTCGTCCCCGATCCGTTCGCCGAGCAGCCCGGCCAGCGCATGTACCGCACGGGCGATGTGGCGCGCTGGCGTGCCGACGGCGCGCTGGAGTACCTCGGCCGCAACGATCACCAGGTCAAACTGCGCGGCGTGCGCATCGAACTGGGCGAGATCGAAGCCGCCTTGCGCGGCTGCGACGGCGTACGCGAGGCAGTCGTCATTGCTCGCGACGACACCGGCGAACAGCGCCTGATCGCCTATCTGGTCGGCGACGCCAAGCACCTCGCGGCCGACGCACTGCGCACGCAACTGGCAGCACGCCTGCCCGAGGTCATGCTGCCCAGCGGCCACGTATGGCTCGATGCCTTGCCGCTGACCGCCAATGGCAAGCTCGATCGCCGCGCACTACCGGCGCCGGATGCCGACGCGCTCGGCGTCCAGGCCTACGCCCCACCCGAAGGCGAGCTGGAGCCCTTGCTCGCCACGCTATGGAGCGAGCTGCTCGGCGTCGAACAGATTGGCCGCCACGACAGTTTCTTCGCCCTTGGCGGACATTCGCTACTCGCCGTGCGGCTGATCTCGCGGATTCGCACCTCGCTCGGCCTGGAACTGCCCCTGGCCACGCTGTTCGCCCAACCGCGCCTGGCCGATCTGGCCCAGGCACTGCTACACGCCGCCACCAGCACGCTGCCGCCCATTGTGCCGGCCGACCGCAGCAAGCCGCTGCCGCTATCCTTCACCCAGCAACGGCTGTGGTTCCTGGCCCAGCTCGACGTCCAGGCCGACCTGGCCTATCTGATGCCCAACGGCCTGCGCCTGCACGGCCAGCTCGATCACCACGCCCTGCGCCAGGCGCTGGACCGCATCGTCGCCCGCCACGAGACCTTGCGCACCCGTATCGCCCTGCACAACGACGAACCAGTGCAGCTCATTGCCGCCGACAACGTCGGTTTTCCGTTGCGCGAACACGATCTCAGCGCCTATCCCGATCCCGAACATCAGGCGCAACGCCACGCCGAACAGGAAACCCAGACTCCCTTCGATCTGGCACGCGACACACTGCTACGCGGCCAATTGCTGCGCCTGGGGGAAGACGATCATGTCCTACTCGTCACCCTGCACCATCTGGTTTCCGATGGCTGGTCGATGGACCTGCTGGTCCGCGAACTGAGCACCCTCTACGCCGCCTTCGCGCTTGGCCAGCCCGATCCGCTGCCACCGTTGCCACTGCAATACGCCGATATCGCCGTGTGGCAACGCCGCTGGATCAGCGGCCAGATCCTGCAACGCCAGCGCGAGTTCTGGGTTGAGCACCTGCATGGCGCACCCACCCTGCTGGCGCTGCCCACCGACCGGCCACGACCCGCGCTGCAGGATTCCCGTGGCGACATGGTGGCATTCGCCTTGGACACGCAGTTGAGCACGGCACTGAAGGCGCTCAGCGAGCGCCACGGCACCACCCTGTTCATGACCGTGCTTTCCGCCTGGAGCGTGTTGTTGGCACGCACGTCCGGCCAGGACCAGGTAGTCATCGGCACACCGGTCGCCAACCGCCACCGTAGCGAGTTCGAACCGCTGATCGGCCTGTTCGTCAACACCCAGGCTCTGCGTATCGATGTGCGTAGCAATTCGTCCGTCGCCGAGCTGCTGGCTCAGGTCCGCGCCACCGCGCTGGCGGCCCAGGACCATCAGGATCTGCCGTTCGAGCAGGTGATCGAAGCGCTCAATCCCGAACGCAGCCTGGCCCACCACCCGGTGTTCCAGGTCATGTTCGCGTGGCAAAACGCTGCATCGGCCGACCTGACCCTGTCCGGCATCCGCCTGCAGCCTCTGCAGTCGCAGGGCCACAACGCCAAGTTCGATCTGGAACTCTTTGTGGGCGAGGACGAGCACCAGGACCGCATCGTCGGCAGCCTGGGCTACGCCACGGCGCTGTTCGATCGCAGCAGCATCGACCGCCACCTGGCCCAGTTCGTGACGCTGCTGGGCGGCATGGTTTCCGCCGAACCTGCACACATCGCTCAATTGCCGTTGTTGCCGCCAATCGAACGGGCGCAACTGCAGCGTTTCAATGCCACCGAAGCCGACCTGGCCGACACCGGCCATCTGCACCGCCAGATCCAGGCGCAGGCGCAACGCACGCCGCAGGCCATCGCGCTGGTCGACGGCGAGGTCGAACTGACCTATGCCGCGCTCGACGCACGTGCCAATCAACTCGCCCATCATCTGATCGCCCTGGGCGTTGGTCCTGACGTGCGCGTGGCGGTCTGCCTGCCGCGCGGCGTCGATCTGGTCGTCGCCTTGCTGGCCGTGCTCAAGGCCGGCGGAGCCTATGTGCCGCTGGACCCGATCTATCCGCCCGCACGCCTGGACTTCATGCTCAAAGACAGCGCGCCGCGCTGCCTGCTTACCCACACCACGCTGGCCGATCTGCTGCCGGGCAATCAGCTCGCGCGCGTTTGCATGGACGACACCGCCAGCTGGGCGATGCATCCCACGCACACCCCGGCGACGCAGGAGGTCAGCCCGCAGCACCTGGCGTATGTCATCTACACCTCCGGTTCCACCGGACACCCCAAGGGCGTGATGATCTCCCATCACGCGCTGACCCAGTTCCTGGCCGCGCTGCAGATCCAACTGCCGCTGTCGCCCGAGGACCGTCTGCTGGCGGTCACCACCGTCTGCTTCGATATCGCCGGGCTGGAACTGTTCGCCCCGTTGGTCCATGGCGCGCGCGTGGTCATCGCCGGCGATCAGGCGATCCAGGCTCCGGCCTACTGGTCGC
>NZ_CAPJ01000047.1 GCF_000331775.1 Xanthomonas translucens pv. translucens DSM 18974
ACCAGCCCGGCCAGCGCATGTACAAGAGCGGCGATCTGGCCTGCTGGCGCGCCGAAGACACCTTGGACTTCCTCGGCCGCAACGACCGCCAAGTCAAACTGCGCGGCTTCCGCATCGAACTGGGCGAGATCGAATCCGCGCTGCGCGGCTGCGCCGGCATCGACGATGCACTGGTGCTGGCGCGCGAGGATCAGCACGACGACCACCAGTTGGTTGCCTATCTGATCGGCCAGGACATCGCCGTGTCCAGCGTGCACGCGACCCTGAGCGACCGCTTGCCCGACTACATGCTGCCGGCCGCCTATGCAGTGCTGGCGTCCTGGCCGCTCACCGCCAGCGGCAAGCTGGACCGGGCCGCATTGCCGGACCCGCACGCGCAGGCCTTCGACGCGCAGCGAGCCTATGCCGCTCCCGAGGGCGAATTGGAAGCCACGCTTGCCGCGCTGTGGAGCGAATTGCTTGGTGTCGAACAGATCGGTCGTCACGACAGTTTCTTTGCCCTGGGCGGACATTCGTTGCTGGCGTTGCGCCTGATCTCGCGCATCCGCAGCACGCTGGGGCTGGAACTGACCCTGGCCGCGCTGTTCGCCCAGCCACGCCTGGCCGAGCTGGCCCAGGCCTTGGCCAGCACCGCGGCCAGCCAACTGCCGGCCATCGTGCCGCTGCCCCGCGAAGGCGACCTGCCGCTGTCCTTCGCCCAGCAACGGCTGTGGTTCCTGGCCCAGCTCGATGCCCAGGCCGACCTGGCCTACGCGATGCCCGGCGGGGTGGAACTGCAGGGCGCATTGGACGTGGCGGCACTGCGGCAGGCACTGGATCGCATCGTCGTCCGCCATGAAGCGTTGCGCACCACCTTCGTGGCCAGCGGCGACAGCGCCATCCAGCGTATCGCCCCAGCCGAGGTCGGCTTTGCGCTGGACTGCATCGACCTGCGGCATGCGCACGATCCCGACGCCGACGCGCACCGTCTGGCTGAGCAGGAAGCCAACACGCCCTTCGACCTGGAACACGGACCGCTGATCCGCGGCCGCCTGCTGCGCCTGGCCGAGCACGAACATCGTCTGCTCGTGACGATGCACCACATCGTCACCGATGGCTGGTCGATCGGCCTGTTGCTGCGGGAACTCGGCGCCCTGTACACCGCCTTCGTCCAGGGCCAGCCCGATCCGCTACCGCCACTGCCCATCCAATACGCCGACTACACCTTGTGGCAGCGCCGCTGGCTCGATGGGCCGCTGCTGCAACGCCAACTCGATTTCTGGCGCGACCACCTGGAGGGCGCACCGGCGCTGCTGGCACTCCCCACCGATCGCCCGCGCCCCGCCCTGCAGGACTACCGCGGCGACAGCCTCGATCTGACCCTCGATGCCGATCTCACCGAGGCCCTGACGGCCTTGAGCCAGCGCCACGGCACCACGCTGTTCATGACCGTATTGGCCGCCTGGGGTGCCCTGCTGGCGCGCCTGTCCGGACAGGACGAGGCCGTCATCGGCACCCCGATCGCCAACCGCACCTGCAGCGAGCTGGAGCCGCTGATCGGCTTCTTCGTCAACACCCAGGCCTTGCGTATCGACCTGCGCGCCAATCCCTCGGTTGCCGACCTGCTGGCCCAGGTCCGCGCCACCGCCGTGGCAGCGCAGCAGCACCAGGACCTGCCCTTCGAGCAGGTCATCGAAGCGCTCAACCCGGCGCGCCATCTTGGCCATCATCCCGTCTTCCAGGCCATGCTGGTCTGGCAAAACAACGTGGACGTCGCGCTGGATCTGCCTGGCCTGCACAGTCGGGTGCTGGAACAGGGCAACGCCACCGCCAAGTTCGATCTGCAACTAACCTTGCAAGCGCAGGACGAGCGCATCGCCGGCCAGCTCACCTACGCCACCGCGCTGTTCGAGCGCGACACCATCGAGCGCCATCTGGCCCAGTTCGCCACGCTGCTGCGCGGCATCGTCGCGGATGACAACATCCGCGTGGATCGACTGCCGTTGTCGAGCGCGCTCGAACGCCAGCAGTGGCTGCACATGCTCACCCGCCAGCACACGACCTTCGACGACGCCCGCTGCCTGCCCGTCGTGTTCGAACAACAGGTCGCCCGCACCCCGCAGGCCATTGCCCTGGTCGATGGCGAGCGTGAACTGTCCTACGCCGAGCTCGATACCCGCGCCAACCGACTCGCCCATCATTTGATCGCCCACGGCATCGGTCCGGAAGACCGTGTGGCGCTATACCTGCAGCGCAGCATCGACCTGGTCGTGGCCATCCTGGCCGTGCTCAAGGCTGGCGCCGCCTACCTGCCGATGGATCCGGCCTATCCCGCCGAACGCCTGGCCTTCATGCTCGACGATGCGCAGCCGCGCCTGCTGCTCGCCCATCGTGCGTTGGCCGCCAACCTGCCCAGTGAGTCCGGCATCGCCACGGTGCTGCTGGATGACGCGCCGGTGTGGGTGCAGCAGCCGACCCATGCGCCGCAGCGCACCGACGTGCTGGCCCAGCATCCGGCTTATGTCATTTATACCTCCGGCTCCACTGGCACGCCCAAGGGCGTGGTCGTGGCCCATGCCCAGGTGGTGCGCCTGCTGCACGCCACCCGCGCCTGCGTCGCACCCACCGCCGACGATGTCTGGACCCTGTTCCACTCCTGCGCCTTCGATTTCTCGGTGTGGGAACTGTGGGGCGCGCTGGCCCACGGCGGACGCCTGGTCGTGGTGCCGCAGCACATCGCGCGCGATCCGGCCGCGTTCCATGCCCTGCTCTGCCAGCAGCGCGTGAGCGTGCTCAATCAGACCCCAAGCGCCTTCCAGGCGCTGCTCGATGCACAGCGATACAGCGACTTGCAGCACAACCTGCGCCTGGTGATCTTCGGCGGCGAAGCGCTGCAACCGGCGGCCCTGGCGCCGTGGTTCGCCCAGCATGGCCAGCGCACCGCCCTGCTGAACATGTACGGCATCACCGAAACCACGGTACATGTCACCGCCCATGCGCTGACTGCGCAGGATGCGCAACGCTCCGGCCACAGCCCGATCGGCGTGCCGCTGGCCGATCTGCGCGCCTATGTGCTGGCAAGCGACGGCCAGTGCCTGCCGATCGGCGTGGCCGGCGAACTGCACGTTGCCGGCGCCGGCCTGGCGCGTGGCTATCTGGGCCGTCCGGGACTGAGCGCCGAACGCTTCGTCCCCGATCCGTTCGCCGAGCGGCCTGGCGAGCGCATGTACAAGACCGGCGACCTGGCGCGTTGGCGTGCCGACGGCAGCCTCGAGTACCTCGGCCGCAACGACGAGCAGGTCAAGCTGCGCGGCTTCCGCATCGAACTGGGCGAGATCCAGGCCGCCTTGCGGGCCTGCGATGGCGTGCGCCAGGCCGCCGTCGTCGTCCGCGAAGACACCCCCAGCGACAAGCGCCTGGTCGCCTATCTGGTTGGCGAAACCGATGTCACGCTCAACGCCGATGCGCTACGCACCCAGCTCGGCGCGCGTCTGCCCGACTACATGTTGCCGGCCGCCTATGTGCAACTCGCTGCGCTGCCGCTCACCGCCAACGGCAAGCTCGATCGCCGCGCACTGCCCGCACCCGATGCCAAGGCGCTCGCCACCCAAGTCTATGAGGCTCCCGAAGGCGAGCGCGAACAGGCCCTGGCTGCACTGTGGAGCGAGCTGCTCGGCGTCGAACGGGTCGGTCGCCACGACAACTTTTTCGCCCTCGGCGGACATTCGCTGTTGGCCGTGCGGCTGATCTCGCGTGTCCGCACCTCGCTCGGCCTGGAACTACCCTTGGCCACGCTGTTCGCCCAACCGCGCCTGGCCGATCTGGCCCAGGCACTGGACAGCGCCGCCGCCAACGCACTGCCAGCCATCCTGCCAGCCGACCGCAGTCAACCGCTGCCGCTGTCCTTCGCCCAGCAACGCCTGTGGTTCCTCGCGCAGCTCGATGCCCAGGCCGACCTGGCTTATTTGATGCCCAACGGCCTGCGCCTGCGCGGTCGGCTAAATCGCGACGCCCTGCGTCAGGCACTGGACCGCATCGTCGCCCGCCACGCCACCTTGCGCACCCGAATCGCCTTGCACCGGGAAGAACCAGTGCAGCTCATCGAGGCCGACAACATCGGCTTCCGGCTCTGCGAACACGACCTCAGCACCTGTCCCGATCCAGAAGCCCAGGCACAAATCCACGCCGAACAGGAAGCCCAGACCCCCTTCGATCTGGCCCACGATACCCTGGCACGCGGCCAACTGTTGCGCCTGGACGAGGACGACCATGTCCTGCTCGTTACCCTGCACCATCTGGTTTCCGATGGCTGGTCCATGAGCCTGCTGGTCCGCGAACTGAGCACTCTCTACGCCGCCTTCGCGCTTGGCCAGTCCGATCCGTTGCCGCCGTTGCCACTGCAGTACGCCGATATCGCCGTGTGGCAACGCCGCTGGATCGGCGGCCAGATCCTGCAACGCCAGCGCGACTTCTGGGTCGATCACCTGCATGACGCACCGCCCCTGCTGGAACTGCCCACCGATCGGGCTCGCCCACCGAGACAGGACTATCGCGGCGACATGGTGGAATTCGTCCTCGACGCCGAGTTGACCGCGGCACTGAAAAGCTTGAGCCAGCACCACGGCGCCACGCTGTTCATGACCCTGTTCGCGGCTTGGGGCGTGCTGCTTTCGCGCCTCTCCGGCCAGGACCAAGTGGTCATCGGCACCCCGGTGGCCAATCGCCAGCGCAGCGAGTTCGAACCGCTGATCGGCCTGTTCGTCAACACCCAGGCCCTGCGTATCGACCTGCGCGGCAATCCCTCGCTCGCAGAGCTGTTGGCCCAGGTCCGCGCCAACGCGCTGGCCGCGCAAGCGCATCAGGATCTGCCCTTCGAGCAGGTCATCGAAGCGCTCAACCCTGCGCGTGGTTTGGCCCACCACCCGGTGTTTCAGGTCATGTTTGTCTGGCAGAACACGCCCGACAGAGACATCGTCCTGCCGGGACTGGAACTGCACCCAATGCAGCAAACGCTGGCCGTGGGCAAGTTCGATCTGGACGTGACGCTCGAAGAACGGCACGGTT
>NZ_CAPJ01000046.1 GCF_000331775.1 Xanthomonas translucens pv. translucens DSM 18974
CGGCGGTGGTCGTACGCGAGGATAGCCCCGGCGACAAGCGCCTGATCGCCTATCTGGTTGTCGACGACGAGGTCGTCCTCAACGCCGACGCGTTGCGCACCCAGCTCAGCGCCCGTCTGCCCGACTACATGCTACCCGCGGCCTATGTGCCGCTCGCGGCGCTGCCGCTGACCGCCAACGGCAAGCTCGATCGCCGCGCACTGCCCGCACCCGATGCCGATGCGATCGCCACTCAGGCCTATGTGGCTCCCGAAGGCGAGCGCGAAATCCTGCTGGCCGACCTGTGGCACGAGCTGCTCGGCGTCGAACAGGTCGGCCGCCACGACAGATTCTTCGCCCTGGGCGGACATTCGCTGTTGGCCGTGCGGCTGATCTCGCGTATTCGCACCGCGCTCGGCCTGGAACTGCCCCTGGCCACGCTGTTCGCCCATCCACGCCTGGCCGATCTGGCCCAGGCCCTGGACAGCGTCGCCGCCAGCGCACTGCCGGCTATCGTGCCAGCCGACCGCAGTCAGCCGCTGCCGCTGTCCTTCGCCCAGCAACGGCTGTGGTTCCTGGCTCAGCTGGATGCCCAGGCCGACCTGGCCTATCTGATGCCCAACGGTCTGCGTCTGCGCGGTCGGTTAAATCGCGACGCCCTGCGTCAGGCGCTGGACCGCATCGTCGCCCGCCATGAGACCTTGCGCACCCGCATCGTTCTGCACAATGACAAACCGGTGCAGGTCGTCGACGCCGACAGCATTGGTTTCCGGCTATACGAACACGATCTCAGCGCTTGCCCCGACCCGCAAGCGCAAGCGCAACGCCACGCCGAACAGGAAACCCGGACGCCCTTCGATCCGGCCTACCACACCCTGGCACGCGGCCAATTGCTGCGCTTGGGCGAGGACGATCATGTACTGCTGATCACCCTGCATCACCTGGTCTCCGATGGCTGGTCCATGGGCCTGCTGGTGCACGAACTGAACACCCTCTACGCCGCCTTCGCCCAAGGCCGGCCCGATCCGCTGCCGCCACTGCAACTGCAATACGCCGATGTCGCTGTGTGGCAGCGGCGTTGGATCAGCGGCGAGGTCTTGCAACGCCAGCGCGATTTCTGGCTCGAGCACTTGCACGATGCCCCGGCCCTGCTGGAGCTGCCCACCGACCGGCCACGCCCGCCGTTGCAGGACTATCGTGGCGATACCCTGGCCTTGGCCATGGACACCGAACTGACCATGGCCCTGAAGGCCTTCGGCCAGCGTCATGGCACCACCGTGTTCATGACCTTGCTCGCCGCCTGGGGCGTGCTGCTGGCGCGCCTGTCCGCACAGGAGCAGGTGGTGATCGGCACCCCGGTGGCCAACCGCAGCCGCAGCGAGCTCGAACCGCTGATCGGCTTTTTCGCCAATACCCAGGCGCTGCGCATCGACACGCGCGCCAACCCCTCTGTCGCAGCGTTCCTTGCCCAGGTCCGCGCCACCGCACTGGCGGCCCAGAACCACCAGGATCTGCCCTTCGAGCAGCTCATCGAAGCGCTCAATCCCGTGCGCTGCCTGGACCACCACCCGCTGTTCCAGGTCATGCTGACCGTGGACAACCGGCTCACCAACGACCTGGATTGGCCGCAGTTGCAGATCCAGGTCGCAGCCCAAGCCACCGCTACGATCAAGTTCGATTTGCATCTGGCCCTGCAGGAAACCGACGAGGGCATCGTCGGCGGCCTGCACTACGCCACAGCGCTGTTCGAGCGCAGCACCGTCGCCCGGTACGCGGCCCAGTTCCTTACGGTGTTACGCGGCATGCTCGCCGACGACACGACCCAGATCGGTCGTCTGCCGCTGCTGCCACCGTCGGAGCGCCAGCAGGTGCTCTACGCCTTCAACGACCGCCCCGGACACCCTGCCGGCGACCGCCAGGTCCACAGCGCGTTCGAACGCCAGGCCGCCACCACCCCGGACGCCATCGCCCTGGTGGACGAGGATGCTAGCCTCAGCTACGCCGCCCTGGAGGCGCAGGCCAACCAGCTCGCGCATCACCTGTGCGCGCTAGGCGTGGCCCCAGACGAGCGCGTGGCGATCTGCCTGCCGCGCGGCATCGCCATGGTGGTCGCCGTGTTGGCCACGCTCAAGGCCGGCGCGGCCTACGTGCCGCTGGACCCGACCTATCCGGCCGAGCGCCAGGCCTACATGCTGCAGGACTGCCAGGCAAGGGTGCTGCTGACCACGCCGGCAGCATCGGCAGCGTTGGCTGTGCCGGCCGACCTAATGCTGGTGCATGCCGACGCCGCGCAGCCGGCGTGGCACGGCCTGCCCACCACGCCACCGGCGCGCGCCGGGTCGCCGCTGCACACCGCCTACGTGATCTACACCTCCGGCTCCACCGGGCGGCCCAAGGGCGTGGTGATGCCGCACGGCCCGCTGCTCAATCTGTTGCAGTGGGAAGCCGAGCATTGCGCTGGCGCCGAACTGCACGCCTTGCGCACCCTGCAGTTCTCTGCGTTGGGCTTCGATGCCAGCTTCCAGGAAATCTTCAGCACCCTCGGCACCGGCGGCACCCTGGTACTGATCGATGACACGCAGCGGCGCGACGCACATGCCCTGTACCGCCGTATCTGCGCCCAGCGCATCGAACGCCTGTACATGCCCTACATCGCCCTGCAGTCGCTGGCCGAGACGGTACTGGCCGATCCTGTCCTGGACGCGCTGGACTGTCCGCTGAAACAAGTGCTCACTGCTGGCGAGCAGCTGCGCATCACCCCGGCGATCCGCGCCTTCTTTGCCGCGCGTCCGATCTGCCGCCTGCATAACTACTACGGCCCCACCGAGACCCATGTCGCTTCGGCCCACCTGCTGCCGACCGACACCGAACGCTGGCCGCTGCTGCCGCCGATTGGCGCCGCCCTGCCGCGCACGCCGCTGTATGTGCTGGATGCGCAGCGCCAGCCGCTGCCGATCGGCGTGATCGGCGAGTTGTTCATCGCCGGCGTGCAGGTCGCACGCGGCTATCTGCACCGTCCGGCATTGACTGCCGAACGCTTCGTCCCCGATCCGTTCGCGACTCAACCCGGCCAGCGCATGTATCGCACCGGCGATCTGGCCCGTTGGCGTGCCGATGGCGAGATGGAATTCCTCGGCCGCAACGACGATCAGGTCAAGCTGCGCGGCTACCGCATCGAACCGGGCGAGATCGAAGCGGCATTGCAGGCCTGCCCGGGCGTGCGCGAGGCGGCAGTGCTGCTGCGCGAGGATCGCCCTGGCGACAAGCGCCTGGTCGCCTATCTGGTCGGCGCAGAACTGCAGGTGGAGCATCTGCGCGACCTGCTCGCCGCGCAGGTGCCCGAGTACATGGTGCCGACGGCGTATGTCGTGCTGTCGGCCATTCCGACCACCACCCACGGCAAACTGGATCGCCAGGCCCTGCCTGCGCCGGATGCCACCGCCCTGGCCGTGCCGGACTACGCCGCGCCCGAAGGCGAACTGGAAACCCAGCTCGCCACGCTGTGGTGCGAGCTGCTCGGCGTGGAGCGCGTCGGCCGTCATGACAGTTTCTTCGCCCTCGGCGGGCATTCGCTGCTCGGTGTGCAGCTGATCGCGCGCATCCGCAGTGCGCTGGGCCTGGAGCTGCCGTTGGCAACACTGTTCGCCCAGCCGCGCCTGGCTGACCTGGCCCTCGCCCTCGCCCTCGCCGCGCCCAGCACCCTGCCGGCCATCGTGCCGGTGCAGCGCCCTGCACCGTTGCCGCTCTCCTTCGCCCAGCAGCGACTATGGGTGCTGACCCAGTTCGATGCGCGTGCCGACCTGGCGTATCTGATGCCCGGCACCGTTGCCTTGCGCGGCGCGCTGGACGTGGCCGCGCTGCAGCGGGCGTTGGACCGCATCCTCGCCCGCCATGAGGCCTTGCGCACCCGCTTCGTCGCCACCGAGGACGGGGCCGCTCAGGTCATCGACCCTGTCGAGATGGGCGTGCCGCTGGAGTACATCGACCTGCGCCACGCGTCCGATCCCCAGGCCGCCGCCCAGCGCCATGCCGAGCAGGAGACCAGCCTCGCCTTCGACCTGGCGCGCGGTCCGCTGCTGCGCGCGCGCCTGTTGCAGCGCGCCGAGGACGATCATCTGCTGCTGGTGACGCTGCACCATCTGGTCGCCGATGGCTGGTCGATCGGCGTGCTGCTGCACGAGCTGGGCGCGCTGTACAGCGCTTTTGCCCAAGGCCAGCCCGATCCGCTGCCGCCGCTGCCGATCCAGTACGCCGACTACACCCTGTGGCAGCGCCGCTGGATCGACGCGACGCTGCTACAACGGCAGCGCCAGTTCTGGCTCGATCACTTGGGCGATGCGCCGGCGCGGCTGGCCCTGCCCACCGACCGCCCACGTCCGTCCGCGCAGGACTATGCCGGCGCCGCCATCGCGGTGACGCTGGATGCCGCACGCACCCAGGCGCTGATCGCGCTGAGCCAGCGGCATGGTGCCACGCTGTTCATGACCCTGCTCGCCGCCTGGGGCGCGCTGCTGGCACGCCTGGCCGGCCAGGACCAAGTGGTCATCGGCACGCCCATCGCCCAACGCACGCGTGCAGAGACCGCCTCGCTGATCGGCCTGTTCGTCAACACCCAGGCGTTGCACCTGGACCTGCGCGCCGACCCGTCCGTCGCCGAGTTGCTGGCCCAGGTGCGCGCCACCGCGCTGGCCGCGCAGGCGCACCAGGACCTGCCCTTCGAGCAGCTGATCGAGGTGCTCAATCCGGTGCGCAGCCTGGCCTATTCGCCGGTGTTCCAAGTGATGTTCACTTGGCAGAACACGCCGCAGGTCGCGTTGGCGATGTCCGGTCTGCACAGCGACGTCCTGCCCGGCCCGGCCCGCGATGCCAAGTACGACCTGGATCTGGATCTGCGGCTTGAAGGCGGCTGTATCGTCGGCAGCCTGCGCTTCGCCACCGCGCTGTTCGATGCCGACACGATCCAGCGGCAGTGGGACAGCTTCGATGTCCTGCTCGATGGCATCCTCGGCGACGCGCAGGCGCGGGTAAGTCGCTTGCCGCTGCTCGCGCCTGCACAGCAGCAGCAACTGCAAGCCTTCCATGCTGGCGATCGTGCCGGCGACACATCCGCGGCCGATCCGTGCAACTTAGCGCTCATGTTCGCGCAGCAGGCCTCGGCCACACCGCAAGCCATCGCCTTGGTCTGCGGCGAGAGCACGCTCAGTTACCACCAGCTCGATCGGGAGGCCAACCAGTTGGCGCACCGGCTGATCGCGCTGGGCGCGCGCCCGGATCGCTACGTGGCGCTGTGCCTGCCACGCGGCATCGCGCAGATCGTGGCGGTGCTGGCCGTGCTCAAGGCCGGCGCCGCCTACCTGCCGCTGGAGCCCAGCCAGCCCGACGAACGCCTCGCCGCTGTGCTGGCCGATGCCCAGCCGGTGCTGTTGCTCGTCGACGAGCTTGAGCGCGCGGGGTTCGCGGGGAATCACACCACACCGGTGCAGACCATCGCCGCGCTGCAGGCCGCAGCCTCGAACGCTCCCGAGCATGCCCCGACGGTGCCGCCACCGCACCCACAGCAGCTGGCTTATGTGATCTACACCTCCGGCTCGACCGGCAAGCCCAAGGGCGTGATGGTCGCGCACCAAGGCCTGAGCGTGCGTCTGCAGGACCTGATCCACACCTACCGGCTAGGTCCACAGGATCGCGTGCTGCAATTCGCCACGCTGGCCTTCGATGCCTCGGTGGAAGAACTGTTCGGAGCCCTGTGCAGCGGCGCCAGCCTGGTGCTGCGCGACGATGGCTGGCTCGATACCGAGCGGTTCTGGACGCGATGCGCGCAGGCAGGCATCAGCGTGGTCGACCTGCCCACCCGCTTCTGGGCAGATCTGTGCGCGCAGTCGCTGGATATCCCAACTTGCGTGCGCCAGGTCATCGTCGGCGGCGAAGCGCTGACGCCGGCCATGCGGCAACGCTGGCTGCAGGGCGCGCGCACGCCGCTGCTGGACACCTATGGGCCAACCGAAGCCATCGTGGTGGCCAGCGCCCAGGCCGTGGCCGCCGACGCCCCCATTGGCATTGGCCGTCCGCTCAGCGCCACGCGCGCTTATGTGCTGGATCGTGCCGGCCACGCGCTGCCGACCGGCGCGTGCGGCGAACTGCATCTGGGCGGCGTGGCGCTGGCACGCGGCTATCTGGGTCGCCCCGACCTGACCGCCGAACGCTTCGTCCCCGACCCGTTCGCCGACCAGCCCGGCCAGCGCATGTACAAGAGCGGCGATCTGGCCTGCTGGCGCGCCGAAGACACCTTGGACTTCCTCGGCCGCAACGACC
>NZ_CAPJ01000045.1 GCF_000331775.1 Xanthomonas translucens pv. translucens DSM 18974
AACAACCCGGCCAGCGCATGTACAAGACCGGCGATCTGGCCTGCTGGCGCGCCGACGGCACTTTGGGCTTCCTCGGCCGCAGCGACCGCCAACTCAAACTGCGCGGCTTCCGTATCGAACCGGGTGAGATCGAAGCGGCCTTGCGCGGCTGCGAGGGGGTGCGCGAGGCCGTGGTCATCGCCCGCAACGACACCGGCCAGGACCGCCTGGTCGCCTATCTGATCGCAGATGACACGTGCATCGACACGGATCGGTTGCGGACCCAGCTCGCCGCACGCCTGCCGGTCTACATGCTGCCAGCGGCCTATGTGGCATTGGACGCCTTGCCGTTGACCGTCAACGGCAAGCTGGATCGGCGCGCCTTGCCGATGCCGCCGCTCTCCATCGCCGATGCGATCGGCGACGCACAGCACCCCCAGGGCGCGGTCGAACAGGCATTGGCGACTGTGTGGTGCGAACTGCTCGGCCTGCCGCAGCTGCGGCGCGACGACGACTTCTTCGCCCTCGGCGGCCACTCGTTGCTGGCCGTGCAACTGATCTCGCGTGTGCGCACCTCTCTGGGCGTGGAACTTCAGATCGGGGATGTGTTCAACCATCCGCAGCTGCATGCCCTGGCCCGCTGCGTGGCCAGCGCCGCCGCCAGCACGCTGCCGGCCATCGTGCCGGCCGACCGCAGCGCACCGCTGCCGCTGTCCTTCGCCCAACAGCGGCTGTGGTTCCTGGCCCGGCTCGATGCCCAGGCCGCGCTGGCCTATCTGATGCCCAACGGCCTGCGTCTGCGCGGCCGCCTGGATCGCCACGCGCTAGGCAAGGCGCTGGACCGCATCGTCGCCCGCCACGAGACCTTGCGTACCCGTATCGCCCTGCATCAGGACGAACCGGTGCAGATCATCGCCGCCGACAGCGTCGGCTTTGCGTTGCGCGAACACGATCTCAGCGCCTGCTCCGATCCGGACGCACAGGCCCGAGCGCTGGCCGACCAGGAAGCCGGCACGCCCTTCGATCTGGACCACGACACCCTGGTCCGCGGCCGCTTGCTGCGCCTGGCCGACGACGACCATGTGCTGCTCATCACCCTGCATCACCTGATCTGCGATGGCTGGTCCATGGGCCTGCTGGTGCGCGAGCTGAGCACGCTCTATGCCGCCTTCGCGCAAGGCCTGCCCGATCCCTTGCCGCCGCTGCAATTGCAGTACGCCGACGTCGCCGTGTGGCAGCGCCGCTGGCTCGAAGGCGAAGTGCTGCAACGTCAGCGCGAGGTCTGGGTCGCACACCTGCATGACGCCCCGGCCCTGCTGGAGCTGCCGACCGATCGGCCCCGGCCGCCGCTGCAGGACCATCGCGGCGATACGGTGGGGTTTGCCTTCGATGCCGAGCTGACGGCGGCGCTGAAGTCCCTGAGCCAGCGTCACGGCACCACCGTGTTCATGACCTTGCTCGCCGCCTGGGGCGTGCTGCTGGCACGCCTGTCCGGGCAGGATCGGGTCGTCATCGGCACCCCGGTCGCCAACCGCACCCGCAGCGAACTGGAGCCGCTGATCGGCCTGTTCGTCAACACCCAGGCGCTATGCATCGATCTGCGCACCGATCCTTCCGTCGCCGGATTGCTCGCCCAGGTGCGTGCCACTGCATTGACGGCCCAGCAGCATCAGGATCTGCCCTTCGAGCAGCTCATCGCCGCGCTCAACCCCGCGCGCAACCTCGCCCATCACCCGGTCTTCCAGGCCATGTTCACCTGGCAAAGCGCCACCGCCAGCGAGAGCGTCCTCGAGCTGCCCGGACTGCAGCTGCAGTCGGTACCGCAGCCGCTGGCCGTGCTCAAGTTCGATCTGGACCTGACCCTGGAAGAGCGCGATGCCTGCATCGTCGGCACGCTGGGCTATGCCACCGCGCTGTTCGATGCGACCACGATCCAACGCTGGTGGCGCTGCTTCGAGCAGCTGCTGCTTGCGCTGACGCGCGACGACGCTCTCCGTGTCTCGCAGTTGCCCTGGCTGGATGCACCACAGCGACAGCACCTGCTGGCCGACGTCGGCACCGGCGTGATCGCCGCCGTGCCCGAGCAGGCGCTGCACCAACTGTTCCAGGCACAGGCACGGCGGACGCCGGACGCCATCGCGGTGGTGTCGGACCAACGCTGCGTCAGCTATGCCGCGCTCGATGCGCAGGCCAACCGACTCGCGCAGCGCTTGCTCGGCGTGGGCCTTCGCGCCGGCGAGCGCGTGGCCATTGCCCTGCCGCGCTCGATCGACCTGGTCGTCGCGCAACTGGCTGTGCTCAAATGCGGGGCGGCCTATGTGCCGCTGGACGAGGCGCATCCCAGCGAACGCCTGCTCACCCTGATCGCCGATGCGCAGGCCAGCGTGCTGATCCACGCCGTCGGCAGCGCGCTGACACCTGCACAGGTGGCGTGCCTGACGATCGACGACCTCGACGGCGACGACGCAAGCATGGCGACCGTACCGGCGATCAGCATGCCCGCCGCGGCTGCGGCCTATGTGATGTACACCTCCGGGTCCACCGGCACGCCCAAGGGCGTGGTGGTGTCGCATGCCGCGGTGCTCAATCTGGTCGTGCAGGACGGACCAGCGCGGTTGCAGGCCAGCGACCGCGTCGCCTTCGCCTCCAACCCCGCCTTCGACTCGGCCACGCTCGAGGTCTGGGGCGGTCTGCTTAATGGCGCTACCGTCGTCGTCGTTCCCGCGCCGGTGATGCGCGATCCGCAGGCCCTGGGCGCGTTGCTGACACGCGAACGGCTGTCGGTGCTGATCCTGGTCGCTGGCGTATTGCGCGCCTACGCGCCGCTGCTGGCCACGCAATTGGGCGCACTGCGTCTGCTGCTCACCGGCGGCGATGTCGCCGACCCGCACGCCCTGGCTCAGGTGTTGGACGTCGGCGGCCCAGCCACGGTGCTGCAGACCTATGGCCCGACCGAGAGCACCCAGTTCGTCACCGCGCTGGCGTTGCAGCATGCGCTCGATCTAAACCAGCGTGTGCCGATCGGCCGGCCGCTGGCCAATACCAGGCTTTATGTGCTCGATCGTCAGGTTCAGCCGGTCCCGATCGGCGTGGCCGGCGAACTGCACATCGCCGGTGCGCAGCTCGCGCAGGGCTATCTGCACCGTCCCGCCCTGACCGCCGAACGCTTCGTGCCCGATCCGTTCGCGCAGCAACCTGGCGAGCGCATGTACAAGACCGGCGACCTGGCGCGCTGGCTGGCCGATGGAAGCCTGGAGTTCCTCGGCCGCAACGACGCCCAGGTCAAGATCCGCGGCTTCCGCATCGAGCCGGGCGAGATCGAAGCGGCCTTGCGCGGCTGCGACGGTGTGCGCGAGGCGGTTGTCGTGGCGCGCGAGGACACCGGCGACAAGCGCCTGGTCGCCTATCTCGTCGGCGACAGCTCGGCGCTGGACCCAGCCGCACTGCGCGTCCAACTCGCCGCGCGTCTACCCGACCATATGCTGCCGGCGGCCTACGTGCAGTTGGACGCGCTGCCACTGACACCCAACGGCAAACTGGATCGCGCCGCCCTGCCGGCGCCCGATGCTCAGGCGCTGGATCTGCAGGCCTATGTTGCGCCTCAAGGCGACCTTGAACAGGTGCTGGCCACGCTGTGGAGCGAGCTGCTCGGCGTCGAGCAGGTCGGCCGCAACGACGACTTCTTCGCCCTCGGCGGGCACTCGTTGCTAGCGGTCAAACTGATCGAACGCCTGCGTCGGCTCGGCTGGCAGATCGATGTACGGGCCTTGTTCGCCCAGCCAACACTTGCTGGACTGGCCGCCAATCTACAGACCGCATCCAGCGTTGTCGTCCCGCCCAACCGCATCGGTCCCGATTGCACCCGCATCACCCCGGACCTGCTGCCGCTGGTCGCGCTGACCCAGCCGGAGATCGACGCGGTCGTCGCCAGTGTCGACGGCGGCGTGGCCAATGTGCAGGACATCTATCCGCTTGCGCCCTTGCAGGAAGGCCTGCTGTTCCACCACCTGGCCGATCCGCTCGCCGATCCGTATCTGCACTCATCCGTGCTCGGCTTCCCGGCGCGCGAACAGCTCGATGCCTTCCTCGATGCGCTCGATCAGGTCATCGCCCGCCACGACAGCTTGCGCACCGGCTTTGTGTGGCAAGGCCTGCGCGCGCCGCTGCAAGTCGTCTGGCGCCAGGCCACGCTCGCCCGCCGTGTGCATCGCTTCGACGGAGCTGATCCGGCCGCAGCCTTGCAGGCCTGGATGCACACCCCTACCGCCGCACCCAGCCCGCAGCGGGCGCCGCTGATCCACGCCCATCTGGCCCACGACCCGGACGACGGACGCTGGCTGCTCGGCCTGCAACACCATCACCTGGTGATGGACCACACCACGCTGGAGCTGGTCATCGAGGAGGTACAGGCACATCTGAGCGGACAGCAGCGGTATCTGCCAGCGCCCCTTCCGTTCCGCGACTTTATCGCCCATGCCCACGGCGGAATTTCCGAGCAGGAACACCAGGCCTTCTTCACCGAAATGCTCGCCGGCATCGACATGCCCACCACTGCGTTCGGGGTCTTCGCTCCGGTAAAGGATCCAGCCTCGCTGCAACAGGTCTACTTGCCGCTGCCCGCAGCACTTGCCCAGGCGCTGCGCAGCCAAGCGCGCCGCCGCGGCGTCAGCGCCGCCAGCCTGTTCCACCTGGCCTACGCGCTGCTGCTGGCGCGGACCAGCGGCCGCGACGAGGCCGTGTTCGCCACTTTGCTGTTCGGACGCATGCATGCCAGCGCTGGCGTGGACCGTGTGCTTGGCATGTTCCTCAACACCTTGCCGATCCGCCTGGGCGGCGCGCACCACAGCGTGCTGCAGGCCGTGCGTCATACCCAGCTGTGCCTGGCCCAGTTGCTGCATCACGAACATGCACCGCTGGCGCTGGCCCAGCGCTGCAGCGATGTGGATCCCGCCCTGCCGCTGCTGAATGCTTTGCTCAACTATCGCTACGCAGGCGGCAGCACCGTCATCACCAACGACACCCTGCCCCAGCACGATGCTCTGCGCGCGGTAGAGCAACTCGGCGGCCAGGAGCGCACCCACTATCCACTGGTGGTGTCGGTCAACGACCACACCGAGGACGGTGGCTTCTCGTTGGGTGTGCATTGCGTAGAGCAGATCGGCGCCGAGCGCATCGCGGCGATGCTGCTGCAGACCGTGCAGGCCCTGGTCCAGGCGCTGGAGCAGGCGCCGGACACCGCACTGCACGCCCTGCAAGTGCTGCCCGAGGACGAACGCGCCCAATTGCAACGCTTCAACGCCACCGCCATCGATCTGGCCGGCACCGGCTACCTGCACCGCAAGATCGAAGTGCATGCACAACGCACACCACACGCCATCGCCTTGGTGGAAGGCCAGGAGGAGCTCAGCTACGCCGCGCTCGAGGCCCGCGCCAACCAGCTCGCCCATCACCTGATCGCGCTGGGCGTAGCGCCCGAACAGTGCGTGGCCGTCTGCCTCCCGCGCGGCATCGACCTGATCGTGGCGCTGCTGGCCACGCTAAAAGCCGGCGGTGCCTATCTGCCGCTGGACCCGGACTTGCCGCCCGCGCGCCTGACCGGCATGCTCGCCGATGCACAGCCGTGTGTGCTGCTCGCCCACAGCGACACCGCCGTGCTGTTGGGCCGGCGCGATGACCTGCATTGCGTGTTGTTGGACGCAGAGCAGCCTGCCTGGCGCGCCGCTCCCACGCAGACGCCGGCGGTGCCGACCTTGTTGCCGCAACACCCGGCCTACGTCCTCTACACCTCCGGCTCCACCGGAAAGCCCAAGGGTGCCATCAACACCCATGCCGGCATCGACAACCGGCTGGGATGGATGCAGCAGACACTGGGGCTGCGCCCAGCGCACAGCTTGTTGCAGAAAACCCCGATCAGCTTCGACGTGTCGGTGTGGGAGATCTTCTGGACGTTGCGCGTTGGCGCGCGCCTGGTCCTGGCCCGACCTGGCGGCCACTGGGACCCGGCCTACCTGATCGCGTTGATCGAACAGGCCGGCATCGACAGCGTGCAGTTCGTGCCCTCGATGCTGCGGGTCTTTCTCGAAGCCCTGCCAGAGCAGCGTTGCGCCAGCCTGCAGCGGATCTTCTGTGGCGGCGAAGCGCTATCGGTGGATCTGGCGTACGCCGTGCGTGAACGCTTTCCGCAGGCCCGCTTGTACAACCTGTATGGCCCGACCGAAGCGGCGGGGGGCAACAGTGCATGGGAATACACCGGTGCCAACGATGCCAGCCTGCCGATCGGTCGGCCCATCGCCAATACTCGTCTGCAGGTGCTGGATGCGCATGGCCGCCTGGCTCCGATCGGCGTGCCTGGCGAACTGCAGATCGCCGGCGTGCAACTCGCACGCGGCTATCTGGGCCGGCCCGATCTGACCGCCGAACGCTTCGTCCCCGACCCGTTCGCCGAACAACCCGGCCAGCGCATGTACCGCACCGGCGATCTGGCGCGCTGGCGTGCCGACGGCGCACTGGACTACCTCGGCCGAAACGACGATCAGGTCAAGCTGCGTGGCGTGCGCATCGAACTGGGCGAGATCGAAATCGCCTTGCGCGGCTGCGCTGGCGTGCGCGAGGCGGCGGTCGTGGCACGCGACGACCTGCCCGGCGATACCCGCCTGGTCGCCTATGTCGTGGGTGACGCTGACGCCGTCAGTGCCGACACCTTGCGTACCCAACTGGCCGCGCGTCTGCCCGATGTGATGGTTCCAGCGACCTACATGCAACTGGACAACCTACCGCTGACATCCAACGGCAAACTCGATCGTCGCGCCTTGCCGGTACCCGACGCCGCCATGACGGTGTGCCAAGGCTATATTGCGCCGGCCAATGAAATCGAGCGCAGCCTGGCCAAGCTGTGGGCCAGCGTGCTGGGGCCGCAGCGCATCGGCCGCGACGATCATTTCTTCGAGCTTGGCGGTCACTCGCTATCGGCGATGCGGCTGATGACGGCCGCCAATCGCCTCGGTCTGCCGCTGACCCTGAATCTGCTGTACGCGCATCCCACATTGCGCATGCAGGCCGAATGTCTGCTCGGCGGCACGCATGTTCTGGGCAGTCGTGCCCTCGCTGTCCGTCGCCAGGGCACACGCCCGCCGTTGTTTGTGGTGCCGACCGGCACGGGCGATATCGCCTATGCCTTCGAGCTGGCGGCACACATCGATCCGAACATTCCGGTCTATGCCCTGCCCTGGCCGGACCCGTTACCGGCCTCGCTGGAAGCGCTGGCCGCGCAGATGGTCGAGCTGATCCAGCAAGTGCAACCGCAGGGCCCTTATCACCTGCTCGGCTACTCCTCCGGCGGCCTGCTGGCTTATGCCATTGCCCAGCAGCTGGGCATGCATGACCAGTCCGTGCCCTTCGTGGGATTACTCGATTGCGATCTGCCATCGGCACCACCGCAGACCGACTCGCTCGAACAGGCCATCGGCAAAGCCCTGGTTCGCCAGCTCGAAGGAGCGATGCGCCATCGCTCCTATCGAGCGCGCAGTGACATCCAGGCCGGGTTGAGCGCACTGCTGGATCGCATCCGCGACAGCACCTACCAGGACATGCTCCTTGCCTGCGAAAGCGATCCGATGCTGGCGCAATTGGCGGCCGAAGAGCAAACCACGATCGAAGACCTGCTACGCATCTCGGTCACCAGCACCGCCTTCAACCGACTGTGGCCGACATTCCTGTCCCACCCCCTGCCGACGACGTGCCGACTGTCTCTGTTCCAGGCCGTGGAGCCCCAACCGGCAACCGATGCCTATGGTTGGCAACGGCTGTTGCCAGCGGCGCAAATCGAGCGGATCCCGGTTGCAGGCAGCCACATCACGCTGATCGAAGCCGAGCATATCGCCGCACTCGGCCAATCCGTTGCGTGCGCGCTTGGCAGTGATGATGCCAAGCCCGTATCGGTGATTTACCAGCCCGCTTTACCGCTATGCACCGCCAAGGCACGACCGCAGCGCTCCGTGGTTTGTGTTCCAGGCGCGGGCGATAGCGTGACCGGCTTTGTCGATCTGAGCAGCGCCCTCGGCGAGGCCTGCAACGTCATCGGCATGCAGCCGCGCGGCACCGATGGCTGCCAGTTGCCATTCGGCTCGGTCGAACTGGCCGCGCAGCGCTATCTCGACGCCTTGCCCGCGAGCACGGCCAACGCTGCGCCGCTGCATCTGATCGGCCATTCGTTCGGTGGCTGGGTGGCGTACGAGATGGCGCTGCGTCTGCACGCGCTCGGCCGACCGGCCGCCAGCCTGACCCTGATCGACACCAGCCCCCCGAGCCAGGCCGGCGGCCCGCAGGACTGCAGCCGCGATACCATCGTGGACGACTTTCTCGATGCCTTGCAGCTGCGCCTGCACGCCCCCTTGGGCATCGATCGCCAGACGTTGCACCACCTCGACCAGGAGGCGCTGCTCCAGGCCTTGCATCGACTCATGGTCGAGCATGGCCTGCTGCCGCCACGCTCGCAGCCCGATACGGTGCGCGGCAGTCTGACCACCTTCGCGCAGTGCTGCCGTACCGCCTACATCCCCGCCAGGCCCTACCCCCGCACCTTGCATCTGGTCCTGGTCGCCGATACCCGGCTGCAGCCAGAGCAACACGCTGCCGAGCAGCTGCGGCTGCGCCAGGCCTGGGCCGCTCACGCCGCGGATCTGCGTCCCTGGCATGGGCCCGGCAACCATATGACCGTGCTCGCCAAACCGCACAGCCAGACCCTGGCGCAGTGGTGGATATCCAGCGTGCGCGATAGCACTCCTGCATCGACGGCCACAGCGCCGGTTCCTCCTGGCACCACGGTGATTGCATGACCCCGTTCGATATGACCTCTGCCGTGACCAATCCCGTGCATCCGCTCGGTTCCGCTCAGGAGGGCGTCTGGCTCGGTCAACTGCTCGCTCCCGAGAAGCCCGGCTACACCATCGGCTGCGTGATGCACTTTGAAGGCCATCTGCGCCGCGATGTCTGGGAACAGGCCGTCGCTTCGGTCATCGCACGCCATGACGCCCTGCGCACCGTGCTGGTCGAAGGCACGCCGCTGCCAGGCCAGCGCGTGCTGGAGACACTGTCCTTTTCCTTGCCTTGGCACGATTACTCCGCTGGCCCCGATGGTCAACAACGCGCCTGGGAACACATCCAGCACGCGATGACACAGCCGTTGCTGCGCTATGGCCAACCGCTGTGGGACATCCAGTGGCTGCAGACCTCGGCCACCGGTGGCTATTGCCTGTATCGCTTCCACCACATCATCGCCGACGGCGTTTCACTGGGCATGCTGTCCGAGCAGATGGTCGATTGCTACAACCAGCGCCTGCGCGGCCAGCCCGACCAGCCGCCAGCGCCGTCCTATCTGCAAGCGCTCGATGCCGACCAGGCCTATCTGGGCTCCAGCCGCTATCAGCGCGATCTGGCGTACTGGCGCGCCCGCCTGCAAGCGCGGCCGGAGCCGCTGTATCCCAGCATCACAGATGCGCTGGGCCATCAGCGCAGTGTGCAGCTCAGCTGCGCGCTGGACACCCCGGATTTCCTGGCCCTGAGCGCGCTGGCCGAGCGCTTGGGCGGCTCGTTCACCAGCTTGATCCTGGCCTGCCTGGCCAGCGGTCTGTCTCGACTGAGCAATCACCAGGCGCCGATTGCGATTGGTCTTGCGGTCCACAATCGCCACAACGCGATTGAACGCGACATGTTCGGCATGCTGTCCACGCAGCTGCCGCTCTACCTGGGCGTCTCGCCGCACGCGGACATCGCCACCGCCATGCGTGCCATCGCGGTGGAATTGCGCGCGGCGATGCGCCACGCCCGATGCCCACTGCAACATGCCCTGCGCGGGCTGGGCGAGGCCGGACAGCTGGCACCGCGGCCATTCGACGTCAGCGTCTCGGTCGAGGACTTCAGCGCCTTCTGCGATGCGCCGATCGCGGGCGGTGCATGGCACATGCTGCCGCTGCACGCCGGCTACGAAGACACCGCGCTGGGCGTGTTCGTCCGGCGTTACAGCCCGCAGCATCCGATCGTGCTGGAGTTCAACGTCAATCCGGACCGGCTGCCTGTGCCGCTGGCCGAACAGGCCCTGGCCGCGCTGCGGCAGATGCTGCTGGCCTTGCTGGAAGCCCCGCACGCGGCGTTGAGCCAATTGCCGCTGCTGTCTGCGGATCAATGCGCCCAGCTGCAAGGCTTCAATGCGAGCCAGATCGATCTGGGCGACAGTCGCTGTCTACACCACCAGATCCGGGCGCAGGCGCAACGCACGCCGCTGGCCATCGCGCTGGTCGACGGCGAGGTCGAACTGAGCTACGCCGCGCTCGACGCCTGTGCCAATCAACTCGCCCATCATCTGATCGCCCTGGGCGTTGGTCCGGACGTGCGCGTGGCGGTCTGCTTGCCGCGCGGCGTCGATCTGGTCGTCGCCTTGCTGGCCGTGCTCAAGGCCGGCGGCGCCTATGTACCGCTGGACCCGGTCTATCCGCCCGCACGCCTGGACTTCATGCTCAAAGACAGCGCACCGCGCTGCCTGCTCACCCACACCGCGCTGGCCCATCTGCTGCCTGGTAGCCCGCTTGTGCGCGTCTGGATGGACGACACCGCCAGCTGGGCGATGCACCCCGCGCACACCCCAGCGTCGCAAGGAGTCAGCCCGCACCACCTGGCGTATGTCATCTACACCTCCGGCTCCAGCGGACACCCCAAGGGCGTGATGATTTCCCATCACGCGCTGACCCAGTTCCTGGCCGCGCTGCAGATCCAACTGCCGCTGTCGCCCGAGGACCATCTGTTGGCAGTGACCACCGTCTGCTTCGATATCGCCGGCCTGGAACTGTTCGCTCCCTTGATCCATGGCGCCCGCGTGGTCATCGCCGGCGACCAGGCGCTCCAGGATCCGGCCTACTGGTCGC
>NZ_CAPJ01000044.1 GCF_000331775.1 Xanthomonas translucens pv. translucens DSM 18974
CCCGGTGAAGAACTGCCAGTACGGGTTCTCCAGCCAAAGCGCGCACACCGCCTCGTCGGAACAGGTCTTCGGCAGGACGATCATCAGCGGCGGGACGACGGTTGCGCATGCTCGGAAAGTGCAAGAAAACCGCACAGAGACTAGCGAAAACTGGCAAGCACAGCACCCCTCATCATGCTTCCAATGCTTGTTCTACAAGGCAATGCGGGGTTCTTCAGGGGCGACTCATTGCTTGGGACTGTGCGTGCCCCAGGCTGGAGACATAGAACAGGTGAGCCTGATTGAAGAAGACTTTCTCAGAAGTCGCGGGATGGAAAGCGATGCCCTGCGCCCGATTCGAGGTGCGAAGCAAGCCGTCGGCGCTCCAGTGGGAGCAGATGCCGTTATGGGCGCAATATTCGTCGACCTTCGATCGATCTTCTGTTTGGAATACGGTTTCCCAGGGAAGGTCGATGTTCGGGTGGTAATGGCGGATATATTCGATCCCCTTTTCTTCCATTCGCTCGATCAGTTCCTGGCCAATGTTTCGGGATACCTCGCCCATGGGGGCGATCGGGGTTTGTCCGCCTTCAGTCGGCGCTTCGATGCAGCAGAACGCCAATAAGAGTGGCCACGTCGTGTGGTACGCGCATTCGTTGTGCATCGGAATTTCAAGACGCGCTGGATAGTTCGTCGCGGTGGATACCCGGTGCGTTATCTCGGTCCTTGGCGTGGACCGATAGACGTATTTATACTGTTGTAGCGAGTGCCGCCCGCCCATCGGCGAGATGATGGCTGGCCCCTTTCTGTTTTCAAATAACGGGGAATATTTGAGCATATGTCCTCTTTATCATTAAACGTTGGGGTGTGTCTTGCCTGGGCGATCGCTATTTTCAGGGACGCACTCGCCTTTGGATATAGATCTGCCGCGCATTGGCGCGCTGCGGCAAGTCGTTGCCACGATCAAGCAAGCATCAGTCCCACCTGGATCACAGACTGCGATTCATCATCGCTATGCCCTACATGGTCGCTACCCTAATGACATCCCCCTGCTTCCGGCTGTCCGAACATGTCCGCCTGCTTCCGCGTATCAATGGCTGGTTCGCCCATCCGTATCTGATCTCGCCGCTCACCTTCGGTCTGTATACCGAACACTCGCATCTGGCGATGATGGAGTCGTTCCTGGAGGATCCGGAACAGCACCGTGCGGCACTGCGCGAGCCTGACATGCGTGGCGGCCCTTTCATCGACCATGCCGGCGATGTCGCCGATATCCGCAAGCTTCGCGATCAAACCCTGCAACGCTGCGCGCCCCAGCTGTGCACCGCCGAGGCGATCGCCGCGCTTTACCAATTGCTGCACAGCGAAGCCAAGGGCGCCGGCCTGGCTGGGTTGTACGGCAAGATTGATCCGCTGATCCGCGACAAGCTGGAGATCTTCTACGATGTCAGCAAGCAGCCCGGCGTGCGTTTCATGGAGCGCCAGTTCTACGCCAGCAGCGCCTACGATCCTGGTCTGCAGACCGCGGTGCTGGAACCGGTCAGCGAACAGGAGCGCGCGTTCGCACTGAGTACGCCGCAGTTGCCGTCGGCAGCCGGTTCGCTGGAGTTGAGCGTGCCCTTCGCCGATCCGTTCTGGGACCAGCTGTGCGGCGGCATGCCCGATGCCGATGCCCTCGTCGACCTGATCTTGCGCCACGCGCCGGCCGGCACTACGCGCGCGGAGGCCCTCGCTCTGCTGACCGATGCGCCGCTGCCCGAACACCCGGCACCGGAAGGCGTGCGTGTGCGTTACTTCGGCCATGCCTGCGTGCTGATCGAAGGCGCAGGGGTCAGCATCCTGATCGATCCGCTGATCAGCTATCCGGGCGAATGCGCCATCGACCATTTCACCTTCGACGATCTGCCGGCCAAGATCGATTATCTGCTGATCACCCATCCGCACCAGGATCACGTGGTGATGGAAGCGCTGCTGCGGATTCGCCACCGCGTCGGCACCGTGGTGGTGGGACGCGCCGGTGGCGGCGACTTGCAGGACATTTCGCTGAAGCTGTGCCTGGAGCAATGCGGCTTCGCCAACGTGGTGGAACTGGCCGACTACGAGGAATTGCGATTCCCGCAGGGAAGAATCGTCGGCGCGCCGTTCTACGGCGAACATGCCGACCTGGATATCCGCGCCAAACTGGTCCATGCGGTGGAACTGGACGGCAAGGTGTGCGTGCTGTTCGCCGATTCGCGTCCGCCGATGGTGGAGTGCTACGCGCAACTGAAAGCGCTGTTCCCGAAGATCGACTGCATGTTCCTAGGGATGGAATGCGTCGGTGCGCCGGCGACATGGCTGTACGGCCCGCTGCTGCAGAAGATGCTGACCCGGGGCGAGGACCAGTCGCGCCGCCTGGATGGCTGCGACAGCGCGCTGGCCAGCGCGTTGCAGGACTTCTTCCTGCCCGAACGGCTCTACGTCTACGCCATGGGCGCCGAACCCTGGGTCACGCACATCACCAGCATTCTGTATTCCGAAGATCTGCCACAGTTCCGCGAAGCACGCCAATTGGAGGCGACCGCACGCGCGAAAGGGCGCCATGCCGAACTGCTGTTCGGCCGCTGCGAGATCACGCTCTAACCCACGCACAACCCATGTCCGAGAGGCGCGGTTACCCTGCGCGCCAATGCCGTGGCGCGCAGGCCCCGAGCAGCACGCCCAGGCGGCGCACGCCCCGGCGCTTCGTGATCGAGGAATTGGGCCAATTGCTCGGAATCGGCCCGGCGCAGCGCGCAGGATTTGCGACTTTGTTCGACGCTGCGCCGCCGGCGCAGCGCCATCGTCCGCCCGCCGCGGGTGTGCCCTGCCCCGCTACACCCTGGCCGATCTGCCCGAGCGCATCGACTGCGTGTTGATCACCCACGGTCACAACGACCATATCCGTCCGGAGACCTTGTTGCGGCTACGCAATCGGATCGGTCCCCTTGTCGTGCCGCATAGCGCCGGCCGGCGCCTGCAGGACCCGTCGCTGAAACTGATGCTGCAGGCGCTCGGGTTCGAGTGGGTCATCGCGCTGCACGAGTTCGAACGCATTGCATTGGCAGATTGGGCGATTACCGCATTGCCCTTGCTCGGCGAGCACAGCGATCTGGATATCCAGGGCAAGGCCGGCTCTCACTTGTGCATCGATGGCCGCAGCGCGGCGTGTTGAATCATGTGCTGGCGATCAACCAGTCCGGCCCCCACCCCTGGGCCTGCGCGAGGCCGATCGGTTCCTTGTGCATTGCCGTGCACGCTGCATCGATGGCGAGCGTCTGTTCGCGAGGAAGGGCATCACCCTGCCCTCTCGCTTTGAGCCTGGACACGTGGGCCAGCCTCTCTTTGCCTTTCCATCCTGCCGCCCTGCCCTCCCGATGACATGCCGCCATCAGGAGGGAGGGCAACGCGGCACTCAGTGTCCCACCGCTGCCATGGCGTCGCGCAGGCTCTTCGGACGCATGTCGGTCCAGTGCTCGTTGACATAGTCCAGGCAGGCCTGCTTCGGGTTCGGGCCGAACACCACCGACCAGCCATTCGGCACGTCGGCGTAGTCCGGCCACAATGCGTATTGTTCTTCGTGGTTGATGACCACGACGTAGATCTGGTCTTGCTCGTCGTCTTGGATCGACATCTGTACGTCCTCCGGTGGGGATGAGTGGCGGCGTGTTGCACGCATCGGGCGATGCGCGGGGCGCCGGCCGCAGGTTCGACGCGCCCGTGGTCTTTCGATCAGATCCCCGGCGGCATGCCGGGGACCTGCAGTGCTTCCAGCGCCGGCCCGCGCAGATCCGCAGGGCACTGCGCTTTGCGTGTCGGCTCCGGCCCGACCAGATGCCCGTAGTCCAGCGTCAGCACATGGTCGGCCAGGTGCCGGTACCCCTGGTCGTGGGTCACCAGCACCAGGGTCTTGCCGCGCGCGCGCAACTCGGGCAGCAAGACGGTGTAGAAACGCTCCCGAAACGCCTGGTCTTGGTCGGCGGTGAGTTCGTCGAAGATCATGATCTGGCGGTCGTCCAGGCAAGCCTGTACCAGGGCCAGGCGTTTGCGCTGTCCCTGCGACAGATCCACGTTGGCGAATACGCCCGCGGCCTGGTCGAACCCGACCTTCGATGCAAGATCCACGCGCTCCAGCCAGGCCTGCACCTGTGCCGGATCGGCCGGCGCCGCGTCGGCCCCGATGGCGTGCTCGAACAGCATGAAGTCGAAGAACACCGCACTGAACATCGCCCGGTAGCTGGCCAGCGCCAGGCTGGTCCCAAGTTCCTGTCCATCGACCAGAATGCGTCCCTCGCTGGGGCTCAGCAGACCGCTGAGCAGCAGCAGCAGGGTGGATTTGCCGCTGCCGTTGCCGCCGGTGACGAACACCGTTTCGCCGCGCCGCAAGGTGAGGTCCACGGGGCCGAACTGAAAGTGATCACCGTTGTCGCCGGCATAGCGATAGACCACCTGTTCCAGGCGCAGCGTGGTCCACGTCGGCGCCATGCTGGCCGGTGCGGCGGCGACTGCTGCCGCCGGCGGCGCGGACGGCGCATCGTCCAGTCCCACGTCGCGCAGGTGGCGTACGCTCGCCGATGCGCTGCCGACCTGGGCGCCGAGATCGAACAGCGCATTGAGCGGGCCGCTGATGAACAGTCCGGTGATGACGAACTGCAGGATCGTGGCCGAAGGCAGTTCGAACAGATAGCGCCCGGCCAGGATCGCGGCCAGCACCCAGCCATAGCCGATCAGCTCGGCGCAGGCATCGCTGATGCCCCAATGCATGCTGGTGTCGAACTGGGTGCGGCGCGCGCGCTCGATCGCCGGCCGCAACTGCGCCTGGGCGAAGTGTCCGGCCCGCGCCGGCGACAGGGTCAGTTCCTTCTTGCCCTCCACCAGTGTGCGCAGTAGGCCGTTGAGTGTTTCCTCGGCCTTGCGCATACGGTCGAAGGCCGGACCGGTGAAGCGCCGGGTGACGTAGAACAGCACGCCCGACAGGCCGATGAAAGGCACGACCACGGCAAACAACGGCAGCGACACCCAAGCCAGGTACAGCAGCCCCCCCAGCGACAGCAGGCTGTTGGTCAACAGCACCGGCCCCATCTGTATCATCTGCGCCAGGCGTCCGACATCGCCGATCAGCGCGCCGAACACTGCGTGCTTGCGGTGCATCAACCGTTCCAGCGGCAGCTCCAGAAAGCGCGCCGACAGGTCCGCGCGCAAGTCCGCCATCAGCCCGCTGCTGACGCGCGCCGCCAGGCGTGCCGACAGCAGGCGCACGACGAGAGCGGCGCCCAGCAGCAAGGTGCCGCGCAGCAGCGCATCGCGCATATCGGCATGCAGCGCATTGGTCGCGGTGGCGTTGAGGTAGTCCAGCAGCAGCATCGAGGTGCCCGCGCTGGCCGCCGACAGCAGCGACATGCCGGCCAGCATGCGGGCATGACGACGCAGATAGCGCTGGATCAGCATGGCATCGCTTCTTCGCCGATGGTGGAGGCAGTTATGCGGCCGCGCGCCGCCGGCGTTGCCGCGCTCATCGGCCCGACCAGCGCGGCGCGCGCTTTTCCACGAACGCCAGCGGCCCTTCGCGGCTGTCCTGGCTTTGGCGCCGACGTTCCTCCCAGGAATAGCGGGTGGCGAAGGCATCGGCCAACGGCAAGCACGCCGCCGTGGCCGCCGCCTGCTTGATCGCGCGCAGCGACAACGGCGCGCACGCCAGCAGATCGGACAGCCAGCTGTCCACGCAGGCATCCAGTTGCGCGGCCGGCACCACCTCGTTGACCAGCCCCAGCGCCAGCGCTCGCGCCGCGCCGATGCGCCGGCCGCTGAGCAGATAGCCCATGGCGGTGCGGTACGGCAATTGCCGGGTCAGGCGGAACACCCCGCCGGCGCCGGAAATCAGGCCGAGCCGCGCTTCGGGCAACGCGAATTCGGCGGTGTCGGCGGCGACGATGATGTCGCAGGCCAAGGCCAGTTCGAATCCGCCGCCCAGCGCCAGACCGTTGACCCGGGCGATCACCGGCTTGCACAGTTCGAAGCGTTCGGTGAGGCGTGGCCATCCCGCCGCACCCTGGCTGCCGAACGACGAGGACGGCGCGCCGTTGGCAAGCCGCGCTGCCAGTTCCTTCAAGTCCTGACCGGCCGAGAAGGCGCGCTCGCCGCTGCCGCTGAGCACGGCGACCCACAGCGTATCGTCTTGCTCGAAGCTGTCCCATGCCTCGGCAAGCGCGGCATGGGTGGCCAGATCGAGTGCGTTGAGCACCGCCGGGCGGTTCAAGGTGATGCGGGCGACATGGCCGTCGCGTTCTAACAGCACCGGCATGTCGTTCATCCAAGCACCCGCGGGTCGCACAGGAAGCGGCGCAGGCGTCCGATCCCGTCGTCGATCTGCGCATCGGTGAGATAGCTGCAGGACAGGCGCAGGCTGTGCTGGCCACCGTCGTCCACGTAGAACATGCGCATCGGCGTCCACAGCACGCCGTAGTCGCGTGCGGCCAGCTCCAGCAACGCCGCATCCACCGGTACGCCGAGATGCATGCAAACGAAGAAGCCGCCCTTGGGTCGGTTCCAGCGCAAGCCCGGATGCGCGGCGGCCAGATCGCCGAGTTCGCGCTGCAACGCAGCCAGCAGGCAGGCGAGCTTGCCCTGGTAGAACGCTCCGCGGTCCGCGCCCAGCGCCGCAAGCGAACCGCCACTGCCCAACAGCATGCCGGCGGCGATCGCCTGGCAGACCGGCGAGGTATTGACCGTCACCATGCTCTTCAGCGCAGCCAGGGCATCGGCCAGCACCCGCGGCGGCCGATCGGCCACGCACTGATCGGCGATCACGAAGCCGACGCGGATGCCCGGCAAGGCGATCTTGGCGAAGGTGCCCATCTGGATCACTCTGCCCGTGCGATCCATCGCCTTCAGCGACGGCACGCCATGCGCATGCGGACCGGTGAAACCATAGGTATTGTCTTCCAGTAGCCAGAAATCGTGCGCATCGGCCGCATCGAGCAAGTCCTGGCGTTGTCCACGATCGAGCAGACTTCCGGAGGGATTGGAGATATCCGGAGCCACGTACAAGGCGCGCACCCGGCGGCCCTGCGCGCGCAGCTCGGCACAGGCGCGATGCAATCGATCCACATCGACACGGCCATCGTGCTCGTCGATGCCGAGCAACGCGATGTCGAGCGCGCGCGCCGCGCCCAGCGCGCCGACGAAACACGGTTGCACCACCGCCAGGACGTCGCCGGGCGCGGCGAACAGCGCCCGCAGCACCAGAAACATCGCTTCCTGGAAGCCGACCGTGACCACGATGCTCGACGGCGCGATCTCCAGGCCCTGGTCCTGGCGCAGCGCCTGCGCCAGCAGCGCATTGATGATGCCGCGGCTGGGGCCGTACTGGAACAGGCGACGGCGCACCTGCAGCTCGCTGAGGCCCTCGGTCCGCGCCAGGTGTGCGAGATAGGTCTGCAGGTGGGCGCTCAGGTCCAGCGGTTCCAGCAAGGCCGGCGCCGGTGCGCCTGGCGCGAACGAAATGGCGTCCGGATAGCGGTCGATCACCTCATTGAGAAAGTCGATCGCTCCCAGCACCGGTTCGCCCAGGCTGGGATGCAACTCACGCGGGTCCAGCGTCGCCAATGCCGGCGGTTGCAGATCAGCCAACGCGGCGCTGGGGTGCGTACTCATGCAGCCCACCGCTGCCGCAGGCGCGCAAGCACGTCGTCGGCATAGATGCGGTTGCACTGCACCAGGACGAATTCGGTCATGTAGCGACGGAAATCTTCCGGCGATTCTTCCGCCACGCACAGCATGCGCCGGTTTGGCGCCACCGCTTCGCTGCGCATCTGCTGCACCGCCCGGGCGATCGCCGCATCCATGTCGCCGGCGTCGACGACTTCGTCGGCCAGGCCTGCGGCATCGGACTCCTCGGCACGGATCACGCGTCCGCGCAGGATCATGTCGCGGGCGATCCGATTGCCGGTACGCAGACCCAGGCGTAGATTGGCCGAGCCCGGGACGATGCCCTCCTTGGCCGCAGGCAATACGAAATAGGCCTCGCGTTCGGCCACCACATGGTCGAACACCAGCAGCAATTGCAGGCCGCCACCGATGGCGAAGGCGTCCACCCCCGCGACCCAGGGTTTCTCGATGGTGTGCTGGCGCGCATCGACACCCGGCCAGCACAGACCGCGTCGGATCTTGTTGAGATAGGTGAACTCGCGACCCAGCAGGAAGTCGACGAAGGAAATCTTGCCCTGGTGCAGATGCTGCAGGTTGATGCCCGAACAGAACACCCGCCGGCCAAGGTACTTGGGATGTTGCATCGGGCCGCCACGCACCACGCCGACCATGACCTCATCGTCGAGCAAGGCCAGATCGACCGCCACTTCCATCGCCTCGACCAAGGCGTTGTCCTCGGCGTTGAGGCCGGTCTGGTTGGCGACGGTCAACCAGGCTGCGCCATCGCGGCGTTCCACATGGACCGGGCCGATCTGCACCTGCGCTTGGCTGCGGAACTGCGGCAACAGTTCGAGCGCGCGCGCGGTGGGCCGCAGCAGGCTTTCGATGAGATGGTGGCCGCACTCCGGCTGCCGCAGCACGCCCCACAAGACAATGCCCTGTTCGATCTCCCAGCCTTCCTTTTCCGACTGGATGCAGGTGCTTTCGTGCGCCCATTGCGCCTGGCTGGGCAGCAGGCCAGGCACGAGCTCGGCGGCAGCGTGCAAGACCTCGTCCAGGCGTAGCGCCAGGCTCCGCTCCCGGGTCAGCGTCGCATACAGCCAGTCGCCGTGGTGGCGCATGAAATCCATGCGCACGGCCCGGCAGCGCGCATGCACGGCGGCTGCGTGCTGGGCCTGCGTCTGATCGCGCTGCGCAGGCACTGGCAAGGCGGCGAGCGTCTGTTCGGACCAGACCGCCAACGCCTGCAGCTGCGCCAGGTCGTCTGCCAGCAGTTTCATGCCGACACCATCTGCGCAGGAGCATCGTGCCCACACTTGGCAGTTGCATGCTGCGAGGCACGCAGCTGGCGGCGGCGCAACTCCACGTCGCAGGCGGCCAGATGCTGGCCCACGGCCTGTTCGTAGGAATGGGCGGCGCCTTCGAGCAGCAACAGGCGCCGACTCGGCAGCACCTGCACGTCGACGCCTGCCAGCGACGCCAGCCAGGCGACGATCGCGCCCTGGCCATCGTCGCTGACCTGATCGACCACACCCAACTGTGCCATGCGCGCGCAGCACAGCTGCGTTTGGAACAGGAACACCGCACGCGCCGCGCCCATCCCCAGGCGGGTGCTCATGCGCCGCATCGCCATGCTCGGCCATGCGGCTTCGCCGCTATGCACGCAGATGCTGGCCGTGGGTGCGGCGATGCGCTGGTCCACCGCAAGCAGCAGGTCCAGCATGCCGGCCGAACAGGCATTCTCGATCCAGGCCAGCGACAGACCGTCCAGGCGTTCGAAGCGGCGCATCGCCTTTTCCCATCGGTTCACCAGGTCCAGGCTCACCGCTCCCGGCCAGCACGCCGTAGCCGGCGGCTTGGCCGTCCCGCGCAGGTGCAGGATCAGGATCGCCGGTGTCGCGGCGTCCTCGACCTCATCGCAGGCGTCGGTGAGCCGTTGGATCTGTTCGTCGTTCAGCGCGCTGGCGGCGTCGATATCCAGATGCACGAGATGCAACACGGGGCTTGATGGATCGCTCATGAAAAGTCCGCAGGGGTCGATGATCGGAATCAGACGTGGCTTACCAACGCAGCAGTGCGGTCTCGATCGACGAGCCCGGCCCCATCGTCATCATCACGCCCCAGTCGCCGGGGCGAACCTGCCCCTCGTCGAGCAAGCGTGCGTAAGAGAACAGGAACGAACCGCTGGACATGTTGCCGTGTTCGCGCAACACGTCGATGGTGTGGCGCATGTCGTGGCTGGTCAGCATCAGGTTGGCCGAGATTGCGTCGATGACCTTGCGTCCGCCCGAGTGCACCAGCCAGTGGGCGATGTCGCGGCGGCGCAGACCGGTTCCCTCGAGCAGGCGGTCGACCACGGTCGGCGCATTGGCTCCGACAACGTACGGCACGTCCTTGTGCAGACGGAAATGGAACTTGCCCTGCGCCTGATCCCAGACGAAGCGCATTGCGTCCAGTGCCTCGGGAATCACCTGGCTGGCGAACTTGCACACGCGCGGCCCGCCATGGCCCTCGGCGCTATCGGCGATCACCGCCAGCGCCGCGGCGCCGTCGCCGAACAAGCTGTTGACCACTGCCGTCTCGATTCCCTCGTCGTCGACGTAGGCCGCCGAACACACCTCGATGCATAGCAGGATCGCGAGTTTTCCCGGATTGGCGTTGGTCCAGTTGACGACCGCGTTGAAGCCGTTCAAGCCGGCGTTGCAGCCCATGCCGACCACATCCAGACGCACGCAGTCCTGACGCAATCCCAGGCGCTGGATCAGCAGCGAACTGAAGCCCGGCGTGAGCAGCCCGGTGGTGGTGACGCAGCACAGATACTGCACCTGATCCAGTTGCGCCCCGATCGATTGCAGGCAGCGGGTCAATGCGTGTTCGCCGATCTCCAGGCCGATGTCGCGGTGCTTGTCGAGCAACTGCGCCTGCGTTTCGCGCGGCGCCGCGCCTGTGTCGTCGCGCTGCGGCAGGACCAGGCTGCGCGAGTCGATACCGTTGCGCAGGAACACCAGGCGCCGGCGCTGATCTTCGATGCCGAAGCGGTCCAGCACATCCGGCTGCGAGTAGCGGCTGCCAGGCGTTGCGGTACCGACGCCACGAATGCGCGGCGCAGTGGATGGCGGTGCGTCCGTCGATGCAATAGCCGCATTGAAATTCATGCGTATCCAGATTCCAGCGTTGCCCGGGATGGATCGCCAAACGATCAGGGCGACAGCGATGCAAAACATGGTGGTCGAGGCCCTGTCGGGGTACTTGCTCGTGTGCGCCGATCAGTTGCCTGTCAGCGTCACTGGACATGGCGCGCGCGCGACACCGTGCATCGGCGCTGTTGGAGGCGAACGCCGCGTTGGCGGCAAGGCGAAGTCGTTGCGCGGTTGGCGCAGACACGACCGCCAAAGACAAACCGCAGTCACTGCCAGTCAAGTGCGTACTTGCCAGAAGCACTACAACACCGATCTACGCAACCGCAAGTTGGGTCAGGTCCGTGCAACGCCCGATGTCGATGATCCTGTTACGACGCGATCGCCAAGCGCCGCGTCTTCCGCCACGTACTGCCAGGCGCACGCCCCTGTACTGGTCACGCCTGATCAAGGATCCCGTTCATCATGGATAAGTCTGCAAAGACCCTTCCTGCCTCATTCGTGCAAAAACGCATGTGGCTGCTCGCCCGGCTGGATCCGCAGGCGTCGATCACCTACCACATCGCCAACGGCGTCCGCCTGATCGGCGAGCTGGACATCCACGCGTTGCAAGCTGCGCTGGATCGCATCGTGGCACGGCACGAAATACTGCGCACCAGCCTGGTCGAAGTGAACGGCCAGATCCGCCAGCGCATCCATCCGGCAACGCGCTTTCCGTTTGTCCATGAAGACGCGAGCGCTTGCGACAAGGCTGCGATCGCACGCATCGCACAGCAGGAGGCCGCGCTTCCCTTTGACTTCGAGCTGGGCGCTCCGGTGCGTGGACGCCTGCTGCGCCTGGCGGCGCAGGAACACGTCCTGCTGCTGACCTTTCATCACATCGTCTGCGATGGCTGGTCGATCGGCGTTCTATTGCGCGAGATGGAAGCCTTGTACGACGCCTACGCCCGGCACCTGCCCGATCCGCTACCGCCATTGCCGATCCAGTATGCGGACTATGCGATCTGGCAGAGCGAGCAGTTGCGAGGCGAGTCCCTTGCTGCGCAACTGCGCTTCTGGACAGAGCAATTGGCCGGCGCCCCGCCGCTGCTCCCCTTACCGACCGACCGCGCTCGCCCAGCCGTCCAGGACTATCGCGGCGCGTCGGTCGAACTGCTGTTGCCGCCGGAACTGGGGCAACGCTTGAATGCGTTGGCACGCCGCCATGGTTGCTCGCTGTTCGTGACCGTGCTGGCCTGCTGGGCCCTGCTGTTGGCGCGGATCAGCGCGACCGATGACGTCGTGATCGGCACGCCGGTCGCCGGACGGACGCATCCGGATCTGGAAGGGCTGATCGGCTGCTTCATCAACACGCTTGCGCTGCGTCTCAAGGTGTCCGGCACACCCACTGTGGCGCAGTGGCTGGCACATGTCCGCAACGTGGTGCTGAACGCACAGGATCGCCAGGAGCTGCCGTTCGAGCGCGTCGTCGAAGCGCTGCAACGCAGTCGCAGCCTGAGCCATATGCCGGTGTTCCAGACATTGTTCAGCCTGGATGGCTTCCGCGACAGCCCGTCGCAGCACACCCCGGGCCTGCGACTGGAGCCGTTGCCGGATGCGTCCGACATGTGCGCGTTCGACCTGATACTGACGATGAAGGAGTCCGAGGCCGGGCTGGACGGCGTCATCAGATATCCAACATCGCTGTTCGATCACACCACGGTCCAAGCGTATGCGGCGCAGTTCCTACATCTGCTGCAGGCCATCACCGCGAACGACGATGCGTTTGTAGAGCAACTCCCCTGGATACCGGACGATCAACGCCTGCAGGTGCTGTATGGCTTCAACGCCACGACGGTCGCCCTGCCCGCCGTCACCACGCTCGTGGAAGCCTTGCACGCCCATGTCCAGCGCAATCCCGACGCGACGGCGGTAATCGACGGCCCGCTCACGCTGAGTTATTGCGAACTGTGGAGCCGCGCCGCCTGCCTGGCCGAAAAACTTCGGCGCAACGGACTGCAACCGGGCCAGCCGGTAGCGTTGCTGTTGCCGCGCTCGGCGCTGTTGGTCGTGGCCGAACTAGCGGTGCTGATGTGCGGCGCCGCGTATGTCGTCCTGGACCAGGCGCAGCCGGAAGCGCGCTTGCGCGCTCTGCTGCACGATTGCGCGGCCGCCGCGCTGCTGTGTCTTCCCGACTGTCCGCTCGATGTCCCGGGCTTTCCCCGCCTGGAACTGGAGTTCGCGGCGCTCGCTGAAGAATCCAGTGCGCCGCAGGTCGGCATCATGCCCAGCAGCGTCGCCTATGTCGTCTACACCTCCGGCTCCACCGGCACCCCGAAAGGCGTGGCCGTCTCGCATGCCGCCGTCTTGGCGTTCGCGCTCAGCCAGCAGCATGCGCCGTTGCAACCGCAGGACAGGGTCGCCTTCCTCGCCAATCCTGCCTTCGATGCCAGCACGTTCGAGATATGGGCCACGCTGCTGCATGGCGCGGCCATCGTCGTCGTCGACCAGCAGACCCTGCTCGATCCACGCGCGTTGAGCCGGCACCTGACGGCTGCCGGGGTCAGCATCCTGCATCTGACCGCCGGCCTGTTGCCTGGCTATTGGCAGGCCCTGCGCGCATTGCTGCCGACGTTGCGCTGCCTGCTCACTGGCGGCGACAGCGTCGATGCCGGCAGCGTCGCCGCGCTGCTGGCCCAGGCCGCGCCGCAACGGCTGCTGCATTGCTATGGCCCGACCGAGACCACCGCTTTCAGCGTGGTCCACCCGGTCGCGACACTGGCCACGGACGCCACGCGGATTCCGCTCGGCCGGCCATTGCCGGGCAGCCGTGCCTACGTGCTCGATCGTCACGGCCATCCGCTTCCGATCGGCGTGGCCGGCGAACTGCATATTGCTGGTGCGCAGCTGGCGCAGGGCTATCTGCACCGTCCAGATCTGACCGCCGAACGCTTCGTCCCCGATCCGTTCGCCCAGCAACCCGGCGAGCGCATGTACAGGACCGGCGATCTGGCCCGCTGGCTGGCCAATGGAAGCCTGGAGTTCCTCGGCCGCAACGATGCGCAGGTCAAGATCCGCGGCTTCCGCATCGAGCCGGGCGAGATCGAAGCGGCTTTGCGCGGCTGCGATGACGTGCACGAGGCGGTGGTCATCGCGCGCGACGACACCGGCGACAAGCGCCTGGTCGCCTATCTGGTCGGCGACACGTCGGCCGTGAATCTGGCCGCACTGCGTATCCAACTCTCCGCGCGCCTTCCCGACCATATGCTGCCCGCGGCCTACGTGCAGTTGGCCGCGCTGCCGCTGACACCCAATGGCAAGCTCGATCGCGCCGCCTTGCCCGCCCCTGACGGGCATGCGTTGGATCTGCAAGCCTATGTCGCGCCGCAAAGCGACCTTGAACAGGTGCTGGCCACGCTGTGGAGCGAGCTGCTCGGCGTCGAACAGGTAGGACGCAACGACGACTTCTTCGCGCTCGGCGGGCACTCGCTGCTGGCGGTGCAATTGATCTCGCGCCTGCGCGAGCGACTGGGCGTGGAGCTCCCCCTGGCCGAGGTCTTCGCCCATCCTCGGGTGGCGGCGTTGGCGACCGTGCTCGCCAACGCAACGCCGCAGACGCTGCCGCCGATCGTCCCGGTCCCGCGCACCGCCCCGCTGCCGCTGTCCTTCGCCCAGCAACGGCTGTGGTTCCTGGCGCAGCTCGATCCCCAGGCCGACTTGGCTTATTTGATGCCCAACGGCCTGCGCCTTCGCGGCACGTTGGATCGCCACGCCCTGCGTCAGGCGCTGGATCGCATCGTCGCCCGCCACGCTACCTTGCGCACCCGCATCGGCCTTCACCAGAACGAGCCGGTGCAGATCATCGACGCCGCCGACGTCGGCTTCCGGCTCTGCGAACACGATCTCAGCGCCTGTCCCGATCCAGAAGCCCAGGCGCGGATCCACGCCGAACAGGAAACCCAGACCCCCTTTGATCTGGCTCACGACACCCTGGCACGCGGCCAACTGCTGCGCCTGGGCGAGGACGACCATATCTTGCTCGTCACCCTGCACCATCTGGTTTCCGATGGCTGGTCGATGGGCCTGCTGGTGCGCGAACTGAGCACCCTGTACACCGCCTTCGCCCAGGGCCAGCCCGATCCGCTGCCGCCGCTGCCGCTGCAGTACGCCGACATCGCCGTGTGGCAACGCCGCTGGATCAGCGGCGAGGTGCTGCAACACCAGCGCGCCTTCTGGATTGAACAGCTGCACGACGCCCCGCCGCTGTTGGAACTGCCGACCGACCGCGCCCGTCCTGCACTGCAGGACTACAGCGGCGATGCGCTCGACATCACCGTAGACGCCGATCTCACAGCTGCGCTGCGCGGCTTGAGCCAGCGCCACGGCACCACGCTGTTCATGACCCTGCTCGCCGGCTGGGCGGTGCTGTTGTCGCGGTTGTCCGGCCAGGACCAGGTGGTGATCGGCACCCCGATCGCCGGACGCGATCGCACCGAACTGGAGCCGGTGATCGGCCTGTTCGTCAATTCTCTTGCCTTGCAGATCGACCTGCGTCAGGCGCTCGATACCGCAAGTTTGCTCAGCCAGGTGCGCGCGACCACGCTCGCGGCGCAGGCGCACCAGCATCTGCCCTTCGAACAGATCGTCGAGGCGCTCAAGCCTGTGCGCAGTACCGCGCATAGCCCGCTGTTCCAGGTCATGTTCGCCTGGCAGAACGCACCGGAAGGCCACCTGGCACTGCCTGGCCTGACCCTGCAGCCGGTGGCGCTGCCGATGCAGACCGTGCAGTTCGACCTGGAGATCGCCATGGCCGAGCACGGCGATGTGCTGGTCGGCAGCCTCGGCTACGCCACCACGCTGTTCGAGCGCAGCAGCATCGAACGCCATGTCGCCCTGTTCATCGCCACGCTGCGGGCGATGATCGCCGGCGCGCGCACACCGGTCGCGCGCCTGCCGTTGCTGAGCGCGGCCGACCATGCGCAGCTGCGCCAGTGCAACGACGCCGCTGGCGTCGTCATCGACGCGATGCCGGTGCACCGCCTGCTGGAACGGCAGGCCGCACAGCGGCCCGACGCGATCGCCGTGCAGGACGCGACAGGCCGCCTCGACTATGCCAGCCTGAACCTGCGCGCCAACCGCCTGGCCCACCATCTGATCGCACTCGGCGTGGCCGCGGACGTGCGCGTGGCGCTGTGCATGGAACGTGGCGTGGACGCCATCGTCGCGATCCTGGCCGTGCTCAAGGCCGGCGGCACCTACGTGCCACTGGACGCGGCCTATCCGCGCGAGCGTCTGCAGTGCATGCTCGCCGACAGCGCTCCGCGCGTGCTGATCGCCGACGCAGCGTGTCTGGCCCGCCTGCCCGAGGCCATCGACGCGGTGCTGCTGCGCATCGATGCCGACGCCGAGGCGTGGTCCGCGGCACCGTCGGATACCCCGTTGGTGCCGGGCTTGCATCCGCAGCAGCTGGCCTATGTGATCTACACCTCCGGCTCCAGCGGCCAGCCCAAGGGCGTGATGATCTCGCACCAGGGCCTGGCCACGCGCCTGCACGCCTTGATCGCCACCTACGGGCTGGGTCCGCAGGACCGCGTGCTGCAATTTGCCACGCTGGCCTTCGACGCCTCGGTCGAGGAAATCTTCGGCGCCCTGTGCAGCGGCGCCAGCCTGGTGCTGCGCGACGACACCTGGCTCGACACCGAGCAGTTCTGGCCGAAGTGCGCCCAGGCCGGCATCAGCGTGGTCGATCTGCCGACCCGCTTCTGGGCGCAGCTGTGCGCACAGTCGCTGCAGATCCCCGGCTGCGTGCGCCAGGTCATCATCGGCGGTGAAGCACTGACGCCGGCCATGCGTCAGCACTGGCTGCAAGGCACCCGCACGCCGCTGCTGGATACCTACGGCCCGACCGAGGCCATCGTGGTGGCAACCACCCAATCGGTCGCTGCCGACACGTCGAGCGGCATCGGCCGTCCGCTCGCAGGCACGCAGGCGCATGTGCTGGATCGCCACGCTCAGCCGCTGCCGATCGGCGCGCGCGGCGAACTGCATCTGGCCGGCGCGGCGCTGGCGCGCGGCTATCTGGGTCGTCCCGACCTGACCGCCGAACGCTTCGTCCCCGACCCGTTCGCCG
>NZ_CAPJ01000043.1 GCF_000331775.1 Xanthomonas translucens pv. translucens DSM 18974
AAATGGAGCGCCATTCTTTCGTCGCTCCATCACGACCGAGCGCAACTGGCCGAATAACCGTGGCCCGGGGCGAAACGGACACCGCTGCGCGAGGCATCGGGCGGCCTATCCACGCACGGCCGTGGTTCCACCCTCGGCACCTTGCCGATGCACTCCACCTCCGGAACATGCAACGTATACCGCTTGTGCTTGTCTTTGCGCCGCTGGCGCCAGAGCCGTAACGTGTCGCGCAAGCTGAGTGCACCAAAGACCGAACGTGAGCGGCAAGATCAGATACGGATGGGCGAACCAACGATCTGTGACCCGGATTGAGTTGATGCTTGTTTGGTCGTGGCAACGACTTGCCGCAGCGTGCCAACACGCGGCAGATGCCAGGACGTGTCCTTGTCTCACCCAATCTGCTCCGATTCTTACATAATATACATACCCGACGACGTGCTTTCCGAAGCCTTTGCGGTCAGGGCATTTCCAGCCAGTCCAACTACGCATAAAAAAATCGCGGCTGTAGCACCTAGTCGTTTGTAGAGCTTCGCCCATTCGCGGCCTAGCTCGCCCTGGTCTTGTTCCGACCTGATCAGTAGTAGCCAAGGGCCAATGTCCTGGCCGGCTATTTTCGCCAGTTGCTGGATGCGCTCATCGGGGATCGGCTTGTTGCCTTTCTTCCACTCGCTCAGCACGCCGCTCGTGATTCCCATTTGCTCGGCAAGCCCCCGCAGACTCCTCCTTAACGAACGCTGAATTGCCAGTTCGATAAGCGTATTTATGTGCATGATTGCTTCCTAAATGGTATGCAGTGCTTCCCAATTAGCATACACTTGGCTTGCTTCCTAATTGGGAAGCACCCAGCCCCCGGCACCCCCCGGGGTGCCTGGGGTCCAGGGTAGGGGTAGTCGTCACTGCCGTTCGTTCGCGGACTACTGCCAGAAGCGGGCAGGGGCGCAAGGGAAGTCGATGTCGCAGCTCGATCTAGCAGTCGGCCTGATATCGCCAACCCACGCATGGGGATCAACACATGGATAAGTTCGAACTGTTTTACCTGGTCAAAGGCCGCCGGGTGGTTGCTGGCCTGTTTCCGTCTCGCCAGGCTGCGCAGGTTCATCGTGACCAGGTGCATGCAGCTCAGTCTCGCCGTATGCGCATGCCTACGCTGTTCCAGATTCGACGCGTGCCGGTCGCTCAGCAGGTGGCTGCATGAACCTCGACGAGTACAAGGCTATCCAGCCGCGCATTGCCGAGCTGCAGCGTACCGCCCTGGAATTCGCCGAGCTTGGCGAATCGAAGGTATCGCGCCTCCTGCTGACAGCCTGTCTTGCCGCTCAGCGCATCAAACCGACCAAGCTGGTCACGGTTGATCCTGCAACCGATGTCGGCACTGCGCCGAAGAAGGGGAAGGGCGCATAACGCGCCCTTTTCTTTGGGAGAAATTCGCATGTTGCACGAATACGAAATTCAGCAACGCGATGGTCGCCGCTGGGTCGTCGTTGACGTGTGCACCGACTACTACGACGCGCAGGAACAGAAGCTAGAGCATGTGGCCGCCGAGGTTGAACACGGTCGGCTTTTCGCCCTGGTGATTCGCGAGTTCCGCGTGCGTCGTGTTTCGATGGGGGTATCGTGATGCATCACGAAATACAGATTATCGCGCTTGTGGTTCTCGCCCTTGCGTGTCTGGTCCGCGGCACGTTCGCTTTCCTGCGGTTCCAGAAGCGCCATTTCATGGGGCGTATGGATGCTGAGCATCGTGCGTTCGTCATGGTGCAAGAAGCCAAGCGCGAGGTGCGCCGTGGCTGACAGTGAACTCAAGCTTTGGCAACTGATCGACCAGCGCAAGCAAGCGACGACGAACCAAGAACGCGACCGACTCGACCGACTGATAGAAGCACGCATCAGGTTGGTCGGGTCGGGGCAGGGCGATGCCGGATGAACGCGCACTACCCGAACCGTCCTTGCTACCACTGCGGGGGCAGCTTGCAGACGATCAACGCGACGGATGCTTGCCTAACGTTCTGCACCAGCTGCGGCCTGTTGACCTCGAAGCGCAGGGCTATGCAGAACTCTTACAGCGCATTCCCTGGCAACAGTTTTGGACGCTCACATTTCGGCTCAATAAAACAGGCCGAAACGGTGGCGTCCACGTCGAAGCCGCAGACAAAGCGTTCCGTTTTTTCGTCAGCAGCATCAATCGCGAAATCTACGGCCCCAAATGGAACACCAAAGCCCACCGCGGTTTGCAGTGGGCGCGCGGGCAAGAGTTCCACCGCGACGGACGCCTGCATTTCCACGCCGTTGCAGCTGCGCCTAACGACGATTTAAACCGCCTCATAAGCCGTTACCAATGGCACGAATTTTGGTATCGCGAATTTGGCCGCAACAAGATCGAAGCACCACGTAGCCAATCAGACATCACCGGCTATGTATCGAAATACGTAACAAAGGGCGGTGAGGTCGATTTCAGTAAGAACTTCGGCGCGTGGTTGCCACCGCCAATCGACTACACCGTACGACCCGAGCAACACGGCCTGATCCCGGCCTAAACCAGCAGCACAGAGGATCACCGGGCGGACTGATGCAAGCATCGCGCAACGGGTCAACAAGCGCCCACCACGTCCGCCTTCGGGGGGGTAGGGGGGGACTTAGCTTGACCCCACAGTACCGCCCGCAATTTGCAGAAAACCAACCGCAAGCCAACCAACCAAAGACAGAGAGAAAAGACCGAATGAACGCTCCGAAGATCACCATCAATGGCCCCGTCGATACCCGCAACGTCACGACCTCCAAGGGACTTCCGAAGGCCATCTACAGCCAGAAAGCCACGCTCGAAACCGAACTGATGCGCGTGCAGATCGACGTTGAGGTGGACGGCCCGAACTCCGGCTATCCGGTCGGCGCCGTCAAGGAATGGGACTTGGTGTCCGATCTGGTGCCGGGCCGCTTTGGCCCCGAGCTGGCGCGGCGCATGACCCTGGTGGATCCGCAGCACAACCGCGCCAAGGCGGCGGCGTAAGTCATGACGCGCGTGCTGACCTGCATCGACGCAGTGCCGGCGCAGGACGGCACGTGTGCTCAAACCGCCTGGCTGGATCAAGCCAGCTGGGTGGACATGTTACCCACCGTCCAACAGGCCGGCGTGGTGGGTGGTGCTTATTTTGCTGGCCTAATGACCCTTGCAGTCGTTCGTGGACTGCTCAATCCCAAAACCATCGAGGAGTAATACCAATGCCCAATTTCATCAACACCCTGAACCCTGTGTTCGGCAGCGCCAAGACTGCCGGCTATGCCGGTCTCACCGCTCTGGTTGTCATGCCGGGCTTCGCCATGGCGGCCGACGGCGCTGATTTCGACGGCAGTACCATCGTCGCCAAGGTGGTGGCCTATACCGCCATCGGTGTGACCATCCTGGCGGCGTTCGCGCTCGGTCGCTGGACCCTGCGTGCTCTGGGCCTGATCGGCGGCAAGTGATCGGCAGCGGTTCCCACAGCGGGGGAGGGGCGACCCTCCCCTTTTTCATTTGAGAGGTGACGACGATGGAAGGCTTAATTGTGCTGGTTTTCCTGATCCATGCGGCGCACGTATGCGCTAGCGGTTGGCAGTGATGCGCTGGCTCGCAAGTTACTTTGCGCGAGCACTTGTTCGCCGCACAGTGTATTTATTGGTTGCGATTGTATTTGCATATTTTGGTTTTGGTAATGCTCATGCACAGCAATCTCTAAATTGTTCTGCCGACTACACTGAACAAACCTCAAACGGTTGTGCTGATGAGGGCGAGGCATATGCGATGGCTTATGCTGCTTATGGCAAGTGGGCCTCTACAATTTCAGGCTCTACGGCGGCATGTGCGCCAGTGTATTCATATTCCGGCTCGCAAAAGTTTTCCCTTAAGTTTACTGCCTCATTTAATGGCGGCTCATGCACTGCACTCACTCTTTATCGAGGTTTTGTTTCGGGTGCTACTTGTTCACAGCGCAACACAAATAAAATTGCCGATGCTGCCCAGTCTTATTCTTCTTCTGGTGTTAGCACGTGCATTGCTGGTTGCCAGGTTCAGGGTACTTCTTTTAGCACGCAGACAGGGGGTGTCAATATTTATGGGATGAGAGATCGAACATATAACGGTCAAATTTGTAACGCATCTAAACCTTCTAATGATATTTCCCAAGTTCAGTCTGATAAGGTTGATGCAAACAAGCCTAAGGCGCCTGAGTGTATGGCACTTGAATCAGGTCAGACGGCTTGTATAAAAACAAATGGTGATTATTGCGCCACTGCGTCAACCGGTAAAACGTTTTGTTGGGCGCCTCAGGAAACGGGGAAGAAAGCGGATGGCACGGAGGCGCAGGTGAAATCCCCAAAGGGCGAGCCAGTTACCCCGCCTAGCACCACGATTTCAGATCAGGAGTGGCAGCGTAAGGAAGGGCACCAGCAGACCGCATGTGTCAATAGCACTTGCATCACCTACAACGTTACTAACTATTCCAGTGTGCCGTCTGGTACGGCTAAGAATTCGACCGGAGACAATACCTCTACCGGTAGTGGCAACACGTCAGGCAACGGGGCGCCCGGCAAGGGTACTAAGGATGGTGATGACGATGGCGATGGAGACAGTGCCAGCGATAGCGGCAACTGTACCGTTCCTCCCGCTTGCGTCGGTGACACCCTTAAGTGCTTACACCTTAAATTCACTTGGAAAACTCAATGCAACACGTTGCGCAGCGAAATCACTAAAGGTGATGGTTGCGCAGATGGTGATGTTCCTGTGTGTGCTGGGGACAGCTGTAAAGCTGCGGACTATGCCAGCGTGCTGCAGCAGTGGAAGCAACGGTGTGCTGCGCAGGCGCTAGGCGAGGGTATGGCTACCCGTGCCGCGGGCATTTCCAACGCCGATGATGCTGGCGTTGTCGCTGGTATCTGGGGTGGAGAGTCGGGCGGTTCTGGGCTGACCTTGCGTCAGGATCTCGTGCAGGTCGGTGGCGGCGGAAGTCTTCTCCCGGACGTGGAAATAGAGGGTTCCCATTGGACTGTTCCGCAGGGGTTCTACGATGCAATTGCAGCTGTCCGCATGGTGATTATTGCCATGTGCACAGTCATTGCCATGTTTGTTGTGGGGAGGAATATCTAATGTTCGATTGGGCTAGGAATTTTGCAGATAATTTCTTCGCGAATGCGACTGATGCAATCCACAAACTAATAAAGCTCAAAGCGGCCATTTGGCTTGGCCGGTTACTGTCCGCAGTTGGCCTTGGTTTTGCTGCTCAGAAGTTTATCTATAATCCGATTATTGATTACGCGCAGAATGCTTGGTCCGCTGTTCCTGTCGGTATTGCTAATTGGGTGCATGCGTTCGGTATCGACGCGGGTATTTCTATCATTCTGAGTGCGTATGGGATTCGCGGCGCAGAGCGCATCTTTATCCAACGTAGGAATCAAGCATCATGATTGGTGATACCGCATCCATTTCGCTGCTTACCGGCTTGCCTGGCTCTGGCAAAAGCTTGCGCATGGCTGAGGCGATCAGCAAGCTTGTGGAGAAGGGCGAGCATGTCTACGCCTGCAACATCGATGGCCTGCGTATCCCTGGCGTCACGCTGTGGGACGATGCGAAACGGTGGCGTGAGCTTCCTGTGGGCGCCATCCTTTTTGTGGATGAGGCGCAGGCGTTTTTCCCTGAGCGTCGCGGCGGTGAGCCGCCTGAGTGCGTGCGGATGAATAAAATTCGACACGATGGCATCCGCATCGTCCTTGGCACGCAGCAGCCCAACTATTTGGACACCTATCTACGTGGCTTGATTGGCTACCATGAACACCTGCTGCGGCGCGACGGTCGGCAGGAAAGTTTTTTGTTCCGAGAGAATCAGGTGATGGACGTAGTGCGGCAGAAAACCGCCACCATCAAACGCAATTACGATTATCAGGTGTATAAATTCAACGCCAATTATTTCAAGTGCTATGACTCTGCTCAGACGCACACGATTAAATATCAGATGCCGGCGTTGGTGAAGCGTGCACTGATGATTCTGCCCGTTGCCATGCTACTTGGCGCTGGCGCGTGGTACGCCGTTTACCGCGACACCATGTTTGCGAAGAAGGATGAGCCGGCCGATAAGACGGCCCCCTCGGGGCCGTCCCAGGCCGGCTCATCGGCGCTCGCACCTGGTGGGGCGTTGAAGGTGGACAGCGGCGAGTCCTACGTGGCCAGCATCACCCCTTTGGTCTCTGATGTGCCTTGGTCCGCGCCGGCCTTTCTCAATCGTCCTGTCGTTTCTGACCCGCACGTCTACTGCATGAGCACGGTCAACAGCTGCCGCTGCGTTACCGAACAGAACACGCGTGTACCCGCCATCCGTGATGATGTGTGCCGCGACATCGCCCGCAATGGTGAGCCTTACAACCCTTTCAAGGCGCCTACTCAGCGCGTGCAGGAGCCTGTTGCCGCTCAGGAGAGCGGGCAGGGTGCCGGCCAATCATCCGCGCCCCGTCCTGTGTCCTCTGCGCCCGTTCCCGGCTCGGTTATCTCCAAGCATTCCCGATCACTTGGCACATTCCCCGAGTCTCCTTCGAAGGCAAGCGCCACATACACGCCGCCGACCACGCTGGATATGTGATTCTCTGCTATCCTGATTCTGTGATCGACCCTGCGTCGCATAGCAATAAACGGATTTCATTGCAATAGGGCAAGAATCGTGCCATTTAAAAAAAGTTCATATATTGTTTTTATTCTGTTCATTTTCCCGCTTTTTGCTGATGCACAGATGCATTCTGTAGCTGGTCGTGGATCTGCCCGTGTTCACCCTCCGCGAAATGTCACTGCTGTGCCTAAGCTGGATTGCAATGAGTTGACCCAGCCGTGGCAACCCTGGATGGTGGAGTATTGCCGCGAGGTTGATTTCTCGATGCAGCATGACCTGGCGCATGCCTGGGGCCGGCCACGCCCGTCTCGCAATGTTATCGAGGTCCCTGCCTTGGGTACTTCTGAGGCCAAGGCATCCGGAGTTTCATGCTCTGAGGGTCGCGTGATCCGCAGGGTCGGCAACGGCTGGGAACAGGCACTTGACCGTGAGCGCAACTATCTTCGGTGCCGCCCTTCGGTTCAGTTGCCTGCTATTTCCATAGGCCGGTGATTGGGGTGTAGGGGCAATGCCCCTACGGAGGCGCTTTATCCTGCCATCGATCCGAAGTGCCGGTCCCGCCAGCTGGCTAGGTCTACCACAACAACCTTCACCATCGACTGCTGACCTGCTCTTTTCCTCCCGGCCTCAGCCTTGCGCCTTGAGGCGTAGCCGGCGCGTAGCAGTTCCATGTGGTCACGCCACGCTAGACCTTTCAGGCGCTCGGGGGTCATCCTGTCGCCATCGGGGCTGACCAGGTAGTTGCCCGCGACACGCCAGCCTGTGAAACGTCCGCTCAGATACTCACACATGCATCGATCCTTCCTTGACCTCGGGGGAGCTTGCCTGGACGCAAAAGTGATGCCAACAAGAGCCGCAGCAGTCCAGCGTAGTACCTCAATGCATTTAACATAATATACATTATGCGAAATGATGTACAGGGCGGCAGGCGGCCACCATGTTGGACTGCCGGCGAACCCTGTGTTCACCGCAGAGAATTTTGGGCGATCCCGGCGGAGACTCTGGGAAATCGACGCAGATGTTGCTGAGCAGCTGTGAACGTACGCAGACATTTGCGGTACACGATGAACGCCATGCTGAAAAAGCAGCCGCGTGTCGGCCACGGCGCGCTCGATCTTCGCCAGGAACCACCGGTCGTAGATGCAAGCTTCGCCAAAACCTTCGCCGCCAGCTTCGCTTTCAGCTTGCGCCTGGCCGACGAAGGCAAGCTGGCCAAGGCGCCGCGCACCGAGTAGTCCCCGGCGCCCGGGCATCGTCCTGAAGGCGCGCGCGTGGCATGTCATCTACAACCACGTAGATCTACACGGCACTTGGGCTGCTTGGCGGCTGGCTGGTCGGGATGTGGGTGGCGCCGTTCGGCGAACGGATACCAGAACGCCCGCTGCGCGGCCTGCTGACGGCGTTAGAAGGCCCGGCAACCGGAGCGGCATCTCACGACTTAGCAGCAGTGCCGGATGAACACGGCGCTGAACAGACCGCGCGAATCACCGATTAGGCTCCATCAACGCCGCGAACACGGCGCGAGATCCCTTGTACGGCTTGCGCCCGTGAGCAAATTTCATGTTGTCGAGCAGCAAGACATCGCCGGGCTGCCAACGAAACAGAAGAGCCTCGTTAGAGAAAGCCTGTTGGATCCGCTGCAGATCATGCTCGGAGATTTCCGTGCCGTCGCCGAAGCGCGCATGCCTTGGCAGCTTGTCGGCGCCAAACATGTTCATCATTGGTCGGCCCTGAAG
>NZ_CAPJ01000042.1 GCF_000331775.1 Xanthomonas translucens pv. translucens DSM 18974
GGATGGCACAGGTCGATCTGGTTCTCCAGGCGAGAACGGAACAGGTCTTCGGCAGGACGATCATCAGCGGCGGGACGACGGTTGCGCATGCTCGGAAAGTGCAAGAAAACCGCACAGAGACTAGCGAAAACTGGCAAGCACAGCACCCCTCATCATGCTTCCAATGCTTGTTCTACAAGGCGATGTGGGGTTCTTCAGGGGCGACTAATCACTGGTACGGACGGTGGGGGCAGGTCACTCTCACGTTACAATCCGGGTCATTAATATAAGGATGAGGAATGAGGGTTAAAATAATTTCATTGTCGGCCTTTGTTTTTGCCATATTGATGAACGGAGTTGGCTGCTCGGTCAGCGAAAAGGCTGTGTATGGAGACTTGCAGGCGCTTGACCTTCAATATGCTGAAAACAGAAGTGATCTGCTTGTCGCGAAGATTGGGACTGAAAGTGCTGTGCGTTTCCGAGGCGGGGGGGGGGGGCGTGTTTGGTGGGCGTTGAACCAATTGAGTAAAGAAAAAGAAATTTACTCGTTTCCAGCCAATGGATTGACTCCCACTTGCCGCGCGATTGATAAACTGAAGCAGAGCGCGCGCCTAGACGGAGATTTTGAGAAAAAAGCCTATTCGACTTGCAAGAAGTGAAGGCTATGCAAGTCGAAATCTCAGGTTCAAGTAGGATTTTATCGCATATCTGCGCTCCTCATGGCAACCTGTCTCCGTCGTCCAGGCCACTTCACCCATCATGGTTGGGGGACGGAGGCCAGAACCTCCACTCAAGCGCCGACGACCAAAGGCCTCGCGTGCGAGGCATTGCTTTTGGGCCTAGAGGCTTCTTGATCAGTCTGGCGCCGGGCAGGCCTGCGGTTCCGGCAGACGGCGAACAGTGCGAGCACCGGCCCGCAGATGGCGCCAGCGCCGCAACGGTCCCCGCTGCGTCGCTGCGACCGACTACCGAGTCATCCTCGTGATGGTGACGACGTGCCGATCGCGGCGGTGCCCGGCACTCCGGCGTCGCGCGACTTGCATAGGGTTCGCCGCGCGCGGAGGTCCGGGTCATGGCGCGGAAGGGTCGGTGCGCATGGCGATGCATGCCGGCACGGCCGGGATTATCCTATGCCGATGACGACCTCCTTTCAGTTCTCCCGCCGTGCGCAGGCGCTGACCAGTTCGGCGATCCGCGAAATCCTCAAGGTCACCGAGCGTCCGGAGGTGATCTCCTTCGCCGGCGGACTGCCGTCGCCGGACACGTTCCCGGTCGCGCGCATGCAGTACGCCTGCGACAAGGTGCTGCGTGAAGCGCCGCAGGCCGCGCTGCAATATGGTCCGACCGAAGGCTATCTGCCGCTTCGCGAATGGGTGGCCGCGCGCCTGAGCCGCGACGGCGCCACGATCCGCCCCAGCCAGGTGCTGATCACCACCGGCTCGCAGCAGGGCCTGGACCTGCTCGGCAAGGTGTTCATCGACGAAGGCAGCAAGGTGCTGGTGGAGACGCCGAGCTACCTGGGCGCATTGCAGGCGTTTTCGCTGTTCCAGCCGGCGTTCGCGGCGATGCAGTCGGACGACGACGGGCTGGTGGTGGACGCGCTGGACGACGCGCAACTGGCCGGCGCGCGCTTCATGTACTGCCTGCCGAATTTCCAGAACCCGACCGGGCGGCGCTTGCCGCTGCACCGGCGCCAGGCGCTGGTCGCGCGCGCGGCCGCGGCCGGCGTGCCCATCGTCGAGGACGACCCCTACGGCGAGCTGTGTTACAGCGGCGACACGCTGCCGAGCCTGCTGTCGATGCATCCGGACGCGGCCATCTATATGGGCTCGTTCTCCAAAGTGCTGGCGCCGGGCCTGCGCCTAGGCTTCGTGGTGGCGCCGGAAGCGGTGCACGCCAAGCTGGTGCAGGCCAAGCAGGCGGCGGACCTGCACACGCCTTCGTTCAGTCAGCGCATCGTCTACGAGGCGGTGCAGGACGGCTTCCTGGATGCGCACATTCCCTCCATCCGCACCCTGTATGCGAGCCGCTGCCAGCAGATGCTCGCGGCACTGGAGAAATATTTTCCCTCGCAGGTACGCTGGAATCGTCCTGCCGGCGGCATGTTCATCTGGGTCGAATTGCCGGCCGGCATGGACGGCGGCGCGCTGCTGGCCAAGGCGATCGAGCGTAACGTCGCCTTCGTGCCGGGCGCGCCGTTCTTCGCGGTCGAGCCGCAGCGCAACACCTTGCGCCTGTCGTTCGTGACCGTGCCGGAAGCACGCATCGAGACCGGCGTGCGCATCCTCGGCGAACTGCTGCAGGCCGAAATCGCCGCGCATCGCGGCGCGGCGACCTGATCCGGCACCCGGGCGCCTGCGCATGAACCCGGCTGCGGCCTTGAACCTGAGCGTGGACGCGGTGCTGGTCGGCCGTGTGCAGGAGTTCACCCGGCCCGGCAGCCGCAGTGCGATCGCCAAGTGGCCGCTGTCCGGGCGGTTGCGGATCGGGGTCGAAGGCCTGGAACTGGACGAGCAGGGCGACCGCCGCGTGCACGGCGGCCCGGACAAGGCGCTGCACCACTATCCGCGCGATCACTACGCGGCCTGGCGCCAGGAACTGGGTGCGCACGCCTTGCTGGACGCACCCGGCGCGTTCGGCGAGAACCTGAGCACGCAGGGCGCCACCGAGGCCGACCTGTGCCTGGGCGACCGGCTGCGGCTGGGCACGGCGCTGGTCGAGGTGTCGCAGTCGCGGCAGCCATGCTGGAAGCTGTCCGACCGCTTCGGCGTGGCCGCGCTGGCGCGGCGCGTGCAGGAAAGCGGCCGTACCGGCTGGTATTACCGCGTGCTGCAGCCGGGCGAGGTCGCCGCCGGCGACCGGCTGGTGTTGCTGGAACGGCCGTATCCGGGCTGGTCGTTGGCCCGCTTGATCGAATTGCTGTATCGGCGCGAGCTGGACCTGGCGCAGCTGGAGCAGGTGCTGGCGTTGCCGCTGGTGCCGAACTGGCGCGTACTGTTCGAGCGGCGCCTGGCCCAGCGCGAGGTCGAATGCTGGGACAAGAGGCTGCTGGGCCAGCCGGCGGCCGAGTAAGGCTCGCAACTTGCCGCCCCCGTGCTCGCAGCAAGTCCCTGTAGGAGCGGTTTCAACCGCGACGAGCGGAGCGTTGGACCTTGCGGCTTCGGACACTGTCGGGGCTGAAGCCCCTCCTACAGTGCACCTGGCATGTCGATCGCAAGTCCCTGTAGGAGCGGTTTCAACCGCGACGAGCGGAGCGTCGGACCTTGCGCCTTCGGATACAGTCGGGGCTGAAGCCTCTCCTACAGTTGAGTCGGCTTGCTCGCCGCAAGTCCCTGTGGAAGCGACTCCGGGGGGCCTCGGGCTGTCAGTCGCGATGAGCGGCGTGCTGGACTCTCCGGCTTCGCATGCTCTTGGCGCTCGAGCGATTGCCGTTGCCGACCAACGCCACAGCCCCGCACCCCTGTCGCAGATCGCCACAAACCGCTACCTTGTGGCGATGACCAGTTCCCCCGTACGTGTGTTGATTCATGGTGCGTCCGGCCGCATGGGCCAGGCGTTGTTGCGCCTGGCCGCGCAGGACCCGGCGCTGCAGGTGGTGGCGGCGGTGATCCGGCGGGCGCCGGCGCAGCGCGTCGTCGATGGGGTGCCGTACTTCGCCGCGGCCGAACTCAACGGTGCGCCGGCGTTCGACGTGGCGGTCGATTTCAGCCTGCCGCAGGGCTTCGACCCGGTGCTGGCGCTGTGCGTGGCGCGCGGCGCGGCGCTGGTGTCCGGCACCACCGGCCTGGACGCGGCGCAGCGGCAGGCGTTGGCCGACGCGGCGACACGCATCCCGCTGATCTGGGCGTCCAACTTCAGCCTCGGCGTGGCGGTGTTGAACGACCTGGTGGAACGCGCCGCCGCGGCGTTGCCGGGCTGGGACTGCGATATCGTCGAATCGCACCACGTGCACAAGCAGGACGCGCCGTCCGGCACCGCGCTGACCCTGGGCGAGGCTGCCGCGCACGGCGGCGCGCAGCCGCGCTACGCCAGCCTGCGTGCCGGCGACATCGTCGGCGAGCACCTGGTGCAGTTCGCCGGACTCGGCGAACGGGTGGAACTGGTGCACCGCGCCAGCAACCGCGACATCTTCGCCCGCGGCGCGCTGCATGCCGCCGCGCGCCTGCCCGGCCGCGTGCCCGGGGCCTACCGGTTGCGCGACCTGCTCGACTGAACGGCGCTTTCACATAAACGTCTGGCGCGGACAGGTCCGCGTCGGTACAATTCTCGCTCGCCTGTTACCCATCGCCACGGACCCGGAGAAGCGCCGAGTTCGCGGTTTCTTGCAGCCGCAAGTTGGTGGGGCAGGGTTCCTCTCTCCCCAAGGCGAACCCCGTGACTCAACCCGCAATCCTTGTCCTTGAAGACGGCACCGTGTTCGAGGGCGAATCCGTAGGCGCCGCCGGCCTGTCCGTCGGCGAAGTGGTATTCAACACCGCGATGACCGGCTACCAGGAGATCCTCACCGATCCCTCCTATGCCCGTCAGCTGGTCACCCTGACGTACCCGCATATTGGCAACACCGGTTGCACCGACCAGGACGACGAAGCCGCCCAGGTGTGGTCGGCCGGGCTGATCGTGCGCAGCGTGCCGCGCCGTCCCAGCAACTGGCGCAGCCAGGTGTCGCTGCCGGACTGGCTGATCCAGCGCGGCGTGGTCGCCATCGCCGGCATCGATACCCGCAAGCTGACCCGCATCCTGCGCGAGAAGGGATCGCAGAACGGTGCGGTGATGGCCGGTGAGGTGAACGTGGACATCGCGCTGGAAGCGGCGCGCACCTTCCCGGGCCTCAAAGGCATGGACCTGGCCAAGGTGGTCTCCACCGATAAGGCCTATCCGTGGCGCGACGGCCAGCTCGACCTGGACAGCAACGCGTTCGCCCAGGCCGCACCGACGTACAAGGTCGTCGCCTACGACTACGGCGTGAAGCTCAACATCCTGCGCATGCTCGCCGAGCGTGGCTGCGAGGTCACCGTGGTGCCGGCGCAGACGCCCGCCGCCGAGGTGCTGGCGATGCAGCCGGACGGCGTGTTCCTGTCCAACGGCCCGGGCGATCCGGCGCCCTGCGACTACGCGATCGCGGCGATCAAGCAAATCGTGGCCAGCAAGATCCCGACCTTCGGCATCTGCCTGGGCCACCAGTTGCTGGCGCTGGCTGCCGGCGCGCAGACCCTGAAGATGGGCCACGGCCACCACGGCGCCAACCATCCGGTGCAGGACCTGGACAGCGGCCGGGTGATGATCACCTCGCAGAACCACGGCTTCGCGGTCGATGAAGCGTCGCTGCCGGCCAACGTGCGGGTGACCCATCGCTCGCTGTTCGACGGCACCAACCAGGGTATCGAACTGACCGACGCGCCCGCTTTCAGCTTCCAGGGCCACCCGGAAGCCTCGCCGGGCCCGCGCGATGTGGCGCCGTTGTTTGATCGGTTTACGGCGTTGATGCGGGACTCGGGACTCGGGACTCGGGACTCGGGCTCGATGCAGTGAGTCCCTCGCATTTCCAAGAACTCGATGTCTGGCAGGTGGCGATGGTGTTGGCCAAGCAGGTCTACGAAATCACCGCGGAGCTTCCGCGGGAAGAGCGTTATGGCCTGACGTCGCAGCTGCAACGTTCCGCCGTCTCCATTCCTTCGAACATCGCCGAAGGCAACGCACGCTACGGCGCGCGTGACTACGCAAGATTCATATCCATGGCGCAGGGATCGTGCGCCGAACTGCAAACGCAATTGCTGTTGGCGCTGGAGCTTTTCCTGGGCGACGCAGCAGCAATCGAAGAAGCCCTTTCTACGTGTGACCGGGTCGGCCGCATGCTGCACAAGCTGCATCGCAGCTTGCTGCAGAAGCTCGAATCCGAGTCCCGAGTCCCGAGTCCCGAGTTCCGGAGCTGACATGCCCAAGCGCACCGACCTAAAAACCATCCTCATCATCGGCGCCGGCCCGATCGTCATCGGCCAAGCCTGCGAGTTCGACTACTCCGGCGCGCAGGCGTGCAAGGCGCTGCGCGACGAGGGCTACCGAGTGGTGCTGGTCAACAGTAACCCGGCCACGATCATGACCGACCCGAACATGGCCGACGCCGTGTACATCGAGCCGATCAATTGGCAGACGGTCGAGAAGATCATCGCCAAGGAAAAGCCCGATGCGCTGCTGCCGACCATGGGCGGGCAGACCGCGCTGAACTGCGCGCTGGACCTGGCCGACCACGGCGTGCTGGAGAAGTACGGCGTGGAACTGATCGGCGCCAAGCGCGAAGCGATCATGATGGCCGAGGACCGCGAGCTGTTCCGCGTGGCGATGGGCGAGATCGGCCTGGAATGCCCGAAGGCGGCGGTGGCGCACACCCTCGAGGAAGCGCTGGAGATCCAGACCCGGGTCGGCTATCCGACCATCATCCGCCCCAGCTTCACCCTCGGCGGCAGCGGCGGCGGCATCGCCTACAATCGCGAAGAGCTGATCGAGATCGTCGGCCGCGGCCTGGAACTGTCGCCGACCAGCGAAGTGCTGGTCGAGGAGTCGGTGCTGGGCTGGAAGGAATTCGAGATGGAAGTGGTCCGCGACACCGCGGACAACTGCATCATCGTGTGCTCGATCGAGAACCTGGACCCGATGGGCGTGCACACCGGCGATTCGATCACCGTGGCCCCGGCGCAGACTTTGACCGACAAGGAATACCAGCGCCTGCGCGACGCCTCGATCGCGGTGCTGCGCAAGATCGGCGTGGACACCGGCGGCTCCAATGTGCAGTTCGGTATCAATGCGCAGACCGGCCGCGTGGTGGTCATCGAGATGAACCCGCGCGTGTCGCGGTCCTCGGCGCTGGCGTCCAAGGCTACCGGCTTCCCGATCGCCAAGGTCGCGGCCAAGCTGGCGGTCGGCTACACGCTGGACGAACTGAAGAACGAGATCACCGGCGGCCTGACCCCGGCCTCGTTCGAGCCGTCGATCGACTACGTGGTCACCAAGATCCCGCGCTTCGCGTTCGAGAAGTTCCCGCAGGCCGATGCGCGCCTGACCACGCAGATGAAATCGGTGGGCGAGGTGATGGCGATGGGCCGCAGCTTCTCCGAATCGCTGCAGAAGGCGCTGCGCGGCCTGGAAACCGGCAAGATCGGGCTCGACCCGACCGGGCTGGATCTGGGCAGCGAGGACGACATGGCCGCGCTCAAGCGCGAGCTGAAAGCGCCCGGTCCGGAGCGGCTGTTCTACGTCGCCGACGCGTTCCGCGTCGGCATGAGCGTGGAGCAGGTGCATGCGCTGTCGTTCATCGATCCGTGGTTCCTGGACCAGATCGAGGACCTGATCGCGCAGGAGCAGCGGCTGGCCGCCGATGGCCTGGGCTCGCTGGACGCCGCGCGCCTGCGCACGCTCAAGCGCGCCGGGTTCTCCGATGCGCGCATGGCCGAGCTGTGCGGCACCAACGAGGCGGCGGTGCGCGCGCTGCGCCGCGCACACAAGGTGCGCCCGGTGTACAAGCGGGTGGACTCGTGCGCGGCCGAATTCGCTACCGACACCGCCTACCTGTATTCGACCTACGAGGACGAGTGCGAGTCCAGGCCGAGCAATCGCGACAAGATCATGATCCTCGGCGGCGGCCCCAACCGCATCGGCCAGGGCATCGAGTTCGACTACTGCTGCGTGCACGCGGCGCTGGCGCTGCGCGAGGATGGCTATGAAACCATCATGGTCAACTGCAACCCGGAGACCGTGTCCACCGACTACGACACCTCCGATCGCCTGTACTTCGAGCCGCTGACCCTGGAAGACGTGCTGGAGATCGTCGAGCTGGAGCAGCCCAAGGGCGTGATCGTGCAGTACGGCGGGCAGACCCCGCTGAAGCTGGCGCGCGCGCTGGAAGCCAACGGCGTGCCGGTGATCGGCACCAGCCCGGACTCGATCGACCTGGCCGAGGACCGCGAGCGCTTCCAGCAACTGGTCGACACGCTGGGCCTGAAGCAGCCGCCGAACCGCATCGCCCGCAACGCCGAAGAGGCGCTGGTGTTGGCGCGCGAGATCGGCTATCCGCTGGTGGTGCGCCCGAGCTACGTGCTCGGCGGCCGCGCGATGGAGATCGTCTACGGCGAATCGGACCTGGCGCGCTACGTGCGCGATGCGGTCAAGGTCTCCAACGATTCGCCGGTGCTGCTGGATCGCTTCCTCGACAACGCGGTGGAAGTGGACGTGGACATCATCGCCGACAGGGACGGCCAGGTGCTGATCGGCGGAGTGATGGAGCACATCGAGGAAGCCGGCGTGCATTCGGGCGATTCCTCGTGCTCGCTGCCGCCGTACTCGCTGTCGGCCAAGACCCAGGCCGAACTGCGCCGCCAGGTGGTGATGCTGGCCAAGGGCCTGAACGTGGTCGGGCTGATGAACACCCAGTTCGCGGTGCAGGTGGACGAGGCCGGCGACGACATCGTGTTCCTGCTGGAAGTGAACCCGCGCGCCTCGCGCACCGTGCCGTTCGTGTCCAAGGCCACTGGCATGGCGCTGGCCAAGATCGCCGCGCGCTGCATGGCTGGCAAGACCCTGGCCGAGCAGGGCGCGCTGAAGGAGATCGTGCCCGACTACTACTCGGTGAAGGAAGCGATCTTCCCGTTCGCCAAGTTCCAGGGCGTGGACCCGATCCTCGGCCCGGAGATGCGCTCCACCGGCGAGGTGATGGGCGTGGGCCGCAGCTTCGGCGCCGCGTTCGCGCGCGCGCAGGAAGCCGGCGGGATCAAGGCGCCGCCGCTGGGCAAGGCGTTCCTGTCGGTGCGCGACCCGGACAAGCAGCGCGTGCTGCCGGTGGCGCAGGCGCTGGTCGAGCGCGGCTACACCCTGGTGGCCACCAGCGGCACCTGCGCATGGCTGCGCCAGCACGGCCTGCAGTGCGACCAGATCAACAAGGTGGCCGAAGGGCGCCCGCATATCGTCGATCTGATCAAGAACGGCGAAATCGTGTATATCGTCAACACCACCGAGGGCCGTGCGGCGATCTCCGATTCGTTCTCGATCCGGCGCGAAGCCCTGCAGCATCGCGTCACCTATTCGACCACCGTCGCCGGCGCCCGCGCGCTGGTGCATTCATTGGAATTCCGCGGCACCGGTCCGGTCTGGGCGCTGCAGGAACTGCACAAGGAGCTGGAAGCGTGAGAGCCCCAATCACCCTGCAAGGCGCGCAGCGTCTGCGCGAGGAACTGGACCAGTTGAAGTCGGTCAAGCGGCCGCAGGTCATCGCCGCGATCGCCGAGGCGCGCGCGCACGGCGACCTGAAGGAAAACGCCGAGTACCACGCCGCGCGCGAGCAGCAGAGCTTCATCGAAGGCCGCATCAAGCAGCTGGAGAGCGAGCTGTCGCACGCCGAGATCATCGACGTCAGCAAGCTGGCGGTCGGCAGCAAGGTGGTGTTCGGCGCGACCGTGACCCTGGCCGACGTGGAAAACGACGAAGAGAAGCGTTACCAGCTGGTCGGCGATCTGGAAGCGGACATCAAGCTGGGGCTGATCGCGATCTCCTCGCCGCTGGCGCGCGCGCTGATCGGCAAGCTGGAAGGCGACAGCGTCAGCATCGACGCCCCCGCCGGGCGCCGCGAGTATGAGATCGTCAGCGTCGAATACGTCGGCTGACGCCGTGGCGGTCGCCACCTTGTTGTTGCCGGAGCGCGCGCGCCTGGCCGGTCCGGCGCTGACCGGCGAGGTGGCGCGGGCGTTCGGCCGCGCCGAGCGCGAGCGCCTGGAGCCAGGCTCCGAAGCGCAGTTGCGCCGCCATTTCACCCTGCCGCCCGGGCAATGGCCGGTGGCGGCGTTGACCCGGCAACTGGATGCCGGCGACGCCGGCGATGCCGTGTGGCTGCGCGCCGATCCGGCCTACGTGGTACCGGACATGCAGGGCGCGCGGCTGATGGCGCATGGCGACATGCTCGCGATCGACGCCATCGACCTGGCCGCGCTGCTGCCGTCGCTGCAGGAGCTGTTCGCCGAGTCCGGCCTGCTGCTCGACGCGCCGCAGCCGACCCGCTGGTATCTGCGCCTGGCATCGGACAGCGTGCTGCCCGAGTTCGCCGCACCGGCGCAGGTGCTCGGCGCCGATCTGTTCGACCATCTGCCGCAGGGCGAGGGCGGGCGGCGCTGGCGGGCGCTGCTGACCGAAGCGCAGGTGCTGCTGCACCAGCATCCGTGGAACCGCGAGCGCAGCGCGCGCGGGCAGCCGGCGATCAACTCCCTGTGGTTCTGGGGCGGCGGCGCGTTGCCGGCCATGGTGAGCAGCACGCATGCGCAGGTGCGCAGCCGCGAGCCGCTGCTGCGCGCGCTGAGCCAGGCCGCCGGCATCGACGCCGCGCAAACGCCGCGCGTCGATGCGCTGGTCGATCTGCGCCAGCTGCGCGCGCCCGAGCAGTTCGTCGGCGAGGTGATGCAACCGCTGCTCGAAGCGCTGCGCCTGGGCGAACTGCAGCAACTGCTGCTGGATTTCGAGGACGGCACGCGTTTCCGGATCGAGCGCGAGCAGCGGTGGCGCTTCTGGCGGCGGCCGCTGTCGCGCCTGGACGCATGAGTCCGCCGCTGCGCATCACCCGGCGGCCGGCCGCCGAGGGCGGGCCGTGGACGGACAGCGTGCTGCCGCTGCTGCGCCGCATCTACACCGCGCGCGGCGCGCACGACGCCAGCCTGGCACAACCGAAACTGGCGCAGCTGTTGCCGCCGGATGCGCTGAGCGGCATCGGCGCGGCGGTCGCGTTGTTGGCTTCGGCGATCGCCGCCGGCAAACGCATCCTGGTGGTCGGCGATTTCGATTGCGACGGCGCCACCGCTTGCGCGGTCGCGGTGCGCGGGCTGCGCCTGCTCGGTGCCGCGCAGGTGCTGCACGCGGTGCCGAACCGCATGGTGCACGGCTACGGCCTGTCGCCAGCGCTGGTCGCCGAACTGGCGCCGCTGCAGCCGGACCTGCTGGTCACCGTTGATCACGGCATCGCCTGCCATGCCGGCGTCGCCGCGGCCAAGGCGCTGGGTTGGCAGGTGCTGGTCACCGATCACCATCTGCCGGGCAGCGTGTTGCCGCCGGCCGACGCGATCGTCGATCCGAATCTGGTCGGCGACGCGTTTCCCAGCAAAATGCTGGCCGGCGTCGGGGTGATCTTCTACGTGCTGCTGGCGCTGCGCCGGCATCTGCGCGAGCGCGGTACGTTCGCCACCCAGGCGCCGGATCTGACCGTGCTGCTGGATCTGGTTGCGGTCGGCACCGTCGCCGACCTGGTGCCGCTGGACACCAACAACCGCGCACTGGTCTCGGCAGGACTGCGCCGCCTGCAGCGCGGCGACGGCTGCATCGGCCTGCGCGCCTTGATCGAAGCCAGCGGCCGCGATCCGGCGCGGCTCAGCGCCAGCGACATCGGTTTCGCGCTGGCGCCGCGGCTCAACGCCGCCGGCCGCCTTGAGGACATGGCGCTGGGCATCGAGCTGCTGCTGTGCGAAGACCCGCAGCAGGCGCGCGCGATCGCCGCCACGCTGGAACAGATCAACGGCGAGCGCCGCGCGGTGCAGCAGCAGATGACCGACGAAGCCGAGGCCACCGTGGCGCAGGCGCTGCTGGCCGCGCCGGACGCGCCGCCGGTGGCGGTGTGCCTGTTCGATGCCGACTGGCATCCGGGCGTGATCGGCCTGGTCGCCTCGAAGATGAAGGACCGCCTGCACCGCCCGGTGATCGCCTTCGCCCCGGCCGAGCCGGGCAGCGACCAGTTGCGCGGTTCGGCGCGCTCGATTCCCGGCTTCCATATCCGCGATGCGATGGCCGCGGTGGATGCACGCCGGCCGGGGTTGATGGACAAGTTCGGCGGCCATGCGATGGCCGCGGGACTGAGCCTGCCGCACGCCGCATTGGCCGAGTTCGAACAGCTGTTCTGCGCGCATGCGCTGGCCAGCCTGGACGCGGCGCTGCTGCAGGCCGAACTGCTCAGCGACGGCGCGCTGGATCCGCACGAACTGGACCATCGCCATGCCGAGGCGCTGCGCCTGGCCGGGCCATGGGGGCAGGGCTTCCCCGAGCCGTTGTTCGACGGCGAGTTCGAGGTGCTGCAGTGGCGCCTGTTGAAGGAACGCCACCTCAAGCTGAGCCTGCGCTGCGCCGGCCGTGGCGAGCCGTTGAACGCGATCCATTTCAACGGTTGGCGCGGCGACGAACCCGGCCGCCGCGTGCACATCGCCTACCGCCTGGTCGCCGACGACTATCGCGGCGGCGACGCGGTGCAGCTGGTGGTGGAGCACTGGCGGAGCCTGTCGGGCTGATCCATCGCGCTTAGCCCCTCTCTCGCCCGGAGAGGGGGGAGGGTACGGCGGCGAAAGCGACTCAAAGAGTTGGGTGCGCGAGGCGCGGTCTCTCGCTGCCAGCAGCAGCCTGTTGACAAGCTTGTGCGCATCGTCGCCAACATTGCTGGCCGCGTTCCAGAGTTCCTGAGGCAAGCGCGAACGCTCCGCGGTCACGCACGCCAGCAGCCTCTTTGAGCGGCGCTTCGCGTACTGGCCGCCGTGGCAGGCTTTGGACCAGTTGCGTGTTGGCATGCGGGTCCTGCGCGCGTGCAGAGGAACTGGCCTCGGGTTCGGTGGCCACCCCGTCCTGCGTGTGCCTCGCCACTCGGCGCGTTGCAGACGTCAATGTTCCAGGACGCATACATCACCTCACACATTAAGAGCGGCTAACAAAACTCTGGAAGTCGCCGTAGGCAGATGACGCAACAGGCCACGGACAGCAGCGCCAGATGGATATCGATCCGGCGTTCGAAGCGGGTCCGCAGTTTTCCCATGCCGGCAAACCAGGCATGCGTGCGTTCAACCACCCAGCGATACTGGCCCAGCCGATCGTTGCGTTCCACGCCCTTGCGGGCGATGCGTGGGGTCATCCCTCGCCGCGTCAGGTGGTTCCAGCACCGATCCATGTCGTAGGCCTTGTCGACATGCAGCGTGTCCGGCCAGCGTCGTGGCCGTCCAGGTTTGCCGGCAATGGAGGGCAATGCATCGACCAGTTCCTCGAACACGACCGAATCGTGCCGGTTGGCCCCGGTGAGGCCACA
>NZ_CAPJ01000041.1 GCF_000331775.1 Xanthomonas translucens pv. translucens DSM 18974
GCAAGGCCAGGCGCATCGCCGCGGCGGCGCCGTTCGGCGCTGGGCGCGACGATGTCGTGCGCATCGGCGCCCAAGCCGAAGCCGGCCAGTTCCGCCAGCGGCACCGCGCCGCGCGCGGCGGCGTGCGCGGCGCTTTCCAGCACGAAGATGCCGGCGCCTTCGCCCAGCACCAGGCCGCTGCGCTGCGCGCAGAACGGCCGGCAGGTGTCGTTGCTGACCACCCGCATCGCTTCCCAGGCGCGGATCAGCGGCAGGCTCAGGCAGGCTTCGCTGCCGCCGGCGATGGCCACGTCGGCCAGGCCGTGGCGGATCAGCAGCGCGGCTTGCGCCAGCGCGTGATTGGCCGAGGCGCAGGCGCTGGACACGGCGAAGGCCGGGCCGCGCAAGCCGAAGGCGATGCTGATCTGGCTGACCGGGGCGTTGTTCATGCTGCGCACGATGGTCAGCGGATGCAGGCGCTCGGCCTGCTCGCGGTACAGCCGCCGCGATTGTTCGTCGCGGCTGAGTTCGGCGCCGACGCCGGTGCCGATCACCACCGCCGCGCGTGCGGCGGCTGCGCCATCGAGCGCCAGTCCGGACTGGGCCACGGCCTCGCAGGCCGCGACCAGCGCCATCTGCGTCATCCGATCCAGCTGGCCCGGCGCGATGCCGCGCAACTGCGCCGCCTGCGGCGCGAAATCGGGCACGCTCGCGGCCAGGCGCATCTTCAGCGTGGCCTGCGGATCGGGCGTGGCCAGCGCGGCGATGCCGCTACGGCCCTCGCACATGCCGCGCCACAGGGCATCGGCACCCAGGCCGAGCGCGCTGACCGCGCCCATCCCAGTGACGACGACGCGGTGTCCCTGCGCCGAGCGGTCCATGCCGGCTCAGTGCGCCGGTGTCGGCGCGGCGGCGGCCTTGGCGTCCAGCGCTTGCTGCACCGCCTCGGCCAGCTTGCCCAGCGAACCGTCGTCCAGGTTCGGATCGCGCTGCGGGAAGGTGATGTCAAAGTGCTCCTCGATGTCGAACAGGATTTCGATCGCCTCGAGCGAATCCACGCCCAGGTCCTGCAGTTTGGTGTCCGCGCTCAGGCCGGAGGGATCAATCTCGCCATGCCTGGCGACGATGCTGTGGATCTGTGTCTCGATAGACGTGGTCATGGCAGTCCTCCGCGAAATGAAAGGCCACCGCGCGGCACGTGCCGCCGGTGGAAGGCATGCCGCGGCCCACGGCTGCGGCGTCCATCCTCCACGCTAGCCGGTCAATCTTGCAGATGCCTTTCGTAAGCCAACTCGAACCGCGGGCGCTGCAGCAGCAGTTCCTCGCGCATCCCCCGCAGGATTTCCAGGCGCGGACCCTGGAGCATGGCGTGCCGGCGTTCGACGCCGTGTTCGACCTGCTCACCACCGCCGACCCTGCACTGCGCGCGCGCGTGGCCGGCTGGCCGCTGCAGCGGCTGTGGCGGCGCTGGTTGCGTCCGCGCACCAGCTTCGTCGGCAGTACCGTCAGCGAGTACGCCTGGCTGCCGCGCGCGGCCGACCCGGCGCAGTTGCCCGGCCAGTGGCGGGCGCAACTGGGGCGCGAGCGCCCGCTGCTGATCGTCAAGGACATCCCGCAGCACTCGCCGCTGCTCGATGCCACCGACAACGCTTGGGCGCACGTGTTCCTGCAAGCGTGCGCGCGCAGCGGTTACGTGCTGCTGCGCGGGCAGGCGCTGGCCTGGGTGCCGATCGATTTCGCGTCCACCGACGACTACCTGGCGCGCCTGTCGCGCGGCCGCCGCCGCAACATCCGCCGCAAGCTGCGCTCGCGCGCCGATCTGCAGATCGAGGCGGTGCCGACCGGCGCCGCCTTCGCCGACCCGGCGCTGCGTGCGCACTGCTATGCGCTGTACCTGCAGGTCTATGCGCAGAGCGAGGTGCATTTCGATCTGCTGAGCGAAGCGTTCTTCGACGCACTGCTGACCGATACGGACGCCGGCGGGCTGGTGTTCACCTATCGCCACCAGGGCCGGCTGATCGGCTGGAACCTGTGCTACATGCACGACGGGCGGCTGCTGGACAAGTACATCGGCCTGCACTACCCGGATGCGCGCGAGCACAACCTGTACGCGTTGAGCTGGATGCACAACCTGGACTACGCCTGCCGCCATGGCTTGCGCGCCTATGTCGCCGGCTGGACCGATCCGGAAGTGAAGGCGCAACTCGGCGCCAGCTTCACCTACACCTGGCATGCGGTGTACCTGCGCAACCCGCTGCTGCGCATCGCGCTGCGGCGGCTGCGGCCGCTGCGGCCGCTGTTCGAAACCGACGAGGTCGGCCTTGCCGACACCGATGCCGACCTGGCGCAATGAGATGAGCGCACCGGTACTGCTGGATCTGGATGATTCGCTCGGCGCAGTGCCGGGCGCGTTGCGCCTGCCGCTGCAGGAATGGTGCGACGGGCTGCGCTTCGCCTGTTCGCTGCGCCGGCTACGGCGTTTCGGCGCCGCGCTCGAAGGCTTACTGCCGGCCCGGCACGGCACCGTGCTGCTGGGCAGCGGCGATTTCCATCACCTGAGCCTGCCGCTGATCGTGCGGCAGGCGCAGCGCGCGCAGGCGCCGCTGCGGGTGGTGGTGTTCGACAACCACCCGGACAACATGCGGTTCCCGTTCGCCGTGCATTGCGGTTCGTGGGTCTGGCGGGTGGCGGCGCTACCGCAGGTGGCACGGGTGGAAGTGGTCGGCATCACCTCGGGCGATGTCGGTGCCGCGCATGCCTGGGAAAACCATCTGCGGCCGCTGTACCGCGGCAAGCTGCGCTACTGGTGCAGCGGCGTGGACGTGGGCTGGGCGCGACGCCTGGGCCTGGGCCGCGCGGTGTGCGGCTTCGGCTCGAGCATGGAGATGATCGACGCCTTCCTGCAGCACCTGCGCAGCACGCCGATGCCGACCTACCTGTCGCTGGACAAGGACGTGCTGGATCCGCAGGACGTGCGTACCAACTGGGATCAGGGCGAACTGCGGGTGCCGCACCTGCTCACCGCCATCGCCTACCTGCACGGGCAACTGCTCGGCAGCGACATCACCGGCGAGGTGTCGGAAGCCCGGTATCCGCAGCGCTGGAAGCGGCGCCTGGCGGCGCTGGATGCGCAACCGCCGCCATCGCCGCAATCGCTGGCGGCGTGGCAGGTGCAGCAGCACGAGGTGAACTTGCGGCTGCTGGAAGCGCTGGCCGAGGCGGGGTTGCGGCGGTAGCGCCTGGATCTCGACGGGGGCAAGGAGTCCACGCGCGTTGTGTGCGAGCCATTACCGCGATGGTCCGCGAAGCGTTTGCTGCCATCACTGGACAACAGCATCCGGTTGGTCGGATCGAGCCTGGCGCAACGTCGTGTAGACGCTGGGTAAGATCGTCTTGATTCGTAGACATGTGCGAATATATGTGTCGATTGTCACATAATTTCGCTATGCTCTTCGCGCTGCAATCACATCGATGCACTTGGGCTGTTGCCTGCATGGCGTGGTTGCGTAGCGTATTAGCCAAGGATGGCGCCAGTGGGACTGGCACGGCGTCCTTGGTTTGTCTGCCTTGCGACGTTTAAGGAAGAAGCGATGTCGAACCCCCTCGTTACTCTAGCCCGCCGTGCTGGTGTGCTCTGCCTGTTACTGCTTGTCGGGATGCTGGTTTCGCCGCTGAGCCAGGCGACGCCGCGGACGCAATACGGACCGCCTTATACGGGCGATTCCACGAGCGGTTCGCAATCGTTTCCAACCGTGAACGAGGCGGTGCAGTTCGTCATCGATGGCGCCATGCGGCTGTGCCAATCCAATGGCTGCGAAAAACCGCCCGTCTTTACCGTTTCCTACAGCGACGGCTTCGCGGCCGCGAGCGTGTATTCCAACGGGCATTGGTGGGGCGATGTCTACGCCAACGACAAGATTTCGGGCGAAGGTCAGCCGGTCAAGAACACGGGCAGTTGCAACACCATGTGCACCGGCGGGCTGGGCCAGGCCGGCGACAGCACCGGCCCGCATGGCAGCAGCGGCAACGCGGCGCTGAAGCAGGGTGGGGTGCACCGGGGCACCGCCTTCGAAGGCGATCCGATCAATAGTCGGCTCTGAAA